>PBAM01000008.1 GCA_002716285.1 Acidimicrobiaceae bacterium
AGATTTTTAGATGATATTCCTGAGGGACTAATACAACGTGAAGGATCCCAAAAAAGTAATAGAAGTCTAAGAAATTCAGCTAGTAGCTATTCGGATATAAAAGACTGGGATTTCATTTCTACGGAGCAATTTTCCTCTGAAGAACCTTCGGGACGAATTTTTGGGAAAGGGGTAAACCAGCCTGGAAATAATTCGAATTCGTCAGAAGCTCATTTATTGGGTTTACAGCCTGGAGATGATGTTAGACATGAAGCGTGGGGTGCAGGCGTAGTAGTAAACGTGAGCGGAGCAGGAGACAGAGCTGAAGCGGTAGTTTCTTTTTCTTCTGTGGGGGAAAAACGGCTTTTATTGTCATGGGCGCCTTTAGAAAGAGCTTAGAAATACTTTTTTGTGTCATGTCTAAATGTCGATACTAATATTGCATTTGCGCCCGTGTAGCTCAGTTGGCAGAGCGGTTCATTCGTAATGAACAGGTCCGGGGTTCAATTCCCCGCGCGGGCTCAGGAAAAGTGTCATCTTTTTTGTCAATTAACGTAAGATTTGTTCTATGAATATTATTGGTGGAGTAATTTGGCACTATTGGTTAGCAGTCCCCTTGGTAGTGGTTGGAGTTGTATCCTTAATCGCTGCTTTGATTGGCTATTTAGGGAAAGTCTCTTCTACGCGTTATCCCAAGCGCTAACTTTCAGGGATTCCTTTGGAGCGTTATCAAGCTAGCTCTGTAGATGGCATGACAGTCGATTGGGGTCTAGCTGAAAAGGTAGCTAACCAAATAGCTAACAGGGCTCCTTTTAATGATGCTAGTTACCTAAAAGGACTGAATGAGTCTTTTAACGGTTTCACTTCAAGTGCTGAAAAATTAGTAGAAACTTCAACAGGTTTGAAATCTTTTTCGGGTGAAGCAAAGGCAAAAGTTGTTGATAGAAGTGGCTGGATTCGAGCGAACTTTTCTTCTCTAAAAAGGTTATTGAAACCGATTCTGGCAGAAAATCCTGAAATAAATAAATCTTCAATTTCTTCACGCATAGCAGCTTTAGAAATAGGTGCAGTTTTAGGCTGGATGTCAACACGGGTTTTAGGCCAATACGATTTATTAGTTTTAGATAATGAAGACTTGAACGATCAAGATTTGGTTTATTACGTCGGACCTAATATCTGTGCGATAGAACGTCGTTACGCTTTTGATCCCGATGGTTTTCGTTTATGGCTGGCTATTCATGAATTAACTCACAGAGCACAATTTACGGGTGTTCCGTGGATGAGAGAACACTACTTGTCATTGGTAAAAAAACTTCTTCAGGAAGTTCAAACTGATAGGAATGAATCGACAAAGAAAAATAATTCACAATTAAAACTTTCAAAAGATCCCATATCTTCTCGATTGTCTGAATTCAAAATATCCAATTTTTTTACATCAATGGAGCAGAATGATTCAATTAATGACATAGCTGCTCTCATGACTCTCCTTGAAGGTCATGGTGATGTCATTATGAGTCGAGCAGGAAAGGGGCATGTTAGAAACCAAGAAAGATTTGAAAAAGTAGTCAGTCAGAGAAGAAAATCTGCCACTGGGGTTACCAAGATTTTTCAGAAACTTATCGGCATTGAAGCAAAATTGGCACAATACGAAGAAGGTGAAGAATTTATTTTCACTATTGAGGAATCCGAAGGAATCGATTTTTTGAACATGGTTTGGGAGCACCCTGACAACTTGCCAAAATTGGAGGAGATTAAAAATCCTAACCTTTGGATCTCCCGAATCAAGAAGCAGAAAAATGAGTAGTGATTTACTTTCTGAGCTTCAAGCTCGTTGCATTTTCCCGCCAAGTGGAACCGAAGTTGATTGTGCTGTTTCGGGTGGAGCTGATTCGTTGGCTTTACTTTTACTAGCTGTAAACGCTGGTTTAAAAGTAACTGCATGGCATGTAGACCATGGACTCAGAGAAACTTCAAGCGATGAAGGAAAAATGGTATTTGAAGTAGCCAGCGATTTAGGTGTCAAAGCTAATTGCCTAAAAGCATTTATAGAAGACGGCCCAAATTTGGAAGCTCGAGCTCGTGACGTTAGAAGAGATGTTTTACCTCCACAAATTCTTACAGGTCACACAGCAGATGATCAGGCTGAAACTGTAATTTTGAATTTACTTAGAGGTTCCGGTGTGCAAGGAACTGCTGGGATTGGAGATCCTCATAGAAGACCGATATTAGATTTACGCCGCCATGAGACCAAGAAGCTTTGCCTTTCAGAACAATTAGACCCAGTAAACGATCCTATGAATTTGGATCCTAGATTTACCCGTAACAGGATTCGTAACGAGGTGATTCCGTTGTTAGCTGAAGTGACCGGGAGGGATCCTGTCCCATTGTTAGCTAGACACGCAAATTTGGCTGGAGAAGCATCCGGGATTTTAGCTGATTTGATAAAAGATCTCGACATAACGGATGTTCGGTCAGTAGCTGATGTTCCTGACCCAGTGGTTAGATTTGCGATCCAAGACTGGTTAACAGACAAGCTCGGCTTGCCAGCAGATTCTTCTTCAGTTAACAGAGTTTTACAGATTGTAAGAGGAGAAATTAAAGGAACAGAAATTCCTGGCGGATTTCGAGTGGATCGGTCTCAAGGAAAAGTTAGATTTTCAGTTAATACAAAAATTTCTCAAGAATCTGACTAATTTTTTTATCTAACTATTTGACAGATAGGGTTCTATTAATGAGTGAAGAGAACATAGACAACATTCCAACCCCTCAACATGTTTTGATAACAGCAGAGCAAGTCGCAGAAAAGGTTGATGAATTAGGGAAGCAAATCAGCCAAGACTATTCCAAAGAAGCACCTCTTTTGGTAGGTGTTCTAAAAGGGGCGTTTGTTTTTATGAGTGACCTATCGAGAGCTATTGATTTACCAGTAGAGTTCGACTTTATGGCTGTTTCCTCATACGGCCATTCGACTACCTCTTCGGGAGTAGTGCGAATCGTTAAAGATCTTGATCTCGATTTAGCTGGTAGGCATGTTCTTTTAGTTGAAGACATAGTTGACAGCGGTCTAACTCTCAATTTTTTGCGAAAGAATCTTCTTGCTAGAAACCCCGCGAGTTTAGAGATTTGTGCACTTCTTGTTAGAGAAGATTTTCAATTTGAAGAAGACACAATAAAGTACACAGGTTTTCAAGTGCCAGCTGACTGGTTAGTTGGTTATGGATTAGACGTAGCTGAACGTTATAGAAATTTGCCTGATATTTGGGTAGCTAGTTCAGAGAGCTAATAATTTGAAGAAATTAAAGTTGACTAACTTGCGTTCTATAGTTTTTACTCCAGTAACCTCCGATCTGATGCAGTTACTTTTTTTAACACGATTTCAAAATCTATCTTCTATTAAGTTGAGGTTCGTTGATGAGAGGTAAGTGGGCTCAGGGAATAGAGCCAAGGAAATTTTGTTGGGTTATTAAGGACTCTTTAGCTATTTGCGAAAGGCCAGGAGGTTTTGGCGAAAGTCATAGAAGTGTTCGGCGACAAGAAGAAGTCATTTGGATTAGGCAAAACAACTTTGATGTGGTTGTGTCACTTCTCGCTAATGACGACAATATAAAGGCCTATGAAAGCCAAGGAGTGCGTTGGGTCCAAATGCCTTTCGGAGGGGCAGAGGAAGGTCTTACAAGATTGACTGCTTTATTTACCCGGTTGAACTCTCTACTGGATGACAACCCAAGAGTGTTGTTGCACCGGGAAGAGTTGGGCGACCAAATTTGCGGTCTGATTGCAGCGTACCTTTTGTGGCGTGAATTGGTTCCTGCAGGACCACGTGCAATTGAAGTTGTTGAGCAGCTTCTCGAAAAGCAAATCGGGAGCGATGGCCGTGAGATAGTTGAACTTATAGAGATTGAAAGTCAAAGTAATTCATAGTTTCCATGGAGATAGTTACTTCAGTTAAGGATTTCCAAAACCTTCTAAGCGAAAGACGAAATCTAGGAGAGGATATAGGTTTCGTTCCTACGATGGGCGCTCTTCATGGAGGGCATACTTCACTGGTTGATACTTCAGTCAGGCAGGAGAAAACTACTGTTGTCTCAATCTTTGTAAATCCGCTTCAGTTTTCCGATGAAGAAGATTTAGATGATTATCCTTCAAGTTTAGAAAAAGATGAGGGGACTTGTTTAAAGCATAAAGTTGATCTCCTTTTCTGTCCGACGCAAAAAGAGATTTATCCGAAAGGGGTGCCGGAACCAGAAGATATTGGTGAAATTGGAAAAATCCTTGAAGGAAAGAGCAGACCTTCTCATTTTCAGGGTGTTGCAACAGTTGTTGCGCGACTATTCGAAATCGTTGGTGAGGCTTGTGCATATTTCGGAGAAAAAGACTTTCAACAGATGATGGTTGTAAATGACCTTGTGAAACGCCATCGATTCCCCGTTGAAATTGTTGCATGTCCAACTATCCGTCAAATCGACGGATTAGCTCTTTCAAGCCGAAATGTTTATTTGACAGAAGAGCAGCGTGCAGATGCCCCTGTGCTTTACCGTGCTTTGATTGCAGGAGCAGAGTTGATTTCTGAAGGAGAAAGAAAGTCTGAAAATTTGAAAAAATTGATAAGTAGCATAGTAGTAAACGAATCAAAAGGTGATTTGGACTATGTAGGAATTGTCGATTCTGAAACTTTTACTCCACTTGATTCATTAAATGATTCTGGGAAGCAGATCCGAATATTAATCGCATGTGATTTCGGAACTACTCGTTTAATAGACAATGTTGGTGTTGTTATTCCTTAAAGTTAAAAGTCGACCGCTAGAACCCTCTTAAGGGACTAGC
Source organism: Acidimicrobiaceae bacterium (assembly GCA_002716285.1). GTDB lineage: Bacteria > Actinomycetota > Acidimicrobiia > Acidimicrobiales > MedAcidi-G1 > MedAcidi-G1. The sequence continues at coordinate 4,804 of PBAM01000008.1, forward strand.
CTTAAAACTGGTAGTTCTTTCACTCCATTACGGGTAATAGTTTTTAAAGTGAGTGTTAGCTGATTAGTTTGTCTTATCTTTGTGAGAGACTAAATTTCTACTAGAAAAGCGACTTATGAGAGGAAAAGAATGCTCTTAACCATTGATGTAGGGAATACTCAGACGGTTATAGGGCTTTACGAAAGTTCTGCAACAGCTAGCAAGGCTGACGCAGGCCTTTTTGATTTTTGGCGAATCGCTACCGACGATGATCGAACTTCTGACGAACATGCAGTAATTATTAGAGATCTGGTTAGGTCTTCTGGTCACAAAGATGAGTTTGAGGGAATCGCAATCTGTTCAGGTGTTCCACGTGTATTAGCAAGCCTTCGTGAAATGGTTGACAGATATATGGAACTAGAACCAGTAGTAATTGAACCTGGAGTCCGCACTGGAATGCCCATACTCTATGACAACCCCCGTGAGGTTGGTGCAGATCGTATAGCAAATGCTGTTGCAGCTTTTGACTTATATGGTGGTCCATCTGTAGTTGTTGATTTTGGAACCGGAAATAATTTCGACGTTATCTCTTCAGAGGGAGAATTTCTTGGCGGTGCTATAGCACCTGGTATTGAGATAAGCCTGGATGCTCTTTTCGAACGAGCCGCTGCTTTAAGAGCTATCGAGTTAACTGAACCACGAAATGTTATAGGCAAAAGCACAGTCGAATCCCTTCAATCAGGAGCCATTTATGGTTTTGCTTCGCAAGTAGATGGAATGGTTGAGCGATTTAGAGAAGAATTAAGTGATTGCACAGTGATCGCTACGGGCGGTTTAGCACACCTGATTGCTCCAGTAGCCACATCAATTGATCATGTTGAACCGTTTTTAACTTTGCACGGGCTAAGACTTGTATACGATCTAAATAGGGGTGATGATGGATAGAGAAATTCCTTTTCGTTTCGAAGTCACAAATTCAGCTTCTCAACTCCTATCCGAACATTCAGATTTGACTGAAGGGGATAGTAGCGGAGTAACGGTTTCGGTCGCTGGAAGATTGATGTTGCGCCGAGATCAAGGAAAAATAGTTTTTGGCGTTTTGCAAGATTCAACTGAGCGCATCCAGTTGTTCGCTTCCGAAAAAAACACTCCTGATTTTGAACTTTTTTCTAACTTGCATTTGGGTGACTGGCTGGGGGTAACCGGAGAGGTAATTAAAACAAAAAGAGGTGAAATTTCCGTTCGTGTTGATTCTTGGGTTCGATTAGCTGAAGCAAAGCGTTCCTTTCCTGATAAATGGCACGGCATATCTGATACCGATATTCGTTACAGACAAAGGTATGTGGATCTTTGGGTTACAGAAGAGTCTCGTGAGGCATTTAGAATTAGAAGCCGAATCATTTCTTTGATTCGGAACTGGCTTGAGAACCGAGATTTTATGGAAGTAGAAACTCCGGTCTTTCATCCAATTCCAGGGGGAGCCGTAGCTCGTCCTTTTGAAACTCACCACAATGCTCTCGACATTGATTTATTTTTACGAATTGCACCTGAGCTATATTTAAAGAGACTGGTCGTTGGAGGATTCGAAAAAGTTTTCGAAATGGCTCGTGTGTTTAGAAATGAAGGTATTTCCACACGGCATAACCCAGAATTCACAATGCTTGAACTCTATGAAGCTTATGCAGATTACGAAGACATTATGAAGCTAGTGGAAGACTTGGTTTCTGAACTTGCTTTGGAAATTTGCGGTTCAACAGTAATTCAATATGACGGTCGTGAATTAGATCTTTCAACTCCGTGGGAAAGATCCAGCATGTTGGACCTTTTAAATGAAAAAATTCAAACCAATATTGATTTACAAACCCCAATAGAAGAATTAAGAAAGCTTTGTGAAGATCTGTCAGTTCCATTTAAGGATCATTATGGACCTGGAAAGTTGATTCTTGAACTATATGAGAAGACGACTGAACCAGAACTATGGGGTCCAATATTTGTAACAGATTATCCACAAGAAGTATCACCTCTTTCAAGAGCTCACAGGAGTAATCCAGACTTGGTTGAGCGGTTCGAAGCTATTGTCGCTGGCCGGGAGTTATGTAATGCATTTTCTGAAGTTGTTGATCCGGATGACCAGAGATCACGCTTTACTGCTCAGGAAAAGAATCGAGATGCTGGAGATGAAGAGGCGATGGTTGTTGATGAGGATTATTTAAGAGCTTTGGAATATGGGTTACCGCCAACAGGTGGGCTTGGTATAGGAATAGATCGCCTTGTCATGCTCCTCACTGACACTCAGGCAATTAGAGATGTAATTCTTTTTCCCACGTTAAGACCTGAGCAAGGTTAATTATTTCTTAAAATGGTTAACCTGATTTGCGAGAATAGTGCAAGTAGATTTCAGGATTTCAGCCGTTGGATTATCCGGAAGATCTTTTAAAGACTGTTGAGCTTCATGTGTGAAATCCAGAGCGGTTTCTATCGTGGATATTATGGCTTCATCTGACCTAACGAGCATCAAGGCTTCATCTCTTTTATCACTACTTATGGGATTACTTAATAGATCTATTAAAGCTTCGCCATTCGGGCCTTTAAGGGCTCTAATAACGGGGAGAGTGTAAACACCTTCCAGCATGTCGTTCCCTGAAGGTTTGCCTAACTCTTTTTCACTTGCCATTACATCCAACAGGTCATCAACAATTTGGAAAGCAATTCCATAGAGATTCCCGAATTCTGTTACTGCTTTGACCACTTCTTCTGGATATACAGAAACAATTGCTCCAACTTTTGCTGAAGCTGAAAGAAGCGCACCGGTTTTACCTGAGATTGAAGACATGTATGCGTCTTCAGTTCTTGTGATGTCATATGCAGAATTAACTTCACGAATTTGACCTTCACAGAGTGCGGCAATAGTTGTGGCAAGCAAACCCGCGACTTCGGCTCCAAGCCCAGCAGCGATTTCAGAGGCTCTTGCCAATAAGTAGTCGCCTCCGAGGATCGCTTCGTGATTACCCCATTCCTCATTTACACTTTTAACGTTCCTACGAGTTTTAGCACCATCCATTACATCATCGTGATAAAGAGAACCTTGATGAACCAGCTCGACTGCAACGCCACCAAGAATTACTTCTCGACTTGGAGCAGCTGGTTTGTCTTCAAGTATTTGAGAAGATGCAATAGCAAGACTTGGCCTGATTCGTTTACCTCCCGCATCAATTAGATGGCGCGAAAGTTTTGTAAGAAGAGGCTCTTCAGCTTTAACAGCGATTCTGAGTTCTTCTTCCACTCTTTCCAAGGCACTTTTAATACCTGGCAAGGTTAGTAGCGTGTAGGAGTCGTCATCCACGTGCCGAGGATACGGCATTTTCACCCCATCTCGAAACTGCCAAAGAAAGGTTCTTTAAAATACCTGTTTTCTTTATCGCTGGTACATTACAGAGATAGGTACAATTAATATTAATTAGTTTAATTCTCGGGAGATTACCAGTTGTTTGAACGGTTCACAGACAGAGCTCGTCGTGTGGTGGTATTAGCGCAAGAAGAAGCGCGTCTACTAAATCATAATTACATTGGCACCGAGCATATTTTACTTGGGCTTATCCATGAAGGAGAAGGAGTGGCCGCTAAGGCACTTGAATCTTTAGGGATTTCACTTGAAGGGGTACGTGGTCAAGTAGAGGAACTAATCGGACAAGGTGGAAGTTCTCCAAGTGGCCATATACCTTTCACACCTCGTGCAAAGAAAGTTTTAGAACTGTCCTTAAGAGAAGCGCTTCAGTTAGGTCATAACTACATAGGCACTGAACATATACTTTTGGGCTTGATCCGCGAAGGAGAAGGAGTTGCAGCTCAAGTATTAGTTAAGTTGGGTGCAGATTTGTCTAGAGTTCGTCAACAAGTGATCCAACTTCTCTCGGGTTATGCCGGATCAGGAGGCCCAATGGGAGCGGCCTCCGAGAAAGCTGGTGCTACTGCTGGGGGTAGAGGAACGGAATCACAGTCTGGTTCGCTCGTTCTAGACCAGTTCGGAAAGAATCTAACGCAAGCAGCAACAGAAAAAAAGCTAGACCCAGTAATTGGTCGAAAGCGCGAATTGGAACGTGTCATGCAAGTTCTCTCACGTCGCACAAAAAATAATCCTGTACTTGTAGGAGACCCAGGTGTAGGTAAGACAGCTATTGTTGAAGGCCTTGCTCAAATGGTCGCCGGAGGAGATGTCCCAGAGACAATTCAAGGGAAGCAAATCTATACTTTGGATTTGGGTGCTCTCGTAGCAGGAAGTCGCTATAGAGGTGATTTTGAAGAACGTCTTAAAAAAGTCTTAAAAGAAATAAAAACAAGAGGTGACATTGTCTTGTTTATTGATGAAATTCATACTTTGGTCGGAGCGGGTGCCGCAGAAGGAGCAATAGACGCAGCGTCGATTTTAAAGCCCATGCTGGCTAGAGGTGAACTACAGACAATTGGTGCAACCACTTTGGAAGAATATAGAAAACATATAGAAAAAGATGCTGCTTTAGAACGACGTTTTCAACCAATAACTGTTGACGAGCCAGATGTTGCTCACACTATTGAAATACTTAAGGGTTTAAGAGAGCGGTATGAATCACATCACCGAGTCACCATTACCGATCAAGCTGTTGTAGCAGCGGCTAATTTGGCTGATCGTTACATTTCTGATCGCCATCTTCCCGATAAAGCAATTGACCTAATTGATGAGGCGGGTTCCCGCCTTCGTCTGAGGCGTATGAATACCCCAGATGACTTAAGAGAACTTGAAGTCGAATTAGCTGAAGTCGTTCAGCGTAAAAAAGCAGCTGTCGAATCTCAAGATTTTGAAGAAGCAGGAAACCTGCGTGACCGTGAAAAAGAATTGATCTCGAGCAAGTCTGAACGAGAAGAAGAGATTAAATCATCGGGTGTAGATCTCTTTGACGAAGTAGATGAAGAGTGCATAGCNGAAGTTCTATCTGTATGGACAGGTATACCTGTTTATAAACTCACTGAGGAAGAAACCCAAAAACTTCTTCATATGGAAGATGATCTTCATAAGCGAGTAATCGGTCAAGAANACGCGATCCATGCAGTTAGNCAAGCGATTAGAAGAACCAGGGCAGGTCTAAAGGATCCGAAACGGCCATCAGGTTCGTTTGTCTTTCTAGGCCCTTCAGGAGTCGGTAAAACGGAATTGGCTAAAACGTTGGCAGAGTTTCTTTTTGGTGATGAACAGGCCTTGATAGCTCTTGACATGTCTGAATACATGGAAAAGCACACAGTGAGCAGACTCTTAGGNTCACCTCCAGGCTACGTAGGGTATGACGAAGGAGGTCAACTTACTGAAGCGGTAAGACGGAAACCATTTTCTGTAGTTCTTTTTGATGAAGTTGAGAAGGCCCACCCTGATGTTTTCAACACGTTATTACAGATACTTGAAGAAGGCAGACTTACAGATTCTCAAGGAAGATCAGTTGACTTTCGAAACACTGTATTAATAATGACATCTAATTTAGGGACAGCTGATTTACGTAAAGCTAATTTAGGTTTCACTAAAGCTGATGAAGCTGTCAGCTATGAACGGATGAAAGAAAAAGTTCAAGATGCTTTAAAACTTCATTTCCGTCCAGAGTTCCTTAATCGAATCGATGAAACGATTGTTTTCCATGAATTAACCATGGAAGAAGTAACAAGAGTTGTTGATTTGATGATTAGCCGTTTATCCAGTCAACTAGCTGGACAAGGAATGGGCTTGGAGTTGACTGACGCGGTTAAACACCATCTAGCCGAACATGGCTATGACCCAACATTAGGAGCCAGACCTTTAAGACGAGCTATCCAAAGACTTATAGAAGATCCACTTTCAGAACGATTACTACATAAAGAATTTAAAGCAGGTGAGATCATAATCGTGGACGTAGAAGATGTTCTAGAGGAGAATGCTGATGAATCCACCCATGAANGTAAGAAAGTAGTTTTCCGTTCNACTGCAGGATTTGAACCACCNACCATGGAGATGGTAGCTGAGGGAGTTGAATAGAGATTTGCCAGCTATTTTAATTCCACCAAGGAGTTTCATTTAGCTGATTTGCTAATGTTTAGAATTAGCAAATCTCCTGAAATCTGATATGAAAAAATTCNTACTTCTGTTTGCCTTCACGCTTCTAGTTGTTGCGTGCAAAGTTGAAAGCTCAGTATCTGTAAATGTTGAAGATGATGGCACAGGAAGCGTAGAGGTTTCTGTTGAACTTGACGATGAGGCAAGTCGCCTAATAGGGGACATAGAAAGACAGCTTCGAACAGAAGATCTAGTTTCTTCTGGTTGGAAAGTTTCCTTACCTGAGAACCTTCAAGAAAAATCTAAAATAGTTGTTTCAGCGTCAAAAGCTTTTACAACTGTAGATTCTTTAGTTAGCGTTTTAGAGGAGATTGCGGGACCTTCAGTTTTTTCTGAAATTAGCCTTTTGAGTGAAAAGTCATTTGCCAAGAAACTATGGACAATCGAGGGAAAGATCGACCTTTCAGAGGGGCTTGCTTTATTCTCTGACCCTGCTTTAGATGAAGTATTGGGGGGCAATCTNTTTGGAAGAAGTTTAGAAGACCTTTCTTTTTTATCCGGATGTGACGATATTTGTGATCCTGCTGGTTCTTTTTTAATGAATTTTTCAGTTTCATTACCCGGCACTAAAGAAAATGGGTTAAATCATGATGTATGGACAGTTCCTTTAGGCGATCAAACCTCCACACCTTTTTCAAGTTTCTCTACAGTTGATTATCCGAAACCAAAGGCTTGGAGAACAGTTGCATACGTTTTTTTTGGTGCTGCCTTATTGTTTCTAATCTTTAGAGGTTTTAGGAATTTAACTTCGGTTCCTCGAATTGGAAGAAATTCTGAAAATTCAAGGAAACACAAAGAAACTTCAGAGATTATTGAAAATGTAGTGACTAAGGAGAACCAAGAAACTGATACGAGTATCAAACTTGTTGTAGTCGGCGGGAAGGGAGTTATTTGGGATGGAGGAGCTGACCCTGAAGGGTTACTAGTTCCCTTCGTCCGAGAGAATGGTGGATTAACTGATGCGGATGAAATTGCTGATCGCTACAGGTCGGCGAGTTTAGGCCAATTAAGTTCTGAAGAGTTTTGGGAAAGTGTTGGGCTCCAAGGCAACACAGATGATATTGATGCTCAGTATTTAAATCTTGTTCGCCTTAGATCTGACACATTACCATTTTTGGATCAAATGAAACGGCGTGGTATTCCAGTCGCTTGTATCACTAATTCTGTTCTATCATGGTCTCAGCAATTGCGTGAACGGTTGGGCGTTGAAGACCAGATCCAACACTGGGTTGTTAGTGGAGAATACGGTGTCAGAAAACCGAGTAATCCTATATTTGAAGCTCTAAGACGTTTAACAGGTGTTTCTTTTTCGAACATGCTTCTTGTGGATTCTGACATAGCAACCTTAGAGGCCGCTCGAGGTCTTGGAATGTCAACAGTTTTGATGCAAAGTCAGGTGCCGATCCCAAGCGGTTTCACACATCCAAAGATTGAAGGTTTCGCCGAACTGTTTGGGAAATATAACTAATTCTTTTTCCTACTAATAAGATTAATAGATGCAAATAACACTCCCTTCAGGCACAAATGCAGTAATCGAAAAATCTGTTTCAAGTAGAAGAGAATTAGGCCTTGTTGTTATTCCGGACGTCATGGGTCTACGCCCTTTGTTTTACGACATGGTTAAGCGTTTAGCTACTGAGTGGGATATAAACGTTTGTTCTTTCGAGCTTTATCCTGAGTTAGAGCATTTAAACGTAGAAGAAAGACTTGGAGCAGCTTCCAGACTGGAAGACACCCGAGTGATAGGTGACGCAATAGAAGCTGCCGAGGCAATCCAAAGCGACCAGGTTGCGATTTTGGGATTTTGCATGGGGGGAATGTACACATTGAAAGCTGTTTCTTCTCAGAAATTTTCTAAACATTGTTCTTTTTATGGAATGATTCGAGTGCCGGAACCTTGGAAATCGGAAAGTCAGTCAGAGCCTATTTCTTGTCTACAGGAAGGTGACACTGATTCTGTTTTAGCGATTGTAGGAAGCGAGGATACTTGGACCCCAAAAGAAGATGTAGATCTCTTGTCATCAACAGGAGTTACGGTGGTCAGCTACGAAGGAGCTGACCACGGGTTNGCGCATGATTCATCGAGACCCGCCCACCGTCCATCAGATGCTGCAGATGCATGGATGAAAGCGAAAGACTGGATCTTGGGCAACAGCTAACGTGAACGTATCGTAAGTTGCTCGCGATCAGTAATTCTGTATGTGCGGTCGAATTGCTCAATCCACCCGAGTTTAATGAACGAAGCTATTGCTTTATTGACTCTTTCTCTCGATGCTCCAACCATTCCGGCCAGTTCTTCTTGAGTTACTGGTAACGAAAATTCATCTTCATTATCAGAAATTTCAAGAAGTCTTTTTGCTGTTCTTCCAGTCACATCTAGAAAAACAGAGTCAGCTAAGACTTCATCCATATTTCTTAAACGGTCGACAAGCATCGTCACGACTTCCCAAAGTTGGGATGGGTCTTTCTCATAGAGTTTTTTTATGGGTTCAAAGGGGACTTCGATCACGCATGATTCTTCTAGTGCGCGAGCTTCCGCTGATCTTCCTCTGTTGTCAAATAAGCCCATTTCGCCAAAAAGATCACCGTTTTCCATAAGAGCCACGACAGATTCCTTGCCTATAAATGATTTATTTACTATGGCTATTCGACCGGATTCGACGAGAAAAAGAGAATTTGGTTTATCATTTTCGCGAAATAATATATCTCCCCGTAGCAAGTCTTTTTTATTCGAGGNTTTTACTATTACTTCAAGTTCTTTTTCGGCTACTTTGCCAAAAAGCATTGATTCAACAAAAAGGGTGTGATCTATCATTTCACAGGTCATGCTAATACGTAGAAACTATTTAGACGAAGCAAGGAATTCGTTTAAATTTTATTTCAGCTATAAAGGGTCGGTATATGAAAATTTGGACGATTTTAGTAGCTGCAGGCGAAGGGTTCCGTTTTGGTAGTAAAAAACAGTTAGCAGAGCTTGCAGGAATGCCAGTTTTATTTCATTCTNCTATTAATGCTTCTTCTGTATCTGATGGGATAGTCGTTGTGACTTCAGAGGAAGATATCGAATTCGTTAAAAGTTGCCTTAACAGCATCAATCAAGTCCATGAAGTAGTAAAAGGAGGAGCAACTAGATCCGAGTCTGTTAGATGTGGCCTCGAGAAGGTGCCNNATGATTGCGAGACGGTGATAGTGCATGATGGTGCGAGACCCCTTGCTNCTCAAGAACTATTTGAATTAGTTGTTGAAAAAATCAAAGATGGAGCGGAAGCTGTAGTNCCTGTATTGCCAATAGCCGATTCATTGNGNTCTGTTNANGGNNAGCAGATAAATAGAGATGAAGTGGTTGCTGTCCAGACTCCACAGGCGTTCACTGCGCCTTTGTTACGTGAAGCTTATTTAAGTGGTGAAGATGCTACTGACGACTCCTCACTAGTCGAATTAGTAGGTGGAACAATTGATTTTGTCGATGGTGATGTAAGCAATTTAAAGATTACAGTTAGCTCAGATTTATTAATTGCTGAACAGTTTTTAAATGCTAAAAAATCCAATTAGAGAGGATGGTTATGTCTACTTTTAGAATAGGACAAGGTTTTGATGTTCATCCTTTTTCCGAAGANTCTGACCGTCCCTTAATCATTGGAGGGGAAATCTTGCCTGGTCCAGGCTTAGATGGACATAGTGATGCCGACCTGTTAGCTCATGCAATAGCTGACGCATTATTAGGAGCTGCCGGTCTGGATGATATAGGTCAACGTTTCCCTGATACAGATCCCTCTTTTTCAAATGCGAATAGCATGGAATTGCTTAAAAATGTTGCTGAATCATTGGAGAAAGAAGGCTGGAAGATATGCAATGTAGATTGCAATGTAATNCTAGAAGTTCCTAAATTGTCAGCTTACAAAAATAGTATTCAAGATCGAATGTCAAAAATTTTAAATGCTCCTGTCACAGTTAAAGGCCGGAGATCGGAAGGGTTGGGCTTCATAGGAAAAAGGGAAGGGGCTGCTTGTCTAGTAGTTGCTCTCATNTCCAAATCATGAATAAGAAACGTAACTATAAGGGTAATTCAAGAGGCAATAAAGGTCAGAGGGGTACTACCCCTGTACGGAATCACAGGTCTCAACAAAAGGTGTTATCAGGAGATCAAGTTGAAGGTCGTCAAGCTGTACGAGAGCTACTGATCGCAGGAACGCGTAAAACTCGCGAAGTTTTTTTAGCTGGAGATCTTGATGATGCACCAATACTTGACGACATCATTGATTTAGCTGACGAAGCAAAAGTGCCGATAAAAGAAATTTCTCGTGGACGCTTTGAATCAATGGCAAAGACGGAATCTCCGCAAGGTGTTGTTGCCTTAGCGGCTCCTTTGCCAAATTATGAAATAGAGGAATTGATTGATTCAAAAGCAAGCGATCAAAAACCTTTTTTACTTGTTGTGGATGGAGTTACTGACCCTGGGAATTTAGGAGCTATTTTACGTTCGGCTGAATGCGCAGGTATTACGGGAGTGATACTTCCGCGACACCGTTCGGCCAGAGTGACTCCGGCTGTCACTAAGACCGCTGCAGGAGCGATTGAGCATCTTAGAATTGCCACAGCAAGCGGTATACCAGCAGCGCTTGGACGTTTAAGAGAGTCAGGAATCTGGTTAGTAGGATTAGATGCGGGCGGGTCGACACCTCTTTATGACCTAAAAATTGCCGATCAGCCAATTGCATTGGTTTTAGGTTCGGAGGGACGCGGTTTGTCAAGATTAGCTAGAGAGCGTTGTGATGAATTAGTTCACATACCACTTCAAGGGGTTTTGTCTTCACTGAATGTGTCTACAGCAGCAGCTATCGCTGCTTTTGAAGTGTCACGACACCGTTAGCTTTTGTGAGCCCGAGATCGGATTCGAACCGATGACCTGCCGCTTACAAGGCGGCTGCTCTGGCCAACTGAGCTACTCGGGCANTTNTTGATCTAGAGCTAAGTTAGCAAACTATCAGAGGGGTACTTGATTATGATCCTTTATCGGAGGATGATTTGGTATAGGTTTAGATTCAAGAGAGAAGAGAATGGTGATTTTAAAAAGTCTTAGTCGGCAGCAGAATGCAAGCGATCGCAAAGGCAGACAATGAGTATCCAATCACCATTGGGTGGAAAGGGTATAGCGCCCAGTAACGCATCTGCCGCTCCCAGAGCATTTTTACTAATTTTTGTAGCAGTTGTTCTCGGTCTCGTAATCTTGTGGAAAGGTTTGGACGACAACCCACAGAACGCCGTTTCAAATACTTCAAGTTCATCAGGCCAGACGGCACAGATGACCGAGGAACAACCTGNTGATTTGCNACCTTTGGATGTTTCGGAAATTTCAACAACTACTGTTGTTGTAGTTGAAACAACAACTACNACAAGTCAGCCACCAATGCCGACTAGACCCCCAAGTACAGTAAAGGTTCTTGTGTTGAATGGTTCTGGTGTAGGGGGAGCCGCAGGAGCAGTTACAAACCTTCTTAAACCTCATGGGTATACAACTTTGTCACCCGCTAATGGAATTAAAAGTGAAAAGTCTAGGGTTTACTACAAGCCTGAATTCTCACCTGATGCAAAAGGTNTNACGGATNTTCTTAAGATAATGCCCGACCTTCTTATACCCTTTCCACCGGATCTTCCTGTACCCGAAGGAAGTATGGACAGGGTTTCAACTGCGGACGTAGTCGTATTTCTGGGATCTGATAAAGAGATTTACGGTTCGTAAAGTTGCGGGTTTTAGCCGCTCCAGATAAGTTTCGCGGTTCTTTAACTGCACTAGAAGTTGCTAATGCAATTAATAAAGCAGTTAATAGATCCGGCGGGATTCCTACAGGCGCTCCGATGGCAGATGGAGGTGAAGGTACTCTGGAAGTTCTTGGAGGACCTAATCGCACAACGACTGTCACTGGACCTTCAGGTGAACCGGTGGAAGCAGAATGGAGATTAGTAGATAAAACAGCAGTAATTGAAGTGGCTAGAGTATCGGGTCTCACGTTAGCAGGAGGACCTGAAACTAATAACCCCTTAGAAGCCACGACAAAAGGTACCGGCGAGTTGATTCGCCGTGCCTTAGAACAAGGCGCTAAACGCATAATAGTTGGTCTTGGTGGTTCCGCTAGTACAGATGGAGGACTAGGGGCTTTAAAAGCTATGGGGTCGCTCGCTCGCTATAAAGGTGTTGAGCTCATAGCAGCATGTGATGTTCGAACAGACTTTCTTTCTTCAGCCGACTCTTTCGCTGCTCAGAAAGGAGCCACTTCCACACAGATAANGTTTCTTAACCGGCGNTTNNAACGNCTCGTACAGATTTATGAAGAAGAATATAAAGTTTCAGTTGAAGAAATACCAGGGGGTGGAGCGGCCGGAGGGCTTGCAGGTGGACTACTTGTTGCCGGAGCCAAATTAGTTGATGGGTTTGATTTTATTGCTCAAGAAATTTGTCTTGATGAAATGATCATTAAATCTGACATGGTTATTACAGGTGAAGGGCATCTCGACAAGACATCTTTTGAAGGGAAAGTTGTTTCAGGTGTATGTCGTTATGCAGAAGCAGCTTCAGTTCCAGTTTTTGTAATTGCAGGTGCAATTAGTACTGAAGTGGCTGGAAGAGTTGACTGTGTTTCTTTAGTAGAAACTTTTGGNGAAGAGCGTGCTTTTTCAGAAACAGAACTATGTATTGAGAGACTGGTAACTGAACGCATAGAGTTGTTATCCCAATAACGGCTTTNTTCGAAAAATGTTCAAAAACTTGATTTTCTAGGTGTTTTGGAGTGAAAAAGGTTGGTTTTTTCTCCTTAACATGATTGGATTAGCAGTCTAAGCAGAAGAGTGCCAGAGCACTTATAACACGAAATCTGCTTCAATTCTTTGATGAAAGGCTTGCTTAATGGCTAAGAATATTGTTTTTGATGAAGAGGCTCGCAGAGGGCTTGAAAAAGGTATGAACCAGTTGGCAGACGCTGTACGTGTCACCTTGGGACCTAAAGGAAGAAATGTCGTTTTAGATAAGAAATGGGGAGCCCCAACGATTACAAACGACGGCGTGTCAATCGCAAAAGAAATCGATCTAGAAGACCCGTATGAAAGAATCGGAGCAGAGTTAGTTAAAGAAGTAGCTAAGAAAACTGATGATGTCGCTGGTGACGGAACCACTACAGCAACAGTACTTGCTTGGGCAATGGTTGGCGAAGGTTTGAGAAATGTTGCTGCTGGAGCCAACCCTATGTCTCTGAAACGAGGAATTGAAGCAGCCGTTGAAGCAGCTGTTGAAGCCATCCTTTCCGAATCTGTGGATGTTTCAAGTGATAAGGAACAAATTGCCAATGTTGCATCAATTTCGGCTGCTGATCCTGAAATAGGTGAAATGATTTCTGAAGCCATAGACAAAGTAGGAAAAGATGGAGTTATAACAGTTGAAGAAGGACAAACATTTGGTTTNGAGATGGACCTTGTGGAAGGAATGCGCTTTGATAAAGGATACATTTCGCCTTACTTNGTGACTGATCCAGAAAGAATGGAAGCAGTTTTAGAAGANCCTTATCTTCTACTCGTAGGTTCAAAGATTTCTGCGGTTAGAGATTTGGTTCCTGCATTAGAAAAAGTAATGCAAGCAGGTAGACCTTTGGTAATTATCGCCGAAGACATAGATGGTGAAGCACTCGCAACTTTAGTCGTCAACAAGATCAGGGGGACTTTCACNTCAGTCGCTGTAAAAGCTCCTGGTTTTGGCGATCGAAGAAAAGCAATGCTTCAAGACATTGCAATACTTACCGGAGGACAAGTTATTTCCGAAGAGGTCGGATTGAAGGTAGATTCAGTAACAATTGACATGTTAGGTTCCGCCAGAAAATTAGTAGTCACAAAAGATGAAACCACTCTTGTTGAAGGAGCAGGCGATCANGATGCTATTGCTGGACGAATTGCTCAAATCAAAGCTGAGATAGACAATACAGATTCTGATTATGATCGAGAAAAATTGCAAGAAAGACTAGCGAAACTTTCAGGCGGTGTAGCTGTGCTCAAAGTAGGTGCCGCTACAGANGTAGAGCTAAAAGAAAAGAAGCATCGTATTGAAGATGCTGTAAGCACTACAAAAGCAGCGATTGAAGAGGGTGTTGTAGCTGGAGGAGGCGTAACTCTTCTAAGAGCACAAACTGCAGTAGAAAAAGCTGCTTCAAAACTGGAACGTGATGAAGCAACTGGAGCAGGCATCGTGGGACGGTCCTTGGCNGCACCTTTAACTCAGATTGCTGTCAATGCTGGCATGGAAGGTGGGGTAGTAGTTGAAAAAGTTAAAGATCAAAAAGGTCCAAACGGTCTTAATGCAGCTACAGGTGAATACGAAGATCTTATAGCTGCAGGAATTATCGATGCTGCGAAAGTAACTCGTTCAGCTCTACAAAATGCCGCATCGATAGCTGCACTCTTTCTCACCACAGAAGCAGTAATTGCTGATGTCCCAGAAGAAGCTGCTGCAGGTATGCCAGATATGGATTTCTAAATTGATCTCAGACGAACGTTATGTGAGTCTTTCAACTTGGACAAAAGAAGAAAATCGTAAGAGAACACCGGTTTGGATCGCTTCATTAGATGACGGGCGAGTCGGTTTCATAACTGGTAATAAGACTTGGAAAGTAAGACGGATCCTTCGAAACCCGAGTGTTCAGCTTCAACCCTCTAATTTTAAAGGTGCACTTAATAAGGATTCAGAAGGTTGTGTGGGCGTGGCAAGAGTAGTTGATGCAGGCGAAAAAGAATACATGCTAATTAAAAATGCAATTCGTAAAAAATACGGAATCCAAGACTTGTTGGTTGGCTTTTTTGGTCAATTTTCAAAAAAATATGGTGAGGATTGTGCAGTCGTTATTTCTTTAGAGAATGAGACGCTTTCTTAGTTTTTTGGATGAGCGTGTTGCCAACCGAATCGACCTTTAATACACAGGTGTCCTTCTGTGACGGAGTGATCTGATGGCGATGTTACTTTGACAATTTTCTCATTTTGAGTATGCAATTCTAAGTTGCAACCAACTCCACAAAAACCGCAAATGGTCTCGGTAACTTTTTGATTATCAGGATCCCAGGAATCGTCTTCTCGCATATCATGCTCAGTTTTAAAAACAAGAGCCCCCGTAGGGCAAACCCCTATGCAATTACCACAGTAAACACAAGCAGAATCTGGCAACTCGACATCAAATTCGGTTGAGATGTGTGCTTCAAAACCACGTCCTGCAGTAGCTATTGCAAAAGTGTGTTGGGCGTCGTCACCGCATGCTTCAACACACTTATAACAGAGGATACATCTTTCGTAGTCTCGAACGTAAAGATCGTCTTGAATTTTGACTGGTTGATTAGATGTTTTAATTTCGCTTGAATTTCCCATACGGTCAGGGTTCGAACCGTAATGGGCCATCCACTCAAGGATTTCTTTGTCTGCTCTGTCTAGTTCAACTGATGAAGCCAGTAATTCCAAAACCATCCGCCTGCTGGTGTTTACTCTTTCAGAGCCAGTTGAAATTACCATTCCTTCTTCGACTGGCCTCGAACACGATGGAACCAGCGCTCTTGAGCCTTCCACCTCAACTACACAAACTCTGCATACGTTAACTGGGGTTAAATTTTCTGCCCAGCAAAGTGTTGGAGTATCTATACCGGCTTGCTTGCAGGCATCTAAAATTGTTGAGCCTTCAGGGGCTGAAATTTTTTCATCATCGAGGGTAATCTCGACAAGTGTTTCAGAATATTTTTTCGTAGTTTCGCTCATTATTGGGTTTCCAAAAGTCCTAGATTCAAAGCGGACCGAACCGCTGATGATGCAGTATGACCTAAACCGCAAATCGAAGCATCAGACATTACGGCAGCCAAGTCATCGAACAATGATATGTCAGCATCAACTGAATTCTTATCAGCAATCCGGATTAGTAATTCTTCCTGCCTGACTGTTCCAACCCTGCAAGGTACACATTGGCCGCATGATTCATCACGGAAAAATTCAGCTATGCGGAGGACAGTTTTTGTTAATTCATCCGTATCGCTGAAAACCATTATTACCCCTGAACCCAACGCAACCCCAGCATCACGGGTGTCTTCAAATGTTAGAGGCAGATCGATTGACTCTTGAGTGACAAAACTACCTGCTGCTCCACCAAGGAGGACTGTTTTGAGATTCCCAGGTCCTGAGAAACCACCTGCAGCATCCAATATTTCACCCAGAGTCGCACCAAATTCAAATTCGTAGAGACCGGGGAGAGCCACCCTTCCGCTTAAGCAAAACAGTCTGGTTCCTGAAGACTGATCGGTTCCTTCAGCAGCGAAAGCTTCACCGCCATTCAAAATTATTCGAGGGATATTAGCCAAGGTTTCAACATTGTTAACCACTGTTGGTTCATCGAACAGGCCATTAGTGGTGGGAAAAGGTGGTTTGTTGCGTGGCTCCCCCCGAAATCCTTCTATCGAGTTAAATAACGCCGTTTCCTCACCGCAAATATAAGCGCCTGCGCCACTTCTTATTTCAATCTCAAATCTTTTGCCGGAGCCTAAAATATCTTCCCCTAGCAACCCAGACTTTCTAGCTTTTACAACTGCCTCGGTTAAACGTTGTTTAGCTACTGGATATTCACCCCGGATGTAAAACCACCCTTTTTCTGCGCCTATGGCAAGGCCAGCGATAGTCATTGATTCGATCAGGGCAAAAGGGTCATTCTCCATTAGAACTCGATCTTTAAAAGTTCCCGGTTCTGATTCGTCGGCATTGCAAACTAGATGATGTGCTTTGTCTTTTTCGTCAGCTACGGCTTTCCATTTGACTCCCGTCGGAAAAGCGGCTCCTCCTCTACCTCTTAAACCCGATGTTGAAACCTCTTCGATGATTTGTTCAGCTCCTATTTCGAGAGCTTTGGTTAGGGCATCGTAACCTCCGTGAGATTTATAATCTTCAAGACTATTTGGGTCTACGATCCCAACTCGAGCTAGCAGACGCAGATGATCAGATCCGGCTTGTGGCAACTTAACCGATTCTTTTTCTAAATTTTCAGTTAAAGATTTAGTGATTTGTTTCAGATCAGCATCAAATAGAACACTGTCATCAGAGGCAATTCGTTGGACAAACACAGCTGGTCCTCGTTCGCATTGGCCTAAACAGGGACTTGGTTTAGTCTCGTAGCCTTCTTTTTTCAGACCATCTATCAGGTCATTAGCCCCATTGAGACTGCAAGCTATGTCATCACATACGTGGAGTATCTGATCTCCGCTCGGCGGTTGAGAGGAGAAGAGATGGTAGAAAGTAGCCACACTATAAGCCTCAGCGGGTGGGACTTCTAGAACACGACAGACATAATCTAGACCGCCTGGGCTAATCCAACCGGAAGTACGTTGTAGTGCATGAAGGGCTGGCAACAGAAGGTGTCTACGTTCTTGAGTACGTTGCCTACCTGCATAAACAAGTCGCTCTGTTATCTCAATGGTTACTGGTCCATGTGACTCAATCGTTTTATCTACAGCTTTTTTCTCACTGTCTGTAGGTAGTGAGTCACCGAACTTTAAGTCAGGCATCGATCATTTTCTCCACTCGAATCGCAGCAGCTTTGAACTCAGCAGTACCAGATTTCGGGTCATAAGCACTATTTGTCAATTGATTTACATCTACCAACTCTGGGAAATGAAAGGTTGTAAAAGCAAGACCTACAGGAAGGTCGGGGTCAACTTCGACTGTCATCTCAATACTTCCCCGACGAGATGAAACTATGACTCTTTCACCCTCTGAGATGCCGAGTTTTTCAGCATCCGCAGTAGAGACTTCTAAAGCTTCTCCAGTTCGAATTGGAGAGTTGTATTTACCGGTTTGAACTCCTGTGTTATATGAATCCAGAGTTCTGCCGGTGGTTAATCGCAAAGGGTATTGATCATCCAGCGATTCAATCGGGGGTCGATCGTCTACACAAGAAAATGGAGCGAGCCGTCCTTCGGCTGGTTGTTTCCAAAGCCGATCGTGAAGAAACGGGCTTCCAGGATGGTTTTCATCGGGACAAGGCCATTGGATGCCACCCTCGTTTTCAATTCTTTCCCAAGACATACCAGCATGCATGGGTGAGACAGTCCGCAACTCTTCCCAAAGATCTTCAGCAGTTGGTTGTCCCCAACTGTTATCGCCCAGATGTCTAGCCAAGTCTGAGATTATTTCAATCTCCTGACGTGCGTCACCCGGTGGTTTAATGGCGGCACGAGTGCGTTGAACCCGTCGTTCACTGTTAGTGACAGTGCCATCGGACTCGGCCCAACCAAGCGCAGCAGGCAGTACAACATCAGCCATTTCAGCTGTACGGGTCATAAAAACATCTTGAACCACAAGAATGTCAAGACCTTCTAATGCTTTACGAGCATGGGTTACATCAGCCTCAGAATCTGCTGGATTCTCACCGATTACATACAAGGCGCGTAGTTCTCCTCTTCCCATTGCGTTAAACATGTCGGTAAGGTGCCAACCTGGTTCAGGTGGTATTTCAGAATCCCAGGCAGTTTCAAACTTGACTCTTATTTCCTCATCAGCCAAATCCTGAAACCCAGCGAGTTTATTAGGCAAAGCTCCCATATCACCGCCACCTTGAACATTGTTCTGACCCCTCAATGGGACTAAGCCGGAGCCCCAACGACCTACGTGGCCAGTCAAAAGAGACAGATTACAAAGCGCGAGAACATTATCAACTGCCGTGTGATGTTCGGTTATACCCAGAGTCCACATAATCTGAGCTTTTTCAGCATTTGCATAGCCATGAGCTAAATCACGTATTGCTTCAACAGGCACCCCAGTTACTTCAGCAGTTCTCTTTAATGTCCATGATTCAACGTGAGCGGCAAAATCTTCAAAACCCGTAGTTGCATTCGCAATAAATTCTTTATTTTCAAGGCCAGCATCAATTATTTCATGAGCCACGCCATTGGCGAGAGCGATATCACTGCCGACATCAATGCCTAGCCACACATCAGCAAATTTTGCTGAGTCGGTTCTCCTGGGATCCACAGCCCACATCCGAGCACCGTTTGACAATCCCTTTAAAAGATGATGGAAGAATATCGGGTGAGCGGTCCGAGCATTTGAACCCCAAAGAACAATGGCATCTGTTTCTTCGATCTCCTTATAAGAGGAAGTCCCTCC
Organism: Acidimicrobiaceae bacterium; assembly: GCA_002716285.1. Taxonomy (GTDB): domain Bacteria; phylum Actinomycetota; class Acidimicrobiia; order Acidimicrobiales; family MedAcidi-G1; genus MedAcidi-G1. The sequence goes on from PBAM01000008.1 coordinate 24,054, forward strand.
TCCTGCTCCAAACACTGTCGCCAGACCGACGACACTAGGGGCGTGTCAAGTTCGATTACAACTGTCGATATTGCTCGAGCCGATTACTTTTCTTGCAAATTTTTGTGCTGCGTAATTGACTTCATTGGTTGTTTTGGAACAACTGAACATTCCAAAGGCGCTAGACCCATGTGAATTAACCACAGATTTAAAACCTTCAGCGGCTTTGTTCAGTGCTTCCTCCCAGGTGCATTCACGAAGCTTTCCATTTTCTTTAATTCTCGGCACAGTAAGACGTTCAGTCATGGTTTCCCCATCTAGATCAAATTAACCTAATGTTAGTATTACTCATTCGAAGAAGAATCGATTATTTTTTGTCTATTTCTCCGTTCAATCATTCGGATAGAAGACCAAAGTTCATCACGTTCTATGTAGCAGCCATAAAGGTGTCTTTCACCA
>PBAM01000009.1 GCA_002716285.1 Acidimicrobiaceae bacterium
ATCATCCCCATCATCGGAGGCATGAAACCCTCACCCATCATCCCCATCATCGGAGGCATGAAACCCTCACCCATCATCGGAGGCATATGGCGATCATGTGAACCCCAATGACCTCCATCCATCTCGCCCATCATCGGAGGCATGAAACCCTCACCCATCATCGGAGGCATGAAACCCTCACCCATCATCGGAGGCAAAGGTTTAGACATACCTGGTTTACCCTTTTTAGATTTACCACCACGTCCCGCTCGATCGAATTTACCTTTAGATTTCTTTTTCTTTAATCCATCCCGACGATCAAATTTTTCTTTCTTAAAGTCACGCTTTGGATTTGAGTTTTCATCTTGGTCAAGAAGAGTATGATTTTCATCAACACTTGATGTTTCATTTTCAAGAGCCTGAAATTTTTCTTCGATTGCTTCGCTAGAAACTTCATCGTCGTCAACTACAAAAATTGCTGCTACTGCGATAACAGCTAATAACGCAAAAGCGGCTACCCATCTGATAATCGAATCTTTCATTAAGAATTCCTTCCAACCTTAAAACTAGAACACATTTACGTACTTATCTATATATGCACGTAGAAGCAGAAACCTTTCAAGCTTAACTTCCAATACTAAGAAAAATTTATGGAGCGAGGCGAGTCTTATCAACAGTAAGACCTAATACATCAGGCCTGCTGTAATGTCCAGTGGGGTCAAAGTTTTGCCGTTGTCGAACTATCTCACTAAGATCCAAATCAGCCCAAATAATACCCTTATGATCGCTAACGGGTTCAACAACCCATCGTCCATCTGGTCCAGCAATACAAGTACCTCCGTTATGGTACTGTTCGCTTTTGAGTAACTGATCCTTTAAAGGAAAGTCTTCAGGGATCATCTCCGAGTTATAAACAGCACCGACACTGACCACGAATAAACGTCCTTCCTTAGCAATAAATCTAGTGACGTCCTCAGTAAGCCCAACAGAACCTGGCCAAGCAGCAACATGAATTTGAGAACCGGTGCTGTACATTGCTGTGCGAGCCAATGGCATCCAATTCTCCCAACAATTAAGACCCGTTAGTCTGACACCTTCATGTTCATGAGCAACTAACCCTGCCCCATCTCCATCAGCCCAAACCAAGCGTTCTCCGTAAGTAGGTTTAAGCTTGCGATGAACGCCAACAATGCCTTCTCTTGGGTCGATAGCCACTAAAGAACAGTAGATAGACCCACCCGAAGTCGCCCGTTCCACTACGCCTACATAGGTAAAGGCGTTAGCCTCACGCACCGTTTCAATAACACCAGCGAACTCAGGGCCGTTAATTTCTACAGACTGGTCAAGGTAATAGGCAAAAGCTTCTTGTTGGGTTTTCTTCTCCCAAGCTGAAGCATCAGTTAAATCAATCCAGACGGGATAACCAGATACAAACACTTCAGGAAACGCAATCAGGTCTGCACCACCCTCACCAGCTTCGATTATTCGATTCTGAACAATATCTAAAGTTGCTGATCGGTTAAGAAAGGCTGGTGAGTCTTGAATGGCAGCAATACGCATAAAAAGTTTATATCACTGATTTTTTAGAATGCTTTAATTAAGCCAAGGCTGAACAACAAGTATTTGTTATTAATCTTGTCACCACGTACGGATCCATATTTGCATTTGGTCGTCGATCTTCTATATATCCTTTTTGATCAAGGTGTACTTGCCATGGAATACGAATAGAAGCACCGCGGTCAGAAACTCCATAGCTGAACTGGTCGAACCTTTGAGTTTCATGTTCACCGGTTAACCGCTCTTCAGAACCAAGACCATATCCAGCAATATGTTCAGCTGTTTTTCCTTCAGCTCCCAATGATTCACAAGCAGTGATAATTGCTTCGTAATTTTTACGCATAGCTTTTGTAGAGAAATTTGTATGTGCTCCAGCTCCATTCCAATCACCCTTGATGGGTTTTGCAGCTACCGAAGCATCAACTCCAAAATCTTCGGCAACACGATAAAGAAGATAGCGAGCCATCCAAATTTGATCAGCGACTTCTACCGTATCAACTGGTCCAATCTGAAATTCCCATTGTCCAAGCATGACTTCGGCATTTGTACCAGAGATAGCTAATCCAGCATCCATGCAAGCTTTAGTGTGTGCTTCAACAATATCTCGACCCGCAATTTCAATTGAACCAACTCCGCAATAATACGGGCCTTGTGGGGCTGGAAAACCTTCAACGGGCCAACCTAAAGGTCTTCCCTCCATGAAGAAGGTGTACTCCTGTTCAATCCCAAATAGAGGTTCTTGTTTTTTATACTTTTCAAAAACTTCTACACAAGCTGCACGTGTATTAGTTGGATGCGGGGTCATTTCTCCATCTGGGAGTAGAACCTCACACAAAACAAGAACATCATCACCACCTCTAATCGGGTCAGGACAGGANAAAACTGGGTTAAGTACACAATCAGAATTGTCACCAGGTGCCTGATTGGTGCTTGAGCCATCAAAACCCCAAATCGGAAGGTCACTAGAGTCGTCAACTATCTTTGTCTTAGAACGTATATACGGCATAGGAACAGTGCCGTCGATCCAAATATATTCAGCCCTTATTGACATGATTTTCTCCAATTTTTCGTAAAAATTCTTACTAGGTAAGTNATAAAAACATTTTTACACCACAGGAATGAGTTTCAAAGTCATTAATAATTTGTTAACAAATTATTAACGTAAGAAAAAAGGTTGTCCTTAGACAAATTTTCGATAATCCTTGGTGATGAACAAAATTCAAGAAAATCGTAACCATGCACAATTCGACTACGTTTTTCGAACCGTGGAAGAACGTGGCGTCAGACTAATACGCCTCTGGTTCACTGACGTTTTAGGTCGTCACAAATCAGTTGCTATCTCACCCGCTGAACTAGAAACAGTTTTTGAAGAGGGCCTCCAGTTTGANGGTTCAGCAATTGATGGTTTTAGCAGAATCCAAGAAAGCGACGTACTAGCTAGACCTGATCCTTCAACTTTTGAATTGCTTCCATGGGTAGCCGACGATGAAGCTTCGGGAACTATGTTTTGCAACATCACAAATCTTGACGGGACTCCCTTCGCTGGCGATCCGAGACAAGTTTTGCGAAGAAACATCGACCAAGCTAGAGAAAACGGTTACGAAATGTTTTGCGCTCCTGAAATCGAATTTTTCTACTTCGCTAACCAGGAAAACGGTTTACAGCCAATACCACTGGATCAAGCCTCATATTTTGATTTGACAACAATGGACGTAGCCTCTGATCTTCGAAGACACACACTTCATATGCTTGAAGCACTTTCCATTCCTGTTGAATACTCTTTTCACGAAGACAGCCCCAGNCAACATGAAATAGANNTGCAATANACAGATGCTTTNACCATGGCTGATTCAGTTATGACTNTACGTTTAGCTGTTAAAAAAATNGCAATCGATCGAGGNGTATACGCNACGTTNATGCCTAAACCTCTTAATGGAGTCCAAGGTTCAGGGATGCATACACACCTCTCCCTGTTTAGTGAAGAAAAAAATGTCTTCCACGATCCATCAGGGGATCTCTCCTCAACTGGNCAATCATTCGTCGCTGGGCTTCTGCATCATGCTCGAGAAATAACAGCCGTAACAAATCAACTAGTTAACTCATATAAAAGAATTAATGAGGGTTACGAAGCCCCACGTTATGTTTCGTGGGCACGGAATAATAGATCTTCACTAGTTCGAATACCTGTTCACAAACAAGATAAGCCTGATTCAGCAAGAATTGAATACAGGGCAGTGGATCCTGCTTGTAATCCCTATCTCGCATTTTCTGTAATGCTTGCAGCTGGTCTGAAAGGGATTAAAGAAAATTACGAACTGCCACCCGAAGCGACAACAAATCTTTANGAAATGAGTCGCTCAGAACAAAAAGAATTAGGCGTCGCTAGTTTGCCAGCAAACCTTTCTGAAGCTTTAGATGAAATGGAAGAATCAGATTTAGTAAGAGNAGCCCTTGGCGACCATATCTTTGAATGGTTTCTGAGAAATAAAAGAGCAGAATGGAATGAATACCAACGTCAGGTGACACCTTTTGAAATCGAACAGTATCTTCCGAACTGGTAGTGAGAAGTTTGAATGATTGAAACACTTCTAGTCTTTCCAGCACCACCGCCACCTGAATTATCTCAATGCCTTGATAAAAAAGGGTGGGTTTGGAAAGCAATTAACAATTCTGATTCTGCTCTTTCAGATCAACCTGATACCGGTTGGGGTGGTGGAGTCATCGTTGCTGACTCGGATCCGGAAGGAGCAGTTTCACTTTGCAAACAACTGCGTCAAACAGAAAATCCTTTAATCCCTATTCTTCTGCTAGTCAGTAAAGGTCAGTTAAATAATTTCGAAATAAATGAGAATCTTTTCGATGATTTCTGCATAACGCCTTTTCACCCCGAAGAATTAGAAATCAGACTCAAAAATCTTTTCTTAAAATTTGGTCGAGGCACACAACCTGAGCTTNTTAATTATGGTTCACTTGTTTTAAATATAGAAACATACCAAGCGACTATCGATGATTCGCCTTTAGATCTGACTTACATGGAATATGAGTTGTTGCGTTTTCTAGCAACGCGACCTGGAAAAGTATTCACAAGAGAAACACTTCTTAGTGAAGTGTGGGGTTATGACTATTACGGCGGGGGTAGAACAGTCGACGTTCACATAAGGAGACTCAGAGCCAAGCTTGGTGAGGAACACGCTAATCTGATTTCAACAGTGAGATCTGTAGGTTACAGATTTGGTCAATCTCGTTGGGGTTCTTAGCTTAATCAGAAGTTTTTTCTTGCGACCAAGGATTAGATTCGCTTAATCCCAACAGTTCAGATTCTTTATGACTTTCATCGACATCTTTTTTAACTAATCCACCGATTAAAGCCGCTGCTAAAGCCCCGCTCAACAAAATCGCAACAGGCATGACTACGACAAGCAAGATGATCATAATCACAGCTCCACCCATGATGCATTCTGCCACCATAAAAGCACTTACGCATCTAAGTACCAGAAAGATTTAAAAGAAAACAGTTTTAGCCTTTGTGAACGATTGCCTCAATCTCTATACAAGCACCTAAAGGCAAAGCAGCTACGGCTACAGCAGAACGTGCGGGTCTGTGTTCATCAAATACTGAACAATAAATTTCGTTCATCCGAGCATAATCATCCATATCTGTCAGAAAAACGGTTGTCTTAACTACTTGATTAAGAGAAGTTCCTTCAAGTTCAACTAGTTTTTTTAGGTTTTCTAATGCTTTAGGTGCTTCGCCATCAAGACCGCCCTCAACTAGAACTCCGTCGACATGTCCTATTTGACCACTGATCATTAAAAAATCCCCTGCATGAATTGCTGGGGNGTATGGACCTACGGGCTTACTCATATTTTCTCCTTAACTTCAAATTTATAATGACACTTTTACTATCCTGTAGGCCATTCAGGCAAAGTGCCTTTGTGTATCCATGTTGCTGCAGCGACTGCCGCGAATACTGCATCAGAACCGTTAACGGATTTACTTTTGTCAGGTTCAATCTCAACATGGACTTCAGGCATTTCACCAGCTCTAACTATTCCAAAGGACCTAATTGTTAAGTCCTGTACTTCTCCATTTTCATCAACTGTCAGAGATTCTGAAGTNACCCAACTCCAAGCCATGTGAGCTGCACCTATGCAATATGATCTCAGAACCGTTTCATTTAATGGCTGGCCACAACGTACCGAAATATTGATTTGTCTTTCATCTACTTCAGCTGAAGCTGATGAGCCATCAGGTGAGATAATAGTTCCAACTTCACCAAGAGCCCCACATAATAAAATTTGCGCTTCTGCCCATCCTGCTGCCCTTATCTTTGAAGAAGTTACAGGTCCCCGTAAGTCAATTTCTTCCACTTCTATTTCTGGNGCAACTGAATTAATAGCTTTAACGATCCCTGGAGTTCGAGCGACTCTTATAACTCCTTGTCCNTTTTTGTTGACTCCACCAGCAATTGGTGGCCGTTTCGGACCTAGGCGAACAGAATCTTCTCTCGATAAAATTGCTAATACAGGTCTTTTATATTTNTTAGCTAGAGATCTTGCAACTTCTGGTACCGGTGACTCAAGTTTTGATCCGAAAGCACCTCCATTAGCTAACGGTGTTGAAGGTTCGCCACCTGGTTCACACCAAGCAGAGTCGGTTTCTAAATATCCTGGTTCTACCCAGTTGGTTTTGAGAACTGCATCCCAGTCTCCTGGTGGCAGTTCTATGGGAGGAACTGCTTTAACAGTTGTTCGCCTACCTTGAATTTTTTGAGCAAGCTTTCGCGCCTCAGTCAGATTCTCACCTAATGACCACCCACCGGAAGAATCTGGAACCGCTATAAGACAATTTGATGGTGCGGTATCGGAGGAAAAACCACCCATACCTAAAACTATGTCTAAACCAATTTTTTGAGTAGATCTTCCTTCAATACTTGCCCTCAGAGCGGCTTCTTTTGTTTCAATGATCCCTTCTGATTTTCCAACTTTTTCCCAAGCTTCAACGATTGTTTGCCAGCCTGTGCATCTGCAAAGGTGAGCATGTAGAGAACGTTTAACTTTCTCTATCTCTACTTGTTCTCNGCTTTTTTGGAGAGCAGCAAACCGCATAATTATTCCAGGAGTGCAAAACCCACACTGACTGGCCCCAACTTGAGAAAAAGCTTCTGCCCATTCATTTTTTATTTCACCATCTAAACCTTGCATTGTCGTGATCTCTCGACCAACCACTCTTCTAACTGGAGTCACGCAAGAAACTCTTGCCTGACCATCTACTAAAACAGTGCAACAACCACACTGGCCTTGAGGGCTGCAACCATCTTTTACCGAGGTGATACCAGCTTCACTACGAAGAAAATCTAACAAAGTAAGGTCTTCATCATTGATACTGAAGACCTTTCCATCTACTTTGATTGATAATTCTTTTTGATCTTTCATAAAAGGACTGTTCTCCGCAAGTTGTTAAAACAAGTAACTAGTAATCTCTAATTGTGGCTATAAACAAGTTTCTTCTATCTCGCCGTCATGCGCTAATTAGTATCGCCGGTTTTACAGGTGGATTGATCCTTACAAGCTGTGGAAATGAAGAAGATTATGAAACACTATCGCTTGGGGCGCGTTTCGCAGATGGATATCAAACCTCANCCGTTTTTACAAGTGGCTCTCCTCAACGTGCGCCTTACGTCCTCATGAGTGAACAAGGGTGGCCTCTGTCTGAAGGCGTTCCAGATTCAATTGAGTTACTTGTGACAGAGATCAACTCTGAGGAAACGATTTTTGAGGGAAAAGTCCGTCGGCATGGTGAGCCTGGAGTGATTCCATATTTTCCTCTAATTTTTGATCCTCCCAGGTCTGGCGAATACAAAGTTGAAGGTAAGGGCTTAAAAGGTCACCATCAACTACTTGTTACTGACCCATCAGATCTTCAACTAATTCAAATTGGACAAAAAATGCCCTCGATACAAACCCCAACAACGCAAAATAATTTAGAAATAAATCCTATTTGCACTAAATCATCAGGGCCTTGTTCACTCCACACAAAAAGTCTTGACGAATCTCTGTCCAGTTCCACTCCTACAGCTTTACTTGTTTCCACTCCACGTTTTTGTCAAACGGANGTTTGCGGGCCTGCTTTGGACATACTTATAAAACAATCAGAAATACTTGATGGAAAGTTGTCGATTATTCACGCTGAAGTGTTTAAGGAACCTGAGAAACAGAACTTTTCAGTTGCACCAGTTGTCGGAGCTTTTGGCCTTACTTTCGAACCAAGCTTGATTGTTGCAAANAGTGAAGGTGTAGTTACGAGCATTCTCCACTTNGCAATGGACACCNAAGAGGTTTCAGAAGCACTATCAACTGTACTTTAAAGAAAGATCAAGAAAAAGATTTACCGCATCCNCAGGTTTTTTGAGCATTTGGATTATCAATTGCAAAACCTGCTCCATTAAGTCCGTCTTTAAAATCGAGAGTTGCTCCTACCAGTAGTTCTGCACTGGACGAATCAACTACAACACGAACTTCATCAAAAAGCTTTTCAACATCGTCTTCAGCTTTATCGGTATCAAAATACATCTCATAACTAAAGCCTGAACATCCGCCTGGTCTTACAGCGACACGCAAAGCCATATCNTCAGTTTCCTGAGCCAATAATTCAGTGACTTTTTTTGTAGCTTCTTCTGTAAGTGTTACCATTTTTCGTCCTTAAAATTTTCGATGCTAATAACAATATTATTTTATCCTATAGAGATAGTCAAAACTGTCCTGCGACCAAGATTAAAATTTTTCTTAACGCTCCCAAGGAGGCGTCCACTCGCCCTCGAGACGAAAACTTAAACCACTTTGATCTTCAAGCATTCGCGTAACATTCATTTCACCGGCATCTCTACCGTATTGATCTGCTGCTTTTTCAAAAATAGAGTTTGCTATTTTAGTCATAGGAAGTTCAGTTTTAACCTGAGACGAAAGGGATTGAATTAAACCCAAATCTTTTAAACATAGATCAAGAGAAAAAGAGGGGTCATAATGACCAGCGAAAATTGAAGGGGCGTCATGTCGAGCCACGAAAGAATCCCCGACAGAATCTTTAATTGCTTCCCAAAGGACACTTAGATCTACTCCGTTAGCCATCCCTAAAGCAAAGCCTTCCCCGATTGAAGCGGCCGCTATAAACCAAAGTTGATTAGTAACAAGTTTCACCACATTGCCTGTNCCAAGCGGTCCGCAAATAATTACTCGTCCAAGATTCTGTAAAATAGGTAAAACTTCTTTGATTATCTCTTTCTGCCCTCCTGCAAAAAGAGTTAATTGACCGTTTCTTGCTCCATCTACCGCTCCAGTTACTGGAGAATCCACAACATTGACACCTTTTGGAGCGTCATTGTAAAGGCTTTCAATAAGTTCTTTCCTATTTGTTGTTAGATCAACCCAAATGGATTCAGATTTCAAAGATGCTAAAACCCCTTCTTCNAGCATCAAAGTTTCAACATGGTGAGGATGAGGTAAAGATGTTAAAAGAATCTGCGAAGTGGATCCACACTCAATTGGATCGTTAGCCGCGGTTGCTCCCTGGTTTACTAGATCATTTACAGGGTCTAGATTCTTGTCATAAACAACTACTTCATATCCGGCTTCTAACAGACGTTTACACATCGGTTTACCCATTGTCCCCAAACCTATAAAACCGAGTCGATATTTTTCTTGGTTGTTATTCATCTTTCAAACTTTTACTACTTTCTCCGTCGTGCCAGTTNCCAAATAATGCGTCGAGCGGGACTAGATTATTTCCATAGTTAACTTCGAAAAGCCCATGATGAAGTTGATGAAAAAAATCTCCANCTTCAATTTTTAACTTCTTTCCGATTGTTATTTTTTGAAAACCAGAGTGGGAAACAGTTGGTTCGATGCCCTTGTAAAGTCCTGTTAGCANAATCAATAAAGGATGGACTGGTAGCACCCACCACACCAAAAAAAATGAAAAATATAAAATGTGTTCGACCGGATGCATTGAAATACCACTCCAAGGACCGGGGGTTACATTTCTGTGATGAAGTCTGTGTACATATTTGTATAAAGGTCTCCAATGAAGCAGTGAGTGGATTAGCCAAAAATGAACACCTGATAACAGAAAAAATGCCACAAGCATAAAAGACAAATAGACCGTGTCTGAACCCCAATTAACTTTTGAAATGCGACCTGAAGCCCACATCCAAAGAGTAAGAGTTTCAAACAATGACCAAACCGTCACTCCACTAAACAAACTCCAAAAAATGTTGTCTATTACTTGATCGCCACGAAAAAATTTTCTGCTGTTTTTTTGAAGCCAGCGTTCGTCGAACTTATATTCATTTTTTTGAAAGCGTCGAATNTAAAGCANCCAATGAATNGTTCCGGCGACACTTGAAAGCAATACAGCATTCCTCAGCCATACCATTGCCATCCAACTTAAATTCAAACTTCTCAACGTTTCATGNGTGGGGGATAAAAATTTCCAAGAAAAAACCGACAGGAATATGAAAAAAAATCCCCACGGAAAATGAAGATCAAACATCAACCATCTNACTGCCGCCACAGGTCGCGGTGGCCACGAGTAAAGGGGGGGAATTTCTATACGCTCCTTAGGTTTATGTCCAATCAAATGTTGATCATTTAACGAAGCCATAGAATCCCTCAACTCCCATAAACGAAATCTACTAGTGCTTAAACAAAAGGTTAAATTGGTTTAAGATTTAATAAAGTTATTCAAACCAAAATAAAGGAAGCATTATGTCATCTGAAAATTTAAGTTATAAATGTTCAAAATGTGGTGGTCTCGAAGCAGAAACAGGACAAATCCGTGCCACAGGTGATGGTCTTTCTCGGTATTTGAATCTGCAAAATCACAAATTCGGTTACGTTGCATGCACAAACTGCGGATTGTGTGAGTTCTACCGTAACAATGCAAAAGACAAAGGCTGGAAAACTGTCCTCGACATAATAAGTAATTGATTTGCAAAATTCTGAAAGTGTTTTAGCCCAAGAAGAAAATCCATCTAAAAGGTGGCACGACCTTGATGCATTAAGGGGTTTCGCAATGCTCCTTGGGATTGTTCTTCATGCCGCTATGTCTTTTCTCGGTGGTGTTTGGTCAGTTAATGACATTCGTGCTGGAAGTGAGTTCTTCTGGTGGGTTGTACTAGGAATCCATGGCTTTCGTATGCAACTTTTCTTTCTTCTTAGTGGGTTTTTTACATCAATGGTCTGGAAAAAGCGCGGTTTGAATGCGCTGGTGCAGCATAGAATCAAAAGAATTTTTCTTCCATTATTGATTTGCTTCGTAACAGTAATCCCTCTGATGAACTGGGTCAGTGAAGGAGCAGCAGAATCGGAATATGAAAAAACTCAAAATGTTGATGACATTTGGACACCCATTTTTTCAGGGAGTGTGACAGGAGTTGAAAATGCAATTTCAATGGGCGCGGACATTAATATCCGCGGTGATGACGCCTACACACCTTTACACTTAGCGGCACTGCTCGGTAACCATGAAATCATTGAAATACTTCTTGAAGCGGGGGCAGAACCGGACCCGCTAAATAGTAAAGATGAAACGCCTCTGATTCTAACTGTTTTTGCTGGTAGTCCTAAAAGTGCTGAGATCCTTATCGATTTTGGTGCTAAAGATATACGCGAATCAGGGCAGGATTGGAATGATCTTTTTTGGTTTAACTGGGCTGGGAATGAACAAGAAGATTCTAGAAATGACAAAGATATAAAGTCCTGGTTGAACCAGTTTCATCATTTGTGGTTTTTATGGTTTTTGTGTTGGCTGGTTGCAGGTTTCTGCATCGCNTCAATTGTTCTCCAAACGATTAGACCACTAATTAAAAATATACCTGACTTTAAACGTCACTTTATTTGGCTCTTGTTGCCTGCTTCTCTTTTGATGCAGTTAAAAATGGGCGACAGTGGAAATCACGCATCCTTTGGTCCTGATACTTTTACAGAATTTTTTCCACCGGNACACCTTCTTATTTACTACGGTCTTTTCTTTACTTTCGGTTCAATAACTTTCGGAATGAGAACAAAGAAATCTGAACCATTAATAGATCACTTAGGTAAGAGATGGTATGTACTGCTTCCAATAACGGTTCTAGGTATCCTGCCTATAGGTTTAGGAGCAACTTTTGAAGGTGATTCCTGGTTTATCGCTTCGCTTTTACAAATTGTTTATGTCTGGGGAATGTCCATTGGGCTTATAGGGCTTTTTAGAAAACTTTTTGTTAATGAAAGAAGTGGTGTGCGTTATTTATCGGATGCGTCTTATTGGATGTACATCGCGCATTTACCACTTGTCATAGCAGCCCAATGGCTGTTTAGAGACTGGGAAATTGTTTCATTTATCAAGTTTTTACTGATCTGTATTTTGGTGAATCCTGTTTTATTAGCTTCTTACCAATTGTTTGTCAGATACACACCAATTGGAACCTTGCTGAATGGCAAACGGAAAAGAAAACCAGGAAATCCAAGCCCAATTATAAGTTAGTCAAGGAGAAACAATGAATAATGGAAAGACATCAAACCAAACTGTCAATAGTCAGGTAACTGGAAGTTGCGCATGCGGAAANATTCGTTTTCGTATAAAAGGAGAATTAAGAGACGTGGTTAATTGCCATTGTGATCCATGCCGTCACTGGACAGGCCACTTTATGGCCGGCACATCTACCCAAATTGAAAATTTTTTCTTCGAATCTGACTCNACTCTTACTTGGTGGAACAGAACTGAAGAAGTTAAATATGGATTCTGCTCTAATTGTGGATCAAGCCTTTTTTGGGAAGACAGAGGAAGAGNCAAAACAAGAGCTATAACCGCTGGAGCTCTAGACCCTCCAACCGGTCTTAAAACTGTACTAAATATTTTTAGTAACTCAGTTTCTGACTATCACCAGCTTGATGAGCGCATTGACGCTACATCTGATGATCTACCTGCGGATCAGAAAGCTGATAGATCTGCCTAACTTGCAAGACTAATTTATTGCCCCTAGTTGATAGNCNGATTCAGANGGGNTTTCATCAAGCCAATTTGTTCGCCAAACTTCAGNTGATACCTCACCGACTAAAATTTCTCTGTGTTCAAAACTGTTTTCACATTTGACTAAAGGTTTAACCAAAGTCGAGTGACGAGGAACAGAAAAATACGGAGCACTGTAACGGGATCCCTGACTGTGATTTGAAACACGGTGTGGAGTAGAAATAAAACGTCCTCCAGACCAGACTTCCATNAAGTCGCCTATGTTNACCAGGAGTGCTTCCNGNGGGCATAAGATTTCAATCCACTCGCCTTTTCTTGTTCTGATTTCAAGNCCTCCCAAAGGGTCTGGATGAAGAATGGTTATTGCACTTATATCTTTATGTGGGTGAATTCCTGAATTTTCAGATTTTGAACTTGAAACTGGGTAATGAAGCAAAGTCATATTAGTTAATGGTTCATTAAAAAAATCTAAAATAATGCTTGGTTCTACTCCTAGTGCAACAGCCAGATGTGAAAGAAGCGTAAAAGTTAAACGGTCACATTCTTTCCAATAGGAGAGAAGCATTTCTTTCATGTCGTCTACCTGGCTANCCCACTTGTTTGAANCATAAAGTATGCATTCATCTTTAACAGGGTGTTCTTTAGGGCATTCCCAGTGCAGTTTGAAACCTTCNTAGAGATCGGGCTTTGTTGCACTGAAATTTTTTTGTTCATTAGGGGAAAAAAATCCAAGTGGTATATAACCCCGGTAATTGTCTCGTGAAATCGATAACTCTTCTTTAACAGAATCTGGAACATTAAAAACACGAACTAATAATTCTCGTATTCCAAATAATCGTTTTTCCTCCACTCCATGCCCGACCAGTACAGCAAAACCTATTTCTTCAAAAGCTTTTATCATCTCATCAGAGACTGTTCTTTTCCTGNCACCTTCACTAGTTAATGAAGCAATATCTATAATTGGGAGTTCGACTTTTTTCATTTTTTGTTTTTTCGTTGCTTTTTTCTATTACAACTTGGTACAGGAAAAACCATTCTTAAGCAAACAAAGTTTCAGAGTGAAAACTTTTAGGTTCTTTTTTTGCTTTAATGGTGCGAAAATGTATAGAGAATATCTATTGTGTCAATCCTTGAAAGGAACCACATGGCCACTTTTAACGATGTTTGGAAAATAGGAATGGGACTTCCAGAAGTGGAAGAAACAACTTTCTATGGAACAGCTGGACTGAAAGTTAAAGGTAAAGCCTTTTGTAGGATCTGGAGCGAACGCGAATATGAACGTGATGAAATTACTGATACTGAAGTTTTGGTAATTTTCTGTGAGCTAGACAAAAAAGAATCACTAATCGAACAATACGATGGGGTGCTCTTTACCACTCCACACTACGACGGTTATGACAATCTTCTAGTCAGACTTACAGATGCGACAACAGAACAACTGACCGACTTTCTCGACATCAGTTATTTAGTAAAAGCACCGCCTTCATTGGCAAAACAAATTACTGAGTAAAAACATTAAACGTGGATGTGGATTCGACTATTTAGAGTTGATTTTGAATTAATACACCTGCACCGGCAACGGTTAAAACAGCAACCCAGGATACAAATCCGAGCACTAATGGTTGACGGCCGAGATTTTTTAATGCCCTAAGACGTNCCCCCGCCCCTAAACCAAACATTGCCATTGTTATAAGAAAATTTCTTATGTCNCCNATTGTTTCAATAAAACTTTCAGANAAAACTGANGCAGATCTCATTGCNGCNGCTGCAATAAAACCGAGGATAAAAATAGGAATCGGNAACTTCCATTTTTGTGAATTTTCTGANCGTTTCTGTTGTTTAAACGACACGAACATAAGTAAGGGNGCCANCATTAATATCCGACACATTTTTACTAGCACAGCAGAATCCAAAGTATTTTCACTCACAGCAGAAGCGGTAGCAACTACTTGACCCGTGTCGTGAACTGATAATCCAATCCACCAACCAAATAGACTTTCATCGAAATCAAAAATCGCTTGAATTATTGGAAAAGCTAGAACAGCAATAGAGCCAAATAAGGTCACTAAACCAACTGCATAACCAGTTTCTTCTTCATCGGCTCCACTTAAAGGCTTCATAGCAGCGATTGCTGATACTCCACAGATCGAAAATCCTGAAGCAACAAGAAGTGCCAATGGTTTATTTACAGAGAAAATAGTACTGACTTTTTGAATACCAAAAAAAACAATTAGCACAACTGCAATTACTATTAGAATTCCAATCGGACTCCCAATCTCAGTAATTTCTGAAAACGCAAGTCGAAAACCTAATAGNCAAATACCTATCTTTAATATGNGTCCAGATGCTAGTTCCAAAGACGGTTTTGCCCAANAACCCAAAACACCAGAATTTGCTAATACAACTCCTATAAGAAGTGAAATTACCGGAGAAGATAACCGGTTGTTGGAATAACTGATTATCTCAGCAGTTATTCCAACAGCAACTATTAAGAAAAGTCCATAAAGATTTTCTCGCACCCATTTAATGAAGGAATTCAAAGATAACTGGTNCATCTTGTCTGTGATTTTAAATGCAGATACATAACTGCCCTTTTAATATGTAGGCCGCCCGGGGCTCGAACCCGGCACCTTGGGATTAAAAGTCCCCTGCTCTACCCGATGAGCTAGCGACCCAAAATTCAGGCTAACCGCTTATCAATATATTAATGTTGAAATAAGACTGATTCTAAAGAAAGAGATAAAGATTCTATTTAAAATCACTAATTAAGTGATTCCTTCTAACCTCTTAATATGCGATTCACTCTATTTGCTATCTTAGGTATCGCTTTAGTTGGTGTGATTATCTGGTTCGGAGCGATAGACACTGATGATAACGCGAAGAAAATACAACTAACTGCACCAACAACTACGACTACTACGACTACAACTACTACTACGACCACTACAACAACAATATTGTCGCCTATTGGNACTCTTCCTTTTGTTGAGATAGAAGGAGGAGTTAATCTTGATTATTCATCATCTATTAGCACAGTTGGACTAGATACCGTTACTTTCGGTATGACTGCAACAAATGCCCAGAAAGCCGCCGGAACAAGATTTTCTCCTGTGACACCAAGAGACAAATGCTTTTTAGCAATTCCAGATGAAGGTCCTAGTGGAGTCACATTCTGGATTGTAGAAAGCACTGTCGAACGCATTGATATTGACAATGAATTGATTAGAACACGTTCGGGAGCTGGCATCGGAGATACAGAATCTTTCATTTATGAATTATTCGGAGAAAAAATAGAAACAAAGGTTCTTCCTGAATCTTCAGAAAAACTACTTGTCTACGTGCCCAGTGATTCTTCTGACAAAAACTTCCGGGTTGTGTTTAAAAGTGATGGACGGCTTATAACAAGGTTATGGTCAGGCAGACTTCCTTGGGTTGAAATGACTGGAACCTGCTAATTACTAAATTTTTCTTCAAGAAGGTCATTTTCGAATTGCTTGCAATCAATAAACAAGGAGCCGAAGCCAGCAAATTCACCGTACTTAGTTTCCAAATCTAAATTCTTTTGCCAACTTATAGCCCCAGCAGTTATCTCAAAATCATTAACTGAAAGATCCANTGGTTCATTTAATGAAGCTTCAAATATTGTTGAGCCATTCTTTAACAAACCGACATATGGTTTNCCGGTGAAAGCTTGGATTAGTACTTCTGCGCTTTCCTTTGTTTNANAATCTTCTCCATGACCTATAGCTGCTACTTCACCTAACTTAGTTTTGTAACAAGTGAATGCCATCTCAAATTTCTGATTTCCAATCTGGACCCAACCATTAGAAACTTTTGTGTTTTCTTCTTCAAATTGTTGAGTTTCTTCTAATATTTCAACTGCATTTTCACTACTTGANCATGAAGAAAAAGCCCAAATAAGTAAAGGTAAAATAAATAATTGAATGTAATTATTTTTCACAAACAAACCCATGTCACTAAATCAAAATCTCCAAAAGTTTGCCATCAATACAGCGCCAGTCCAATTTTCGCAAGAAATTACTTTTAATAATTAAACCACTTGAATCTTCAAGCACTAAAGCCATTTCATGCCGTCTCTGGAATACCGTCACCTCTGCCAAGTTCCAGTTAGCTAGAGCGAATTTTTCTAATTCAGGCAGTGTCTTATTAGATTTCACTTCACTCAAATCAGGCTGCATCCCTGTTGGTGGGAAAGAGTAAACTTTTTCCCACTTCCCTGGGCGTTCAGACACAGGTAATCTCAATTTCGCTTTCTTTAAGCGAGCTAATAGTTCACGTCCGTCTATTTCAATAGCTCCCAAAACAATTGCCTGATCTCTAACTTCTTTTGGAACGTCATAATGGTCGCCTTGAAATGACATAAGACGAAGTCCTAGTAGATCAGCGAAATCNTGTAGTTCAGTCAAATTATTATCACTAGCAAGATGGGCCCATAATTTCCCCCTATGTGGCCAAATTGCTTTATCAACGACTACTGCCATTCCATATGTTGTCTTTAAAAATAAGAAATTGCACGTTGAAGACAAATTCTTTCCCAGCAACTGAAAATACTTGATTTAATGACAAACTTATCAAATGATCGATGCTGAAAATAACTTTACCACCGTCAAATTTTCACCAGATTGTGAAATCGAAGAAATTTCTAGAGTTGCTCTCGCTGCAGTCCTGAGAATTCACAAAATTGATCCCGCTTTAGTCAGCGAATTGGCTGTTTCACTTCAACAAGAAATTAAGGACATTTCTGAAAGGGCTCCATTCGTGGAAGTTGAATTTCAACCCAGTGAAAACAGTATTTCTGCCGAAGTGAGAGCTAATGGCAACTCGCGCACAATTAGTGCTACTTGGTAATTGAACGTCTTGCGACTAGCCATGATCCTTCAAGTGCGTAAGCTGAAACTCCAAACCAACTAACTTCACTATTCGCTGACATCAAATCAATAACTTCTTCCGGAGGAAGGTAAATAGGTGTTTCAGGACCTCTGCTACTAATCCAAACCAAAAAACCTTCATCTCTTAAACATCTCTCTATCTCATTTGGGAAAAGAATCATATTCATAACCAGAAATACGTCAATAGAATTACTNACAAAAGGAAGACAGTCACCATCAGCACAGACTTGCGGGGTTTCTGGTGTAACAGAGTTTTTGAGCATTTCTTTTGAAATATCTAGTGCAACTATACTTTCAAATTTATTTACCAAAAGTTGAGTAGCTAATCCTGTACCTGCTCCTAGGTCTACAACTCTTTTCCCGTAAACCTCACCTCTTTCTAAAGCATCTAAAACTGGTACCCCTCTGGTAGGAATGTTTCGGGTAGTTGACCAGTCNCCGGCTTTTTCATCGAACAGCTTCTTTACTTCTTCNGCCAANTNNGAATNCCAAAGATTTTTGTAAACCACATCTCTAGTAATGTGNCTCATCCGGGAATCAGAACCTGATTCTCTAACAGATTTAGAACGCGGATGGATTGTTGGAAGATAGGTGATTTTCAAATCTTGTTACCGCCCAGAAGAACCAAACCCAGTTTCTCCTCTTTCTGAATCTGGCAGTTCTTCAACTTCTTGGAAATCACACTCTTCAACTCTTTGAATTACCAGTTGAGCTATTCTTTCACCTTTATTGACTTCAAAAGCTTCACTGGGATCAGTATTGACCAATAACACTTTTAATTCTCCGCGATATCCAGAATCAATAAGACCAGGTGTATTTAAACACGTAATTCCATGTTTAAGTGCTAAACCACTTCTAGGTTGAACGAATCCCGCAAATCCTTCAGGTACCGCTATTGCAACTCCTGTCGATATGAGGGCCCTTCCTCCCCCTGCGTCTAGAACCACTGATTCTGCAGCAACTAAATCTGCACCAGCATCACCAGGTTTTGCATAAACAGGGATTGTTGCATCGTCTATTAATCTAATAATTGGAATATTCAGCATAAATATGACCTTACTTGCACTTCTTACCGAATAACCGACACATTAAGCCCGTATGATCAAATCTGTGTTGGCTTGGATGGATTTAGAGATGACAGGGTTAGACCCAAAAGAAGACGTAATCGTTGAGATCGCAACTTTACTTACAAATGATGACCTTGAAGAAATCGCAGTTGGACCAAACTTAGTTATCCATCAGCCATCTGAAAAATTAGAGAACATGAGCAAACACGTCCAACAAATGCACACTTCTAGCGGTTTACTTGATGAAATTTCAAAATCTACTACAAGTCTTTCAATCGCTGGTGAAAAAACTTTGAACTTCTTAAAAGAGCATATTGAAAAAGCAGGAACCACCCCCCTGTGTGGTAATTCAATTGGTACCGATAGAAAGTTCTTGTCAGAAGGTCTTCCAGATTTGGCATCTTTCTTTCATTACAGATCAATTGATGTCTCAACTATCAAAGAGCTTGCAAAACGCTGGAATCCAGAAATTATAAATTCTGCTCCGAAAAAAAATGGAGGCCACCGAGCATTAGATGACATTCGTGAATCAATCTCTGAACTCCGCCATTATCGTGAAAACCTTTTCATAAGCAAATGAACAAAAACGCTTCAGACGAGACAGATCTACCTCCGCGCCCAATAAGGCAGGAACAAGAACCAGCTTCAGAAGAAGTTACAGAAATTGCTAGAGGCATTTACAGATTCCAACTCCCAATTTCAATGCCTGGATTAGGACACGTTAATTGTTATGCGCTTGAAGACGAGAAAGGGTTGTCTCTAGTGGACCCAGGACTGCCTGGACACGAATCATGGAATGCCCTCGAAGCAAGGCTTAAAGATCTAGGAACCAACTTTAATCATGTCCATACAGCGATAGTTACCCATAGTCACGTTGATCATTACGGTGGAGTTCACAGACTTCGAGATGATTATGAAGTCGAAGTTCTTACTCANTCTTCTTTTTCATCAGTTTTTGGTACTGATGACATTATGGAAAACCCTGATGCTGCTTCACTAGATCTAGCCGATGATGAAGATATCGAGAAACTTCGTGAAATGCTTAGTAGGCCAACCCCATGGGGCACGAAAAGAGAACCTCCTTCAGTTGAAGANCTTAGGAAATGGAGCGGAAGTAATACNGGTGCTGATTCAAAGTCATTCCAAGTACCTAAACCNTCTTTAACAGTAGAAGACTCTGAAGAAGTAAACATCGGCGGAAGAATCTGGTTAGCTCTTCACCTTCCAGGACATACTCATGACCATCTGTGTTTATATGATCCAGCAGATGGAATTTTCTTATCTGGAGATCATGTATTACCAACCATCACTCCACACATAGGAGGTATGGGGAACATGGAAGACCCGTTAGCCGTTTTTTTTAATTCTTTAGAAAGAACAAAAGAATTTTCACAAGTTTCTCTTGTTTTGCCAGCTCATGGACACCCATTTAATAATCTTGTCGAAAGAACAGATGACATTATTCACCATCATGTAGATCGCTTACAGTTGATCAGAGAAACGGGAGATTCGATAGGTGAAGCCTCGGTTAATGAGTATATGAAATACTTATTTAAAGAAAGATCTTGGGGCGACATGGCAGCTAGCGAAACTTACGCCCATCTCGAACATTTAAGAATTCTTGGTGAAGCGATGCCTAAAGAAGAAGAAGGCATAAAAACTTATAAATTCGCTTGATTTAAGCCAATATCTAACAATTTATTGATTTTATTGAAAAATAAGTTGACAAAATTCACTCAAAGGTGTTGAGTGGTCACTTAGCGTAGTTTTGATAAACTCGTTTGTATAGAACTGTTTTGCAGTTTATAGAAAGAGAAAATGAGCATGAATAATAGCATTCGCAATCATTACGGTCATCAAACCGTTGGTCATGCTTTAACCTCGCACGTACTCACACCGGTTAATCCAGCAACTCTCTCCTCAGAGACAATTTCATTCTGGTTTAACAAGTATGGATTTTTCACCATAAAGCGGCCCTGGGAAGCAACTAGCTAAATAGCTAAAACGCAGAAACCATGGCCGCCGGAAAATCCGGCGGCTTTTTTCATTTTTAAGATCAATTCTGAAAAGGAGTAAAAATGTTTGCAATCGAATATAAAACAGAAGTTTGGAGAGAAAATGCAGCATGCTCTCAACTTGGCGTGCCTACAGGAATTTTCTTTTCTGAAGACTTGGGAGACATCGCCCAAGCAAAAAGAATATGCGCGGAGTGTCCTTCTCTTACATTGTGTTTGGAAGCGGCCATAGAACGAACTGAACCTTGGGGGGTTTGGGGTGGTCAATTATTCCGAAAAGGAAAAATCTTAACTAACAAACGTGGAAGAGGAAGACCACGCAAAATCTCTATACCCGAAGAGGAGTTTCCAGTTATACCTATACCTGTTCATCTGCAGTCTGCCCTCCGTTCTGCTTGATGATCGGTCAAACAAATTGAGGTGACGTTTTACGAACCTCGATTTGCAAAGGCTAGTTTGGGAGATGATCTTGCGACCTATAGTCGTAATGGTCATCTCCCGACTACCTTTATAGATGTGAAAAAAGTTTTGTTGACATTTCTGATAATTACTAGTGCTTGCAGTAGTGAAGAAATCATTGAACCACTTGACGGAAATGTATTACATCAATCTTTTAAAACAGAAAATGGATCTGAAACCCTCAAAAGCCTTTATGAACAAAATAATCAACCTATGGTAGTGAATCTTTGGGCTACCTGGTGTACTCCTTGTTTGGAGGAAATGCCATACTTCGAAGCAGCCCACCGGAAACATGGAAACAAAATACAATTTATAGGTATCAATATTAGCGATTCTCCAACTAGAGCTAAAAAAAGAGCTGAAGAGCTTCACATTTCTTATCTGCTAGGAAATGATCCTGATGGGAGTTTCACTAAATCTTTAAAAGCTATCGGCTTACCGCTAACAGCTTTCTTCAATGCTGAAGGGAAATTATCAACAATTCATCAAGGCCCTATCAGTGAAAAGACCCTCCAGAAATCAATAATGGAACTCTTAGATGTTTGATATCGAACTAGTCCTCCCTTTCAGCCTTGGTATCATCACAGCAATTAATCCATGTGGTTTTGCGATGCTTCCCACTTGGCTCGGATACTTCATCGGTAAAGATACTGCTGACAACCAAGCACGACCAGAGCAAGTCATAAGAGGTTTATGGGTTAGTCTGACTCTTACAGCAACATTCGTAGGGGTTTTTGGTTTTCTTGGATTTGTGATCTCTCATCTAGTAAACGAAGAGACAATCGCACAAAAAACTCCTTGGATAACTGCCGTCTTAGGAATAATTCTAATTCCATACGGATTTTCCCTCTTATTTAATAATAATCAAAAATTGTTTCCCTCTTTCAATAGAAGAGGACCGAAATCAAATGAATTGTTCTCAGTAATAGGATTCGGTGTTTCCTATGCGATTGTTTCAGTTGGATGTTCAGCCCCTCTCTTTTTACTCCAAATCTCCGGAAGTTTTAGCAGAGAAGGAATAATTGAAGGGATAATAATCTTTCTTACTTATGCACTTGGATTAGGTGCAGTTGTAACAGTCACAACTCTGTCTTTAGCTATGGCTAGAGGCGGTATTGTCCGCAATCTTAGAAAACTACTGCCTTATGTAAATCAAATAGGCGCCCTTGCTCTGCTAACAGGTGGTGCATATTTGTTTATTTACGGAATTTACGAGATTAGAACTTTAAATTCTCCGGGATCAGGAACTAATCCAATAGTTGAAAAAATTAATGAACTCCAATCGCATTTGACTATTTGGATCTCGGAAGTTGGAGGCTTAGAAATAGGTTTGGCTTTATGGCTGATAATAATAACTTTCGTACTTTGGGGGTTACATCCAGCTTTTACCGGGAGCGCGAAGAATTATCTTAGATTTTCTCTTTTGGGAATTTGGCTCGTCCTCGAAGGAGCCCTGTATAAAGGAATACTGGTAGTCAGACCAATAGTAAATGTGATTTCAAAATGGCCTGAAAGAATGAATCATTGGTTCGAGAAACCTGAAAGATGGGCTGTTCCTTTTGAGGTATTAGTTTCGAGCATCTTTCTCTTAATTGTCTATTTGAGTTTGTCAACTTTTCTTAAAGAAAAAAAGAGATGAAAGAGATTAAAAAAATTCAGAGTTTTACTGAACTGCTTTCAAGTCCTGAAATAACTGAGGAAATAGAGATTCGATCTTCTTTTGGTGTCTGCGCACTCCATGGAGGTGGATTGGAAAGAGCTACTGAAGCCGTCGCCCTAGACGTAGCGGAAAATACCGACTCTTCTTACTATGCGGTTATCCAACCTGAGGGGTCGAGAATGCATTTGTCTTCTAAATATTTTGATCCAAATCAGTCTTTAAAACTAGGTCAATTTTTAGAAAAGATTGACACTCTTGTCTCGATTCACGGATATGGAAAAGAAGATGATTTTTGGGCTTTACTCCTAGGAGGAAGCAATAGGGAATTGGCTCATCATCTCGCAGGTTCGTTAAGGGAGGTACTGCCTGAAGAATATCGTGTGGTGGATCAAATAGATAACATCCCACCACCTTTGAGGGGTGTGCATCCTGACAACCCTGTGAATTTTCCGATTAACGGAGGGGTCCAAATTGAAATACCACCTGGTTTAAGGTGGAACAGAGAACATAATTTTTGGTCGGATGCAGATGGAACTCCACGTTCAGAAGATTTAAACAAACTTATTAAAGGATTGGTTTTAGGAATTAATAGTTGGCAAGATAAAAAGAATTGTTGAAAAATTATGGTGATAAGCGAGTAAAAATCCAGCCTTGAACGGTCAACTCATAACCTATTCTGTCATGTAGTCGATTTTGTCTTCCCTGCCAAAATTCAATGAAATTTGGTGAAACTTTATATCCTCCCCAATGGTGAGGTCTTGGGACTTCACTACCTCGCCACTTTAATTCCTGCGTTTCAAATGCAGTATCTAATTCCTCTCGATTAGGAATTCTGCTACTTTGATTAGAGACTAAAGATCCTATTTTGGTTTCATATGGCCTGATTGTCCAATATTCATCTGATTCGCTTTCGAGGATCTTCTCAGCTGTCCCTTCAATTGAGACCTGTCTACGTAATTCATTCCAGCTGAAAGTAAGAGAAACTTTTTCATTATTTTCAATATCTTTAGCTTTCCTACTCTCATAATTAGTAAAGAAAACAAATCCATCTTCACGAACCTCTTTTAAAAGAACATTTCTTCCACTAGGAGAACCATTTTTATCAACAGTGCTTAAAACCATTGCATTAGGTTCCAAGTAACCGACCTCTTCTATCTCCGAATACCAGATTTTAAATTGGTCAATTGGATCACTAACTAAATTATCTTCATATAGGCCACGATTTTCATATTCTTTACGTACCCGTCTTAAATCCATATAAAAGGTCTAGTCAAAATAGTCAACTACTACAAATATCAGGATGTAATGTTTGCAAATGGGCAAATACGATTTTTTTAGAGTGGGAATTGGCGGATCTGTAGGAGCAGGTCTTCGCTGGTTGGTCATAGAAAATACGACAACACAAATTTTTCCATGGCCCACTCTGTTAATTAATCTTTTTGGTTGCGCTGCTCTTGGAATGCTTATAGCTAGAAATAAAAACCGTGAGACTCTACTTACTTGGGGTACTGGCCTATGCGGAGGCTTAACCACTTTTTCAACATTCTCTCTTGAAATAGCAATTCTATTTCGTGACAATGAAATTTTTATTCCCCTTTGTTATCTATTTATTTCAGTGTTAGTCGGAATACTCCTATTTAAAAATGCTTTAAAAATATGCGGGAATAAGCAATGATAGTTGTAGCTTTTTTTGCTTTAGCAGCTGTCGGAAGTGTCATCAGATGGAAAACGACAATATTTTTTGGAGCTCATAAGGGAACGTTTCTAGTGAATGTAATCGGTTCATTTTGTCTTGGCCTTATGATTGACTTAAGCGACCCAGGATTAACACTCATCGGAATTGGGGGTCTTGGTTCGCTGACAACCTTTTCTACTTTTTGCGCCAATATAAATTCCTTATCTGAAGGCAACTATCGACCTGGTTTGGTCTATGCACTACTTACCGTTATTGCAGGTGTACTAGCAGCCACAATTGGGCTGAATATTTAACATCAATTGATACTTTTCACACCTTGCATGTAAGGCAAGAGAGGATCGGGAATTCGAATACTGCCATCCTCTTGCCTGTACGTTTCTACAATTGCAGCCCATACACGTGGCACCGCTAAACCTGAACCGTTAAGAGTATGTACAACCGACGTTCCTTTTGCTTCTTCTGAGCGATACCTAACGTTTGCTCTACGCGCTTGGTAATCACTGAACCAAGAAACCGATGAAACTTCAAGCCACTGCTCTGCACCAGGAGCATAAACCTCAATATCAAAAGTTCGTGCTGAGGAATTTCCTAAATCTCCTGAACATAAATCGAGGATCCGATAACTTAGACCCAAATCAGCAATTGCTGATTCAGCCCTAGAGAGTATGTCCTCGTGAACCTCCTGGGCTTGTTCTGGAGTTGCATAAGCAAGTAGTTCAACTTTGTCAAACTCATGAACTCTTAAAAGACCTCGTGTGTCTCTTCCAGCTGAACCTGCCTCACGTCTAAAGCAAGAAGTGTGAGACATTAGCTTCATTGGCAATTCGCTTTCGCTAATAATCTCATCACGAGCATATGACGTGAGCGGAACTTCAGCTGTGGGTATCGCCCAAAGATCGTCGCGCTCAAGATGATATGCGTCATCTGCAAACTTTGGAAGATGTCCTGTTGACACCATCGTTTCTGTCAAAACAAGAGTAGGGGGTCTTATCTCACGGTAGGCATCAGCATTTCGGTCTAGTCCGTACTGGATCAATGCTCGGCATAAAGTAGCACCCAAACCGGTGTACATGGCAAACATGGCTCCAGAAAGTTTAGTGGCCCTTTCAACATCTAGGATGCCTAAAGTTTCTCCAATTTCCCAATGAGGCACACGCTGATAATTCTCCCAAGCCTCATCACCTTGACCTTCGACTCTTACAACTACATTGTCTTCAGCGCTTTCACCATTAGGACATTCTTCAGCAGGAATATTTGGAACTCTTAGTAATAATTCTCGTATCTCAGTAGAAAGCTGGTCACATTCTTCGCTAAGCGCTTCTTCCTTTTCTCTCATTTCACGACTCGACTCTTGTAGAGGGCCGGCCTCATCTGTTTTCCCAGATTTATGAAGATCGCCTACTCGCCTTGAAAGTTCTTTAATTTCATTACGCAACTGATCTCGTTTTTCAGCAATTGATCTCTGTTTTTCATCTAATCCAATTATTAGATCTAAAGAGTCAGTATCTTCTCCACGTCGCGAGATCGCTTTCTTAACTGACTTGAAGTCATTACGCAATAAACGAATATCAATCATTAAATTAACTTAGTCTTTAAGTGGGTCGGTATTAAACAATTTTTCATCTTTATTAGTTTCTTTGAGAGATGCCGGTCTGAGAGTTTGGTTTTCTCTATGATGGCCAGCAATTTTAAAGAATTTAAAAATAATAATTCCCCAAAGGTAGAAACCACCAACAAGTTTCATGATGAAACCAGCTGCTTGTTGATCTGATTGGACACTTATTCCCCACATTTGATATCCGTCGTCGTAGTGGCTATAAACAGTGCCTTCGGCGAAAGTCAACCAGGCAGCAGGAACCGTTGGGATAATTGACATCAAAAATAAATACAACATTTGCGCTAAAGGAGACAAGCGAAGTTCAGGTAAAGGTGAAACTACTGGAACCCACATAAAAATGGCTGAAACAAATAATAGAAAGTGCACTAAGTAGTGAAATATTCCTGAATCTGCTGAAGCTTGAACAATTCCACCCCAATGTGTTAATGCGACGAGAGCATTAAAAACAACTCCAGCTAAAACTGGGTGAGACGCTCTTCTGAGAATCCTGGAGCCCCTTCCTGAATCGAATACAACCAGCTCAGCTAACCAGCGTGGAATGGATAGTAAAAATAAGGGAGGGACTATAAAAGTTATTACAAGATGTTGAAACATATGAACGGAATACAGATGATCTTCAGCCACATCATGTACTGGCCAATCAGCTGATAAAAAAAGGAGCAGAACTGCTGTAAGAAAAGCTGTCTTTTGAAAGCTAGTGACTATTGATTTTTCTGAAGCAACAACCTTAGGCCCAATCCCTTTTACTGCCCATCTTCCAAGAAGCAAGATCGCTAGAACTAATACCCACACTTCTGGGTGAGGTTTCCATGCCCAAGGATTAATTGCTCCGATGACTGAAGCCATCTTTATAATTCCTTAAATAATTTGTTTGGCGTGCCTAGAAGAATGGCAATCAACCTTTGTGCCAAAATTCAAAAACTGTGAGAAATATGGCATATACAACACTCGCTAAAACCAGACCTGATAAGAAAAACTTCATGAACAAAGAATTGTCAAAACGTAAATGCATAAACCATGCCGCTACATAAAAGAATTTCACAACCATCATTATCATCAATAAAGGTATAAGTATCTCGCCAGGCACACTATCTAACCAATAGGTTCCTACTTCTAAAGCTGTGAGAATTGCGAGAATTCCAGCAATCTGGAAATATTTTTTGTCAGACGGATGTTCATGGCCATGCTCGTCATCGCTCTTCTCAGATTCAGTAGTGTGTTCGGTTTCGGTACTCATTTTTTATCCTCTATATCAACTTGTAGGTGATGGAACCAAATAGATGACAGTGAAAATAAAAATCCAGACTATGTCTACAAAGTGCCAATAAAGACCTATTAGTTCTACCGTTTCCGCTCGTTCTTTATGTAAATTACCGCGAGCTGACGACACGTAAAGTGACATCAGAAAAATCACTCCGAGACTTACGTGAACTCCATGAAAACCTGTAAGGGTAAAAAAAGCAGAAGAAAAAGGACTCGTTGTGTATCCAAGCCCTTCACGTAAAAATGTCGTGAACTCGTAAACTTGTCCCCCAACAAACACAGCACCAAGGAGAGCGGTTGTAAGAAGCCAAAGCCTGTTATTTCTTTCATCTCCACGTTGCAGTGCTGAAAGCGCAAGAACCATTGTTAGAGAGCTCATTAAAAGAACAAACGAGCTCACGGAGGTAAAGGGAATATCGAAAATATCCCCGGGTGCTGGACCGTCTGCAAAGCGTCCTCTGTAAAGCAAATAAGTTGAAATCAAAGATCCGAAGAGAAGACATTCAGAACCGAGAAATACCCACATCCCTAATTTGTTGTGAGATAGTCCTGTTGAGGTTTCCGCTGAATGGGTTTGGTTAGTCACTTACGTCCTCCTTTTGAGGTTCATGGTGATCTACATCAGGATCATCGACTGGTTCGAAAACCCATGCGTAAAGACCCATTAACGCAAGCGCTCCTCCGAATACACAGAACCACAAGCTGTAGATAAGACCCAAGCCAATAAATGGTAAGCCAATGGCAAAAACTAGAGGCCAATAGGAAGGCGACGGGAGATGGATACCTTCAGCTGATCCATCCTGACAAACATCTTCTGCTGAAGCGACTCTTACAACTTTTCCGTCTTCATCAGATCCATACTTACGGTGCCAGAACTCATCCAAACTTTCAACTATTGGGATTTCATCAAAGTTGTGAACTGGAGTTGGGTTTGGGGTCATCCATTCAAGACTTCTTGCATCCCATGGGTCAGGCCCTATAGGTGGAAGCCCTCTTGCGTTCCTTGCTGACGTGATCACATTGATTAAAAATATCAAGACACTCAACGCGATTATGAAAGAACCAATTGTGACTACTAAATTCCAAGTTTCGAATCCAAAACCAGGACTGTATGTGTCAATTCTTCTCGACATTCCTTGAAGGCCAAGAATATGCATCGGCCCAAAAGTAAGATTGAATCCGACCAGCATTACCCAGAAGTTGAGTTTTCCCATTTTTTCACTGAGTTTATGTCCGAATATTTTTGGCCACCAGAAATAGAAACCTGAGAAAAGTCCAAAAATTATTCCCCCGAAAATTACATAATGGAAATGTGCAACTATGTAATAAGTATCTGTTTGTTGTGTGTCTGCAGGTGCGACTGAATGTGTAACGCCTGATAGTCCACCTATTGTGAACATCGAAACTACACCGATAGCAAAAAGCATTGCTGCACTAAATTTGATACGGCCACCCCACATAGTCGCCATCCAGTTGAGAATTTTTACTCCAGTTGGGACAGCAATAAACATTGTTGATAGTGAAAAAGCTGCAACTGAAACAGGGCCTATACCTGATACAAACATATGGTGAGCCCACACACCCCAACCCATGAAACCAATTGCAATTCCGGAAAACACCATGAATGGATAACCAAAAATAGGTTTTCTTGAAAATGTTGGAATTACCTCAGAAATAATTCCAAACGCAGGAAGTACCAAAATATAAACTTCTGGATGGCCAAAAATCCAAAATAGGTGTTGCCACAACAATGGATCTCCGCCTAATTCTGGAGTGAAGAAAGTAGCTCCGAACAATCGACTGAAAGTCAGTAAGAAAAGCGCTACCGCAATTACCGGCATAGCGAAGACTAAGAGCAACTGCACAACTAACATCATCCAAGTAAAAACAGGCATTTTGAAAAGAGTCATACCAGGAGCTCGCATGTTGAAAATCGTTACTGTCAGATTGATTCCTGAGACCAATGAGGCTATACCGGTTATCTGTAGCCCTAGAGCGTAGAAGTCCATTCCATGGCTTGGCGAAAAGACGATTCCTGTATTGGGTGCATAGGCGAACCAGCCGCCGTCAGGAGCTCCACCAAGAAGCCATGAGAGATTAATGAATATTCCGCCTGCTAAGAAAACCCAAAATGACATTGCATTTAGGCGAGGAAAAGCCACGTCTCTTGCACCTATCTGCAATGGGATCAGATAATTTGCAAACGCTGCGGCTAAGGGCATGGCTGCTAAGAAAATCATTGTTACGCCATGCATCGTGTACACCTGATTGTATGTATCTGCTCCTAAGACAGTTCCGTCAGGAGTAGCTAGTTGCAACCTAATTAGTAGAGCTTCTATTCCACCAATTACAAAAAATAGAAGAGCAGCTGCTCCATAGAGAATTCCGATTTTTTTATGATCAACCGTTGTTACCCAGTCTCTCCATCCACTGCCGCCTTTAGGCCTTGTGTATACCCCCAACGGTCGATGTAAATTTTCGCCGTTAGAAGTTTCCAAGGAAGACGGTTCCATTGTTTGAGTCATTATTCAACCTCCGTAGCAGAGATGATTTCACTCGAGGGTCTAGCTCCAAGAGTTTGCAGATAAGCGACTATGTCATCTATCTGTTTTTCATCTAAGCCCATATTTGGCATACCTCTTCTGCCTTGCGCATAAGCAGGTTTTTCATCAGGGGAATTACGAAGCCACGCTTCTAATTGACTTCGGTCAAGAGAACCATCCGGTTCATACAGATTGAAAATTCCACCTGCATAAGTGGTTCGACTCATGAAATGAGTCAGATTGGGTGCAGCATTTGAAACTAAATCAGCACCAATAGAAGTTTCGTCATTTAAACCGTTAACAACGTGACACCGAGCACATAAAGAACTAAATGTTTCTTGCCCCCGCTTCGCGGTTTCACTCACCGGATTTGAAGCTGGTTGCATTTGTTGGTTAATCCAGTTTTGAAAATCAACAGGTTCCATTGCTACAGCCTGCATGCGCATTCTTGAGTGAGAAAGTCCACAGAACTCTGTGCATTGTCCAAAGTAAACACCTGGTTCATCTGCTTCGATTTTCCAAGGGTGAACTCTCCCTGGAACAGCGTCTTTTTTACCATTCAATGCAGGTATCCAGTGGCTGTGAATTACGTCGCGGCTTAAAATTTTCAATTCGATTTCTTCGCCAGTTGGTATAACCATTTGAGTACTGGTGACAATGTCAGCGGGAGGCAGGTTTCGAGCATCTGAAAGATCGACACCTTCCAAGCCATCTAGGTAATACCTATACTCCCACCACCATTGCTGACCAACTACTACTACTTCTGGTTCCCATGAAACTGTTTCACCTTCAACTGACAAAGCCATAGCGTTGTCTTCAGTACTATTTATTTCTGCAAGGGTTATAAGAGTGAAAACAGCAACGCCAACAAGTATCAAACCTGGGATGATCGTCCATAAAATTTCCAACTTTAAATTCCCATGGATTTGAGTCGGAAACTCTTCATCGGAATGATCGCTTCGAAAACGCCACATATAAATAGTTCCACCAACTACTAGAAGTAAAACTATTCCTGCAATGATGAAAATCGGATTTGATAGTGAATCTATTGATTGTGCAGAAGGTCCTTGCGGTTCTAGCGTGTCAAGTTCAGCATCTGAAGAACACCCTGTAAAAAATAAAAAAAACGCTAAAAATGAAACATAAAACCATGAGGTTCTATAACTGGAAAAGGGTTTCAATGTTCAACCTCTACATGCGAATCGTCATGATGATCAGGTCCTTTGTGATGGAAGTCACGTTCACCTACAACTGCTGAAATGAGACCTGCAATTAATATTCCAGCTATTCCTAGAAAAAGAACGCTTTGAATGAAACCTCTAGAAATAGACGGACGTGTGCTTATATAATAAGCAGTTCCGAAAATAAGAACAGCCACAATAGTGGCGACCAACACCGCTCCTGAAGCAGATGAAGAAAGAAGAATTCGGGAAACCGCTAAAACTAAAACTCCAATACCCAATGCTCCGATAAGTGGCACTTCTATAGGCCGCATGAGTCTTTCCCTTAATTCGCGATTCAACTCTGGATCAGATGTGGCTTTCTCAGACCAATTCGTAATTGTCCATTCAAAACCGATTGCAACAATTATTAAGATACCTATAACAAAAATTGCAGAATGTACTACTAACCCAACGACCGAGATACTTAATCCTAAAGCAGCAAAGATCGGCCACCAAGAACTGCCTGTTTCTGATTGCGCTTCGGGCGTTTCTTCTGTGCCAAGCAACTCTGTCGCTGCTTCTGGGTCACTGTCTCGAAAAGCTTGACTTACAACTCCCATAACTGCCATTGAAGCAGCACCAATCATCAGGAGCGTGTAAACCACATGATTTCCGACTCCACCCTTCCAACCCAAAGAGATTGGACCTGTTTCTGTTCCACCAGTTGTATAACCAGCAAAAATAGCGGCTGCTACCATCACGACACAAAGGCCGAACCAAAGTTTGAATCCAGTCGTAAGCATCAGTAAATCACATCCCTACTTCGCTATGTATATACCGATCCAAATGATCGAATAGACAGCAACTCCTGCATACCAATAAAAAGATAAAGCAGAAACTAAATCTTGATGACGTTGAGTGTCTTGACCTCCAAAAGCTCTTACTAATAATAGAAGATTCCAAATCACCCCGATGGCAATCATTACCATATGAGCACCAACAATAGTAAAAAGCAATGTACTGGATTTACTGTAATCAATTGGCAATCCAATGTCGTTCAGATAAAAAACGGTCTGGTTAATTACAGCAATCCCAAGAAGAGCTGTTAGGCCAAGAGCTAGATAGGTATGAATACGGTCGTTATTAGAAACCGATCGCACAGCCCAGGCCATGGTTATCACTGACAGGGACAAAGTAGCCATGTTCATTCCACCAGGCACAAGTTGAATAGCTCCTTCTGGAAACCATTCACTTCCCCAAGCATTAGCATCTGCCCTCATTGAAAAGTAGATTGCAAACAACCCGGCGAAAAACATAACAGAAGTTATGCTTCCGAGAACTGCCCCTGTGACGACTGTTCTTGGTCTGGATTCTGCTGGTGGTAAGGCTGTATTAGACACTAGGTTCCTGCCTTCTCGACTTCATCCAGCAACGGTCTTTCAGATTCAACTGTCACTATTTCTTCTGTCCATTCAAGAGTATGACCATTCCATGGGTCTGCTTCGGAAACCGGACCATTTTTAGATCTCAATAATTCAACAACTAGAAATAAAACAGCACCGGCAAAAATCAGTAACGATCCTATGAATGAAAACGGGATAAGAATCTTTACCAACTGCTCGCCAGATACTTTCTGAATAAAATCTACCATTACGAAGTCATCTAAACCTAGAAATCCATTTACTGAATCTGTAAGACCACTCAATAATGCACCTGCAGTAATGAGAATTCCTGAAATTAAACCGGCTCCTTGCTTTGCGCTTTTGCCAATAATTCGTTCACCCCACCAAAGCATCGCTGCAATGACTGCAACTAACCCAGCTGCAATAGTCAATTTCATTTGAGCACTGGTTGATGATCGAGACAAAAGCTCAAAAGGTTCTATAGCTCTTAAGGCCCCCACGATCGTGCCCGAAATAAGAAGAAGTAAAGACAAAAGAGAAAGAACCATGGGAGCCGGCGGGTGTCTCGTGAGATTTCCGGCACCTATTTTTAAAGTATCCAAAAGTCCCACTAAAAGAAAGAAGGTTAAAGGAACTGCTAAAAGAGCTGTGAGTACATATAAAGCCTCTTCTCTTACAGGGGTTCCGGGTGTATCAAAAAATGGCTGAGCGTAGGCTCCGAAACCAATAATTCCGAAAAGACTTGAAAGAATTAATATCAAGTCATGGTTTCTCTGACGAACCTTTGCCACGACTGGAACTATGTCATATGCGATCCCTATTACCGGTAAAACGAATACATATATTTGCGGATTAGTAAATGCCCATGAAATTTGATCCCAAATCAAATCTTCAGATCCAAAATAAATTGCAGAACGACCCTTCAAATCAACATAAGTCAAAATCGAATTCGCTGCCAAAACTGGTAATGTCAGAATCCAAAGTGTTCCAGCAATCAACATTGTCCAACTAAAAAGAGGGATTCTACGTAAGTTCATTCCCATGCATCTGCCTGAAATGATGGTTGTGAGCAGACAAATAACTGACATGCATATTCCTGCAATTACTAAAAGAAGTCCCACAAGTGTGAGTGCAACTGCTTCACGTTGGCTACCTAATTCTGGAGTTCCAAAACCTCCATCGGCCAAAAACCCAAAAACTGTGATACCAGAACCCAAAAACCAAACCCAAAAACCAAAAGCAGCTGCTCTTGGAAAAACAATCGAATTTGCACCAATTTGAAGAGGCACTATGCACGTAGCTAAACCAATAATCATTGGCAATACAGCCAAAAGAACTATTGAAGTACGGTGCAATGACCAAAACTGAAAAAACTTGTCGACATTAGAAAAAATTAAGTAACTATTAGAATCAAACCTGACAATGTCGAGTAAAAACCCCAAAATTGTTGAAAAAACCAAATAAACACAACCACTGAAAATCCATGATTTTCCTATAGATGAATTACTTGTGCTAGTAACCAAACGCTCTACGTAAGTTTGGTCTTGTTCACTCGTAACCGCTACAGAATCTGGTGCGATATCAGTAGTAGTCATTGAATCCTGTGTCCTGGGGGTTAAAAATTGAAACTTTGCTCAACTAAATCTACCTGTTTTCATAGCAAAAAAAGTTGATCAAACAACTATTAATTCTGTCACGCTAGCCGTTTCGCGACACGCAAAACCAATTGCTCAAGATGAAATTAACTAAATTATTGGATTGCGATTATTCCTATAATCAATTGCAATTTCACAAATTCTTTCAAGCCTGTTTACAATCTTGGCTGAATCAAAATCAGATTTTCGACACATGATAGTAGCTTTTGCTGAGTCATCAGAAATTTTTACTTTCCAACTCCTAAACAGTTCATCTTTAACTCTATGTTTTCGTCTTTTGCCGCGTTCAATGGGTTCATAAAAGATAGCCAAGAAAGACATGTATGTTTCTCCGTACCGCCCATTAATGGTTTTGACCGAACACTGAAAACCCTTATGTTCGCCGTTCATTTTTAATCTACTGAATATTCCTTTGCGTAAAGAAAAATCGAAATCAAGATTTTCTGCAGCCTCTTGCCAAATCTCATTCTCAAGCTCAATCCTGTTAGAAAAAAAATTCATTATCAACAAAATAATTCCTGTTACTTAACGACATAAAAACATTTGCTTGTGTGCATAAAACACTATTAAATCTCACTATAGAAGAACATCTACAACCATAGAGCTAAAGAGTAAGAAAATATAAGTAATTGAATAGTGAAACAACCGCGCAGCATTCTTTTCAACTGGGTTAAGAAAAATGTTCAAAGCGAAAAATAAGAACAAGGCGCCAAGTCCTATAGCCACAATTAAGTAATAAATACCCATTTCTGCGACAAAGAAAAAAGCCACCGAAAATGCTATTAAAACAACTGAGTACAAGACTATTTGTCGTCCTGTTTCTTTTAGTCCTGTAACAACTGGAAGCATAGGAATTTCTGCTGCAGCATAATCGTCACGATAATTAATTGCTAAGGCCCAAAAATGAGGTGGAGTCCAGAAAAAAATCACACTAAATAATACAATTGGAGCCCAGCCTAAAGTGCCTGTTACAGCAGTCCAACCGATTAGAACAGGTACTGCACCAGCTGCGCCTCCAATAACAATGTTGCTAGTCGAAGAACGTTTTAACCACATCGTGTAAACAAACACGTAAAAAGCAGTGGCAGAAATAGCTAAAAACGCACTAAAGAGATTCACGAAACTAAAGAGCCAAATAAATGCTCCTATCTCTAAAACAAAAGCAAAAAATGTCGCTTCTTTAGGTGTAATTGCGCCTGTGACTAAAGGTCGATTACTAGTCCTGTCCATTTTCTTATCAATATCGGCATCTAATACCATGTTGAATGAATTAGCTCCAGCTGCAGCGAGTGAACCTCCAACCATGGTTGCAATAATGAGCCACAAAGAAGGTGTTCCCTCTTCCGCAACAAACATGGTTGGAACAGTTGTAATTAATAACGTGCGGATTATCGCTGGTTTCGTTAATACGAAAAAAGAATTTATTCGAAGACGAATCGAGTTAGAACTGTAAACACGCATCATCCTTAGGCTATGGGTTCATTTGAATTCGCAAACGCAAAAAAAGGGGTTTAAGAAATAAGCCAATCAGACGGAGACTCTCCGGCAGGAAATAACTTTTGTTGAAATCTATGCATCCCAGCTAACCATCTGTCAATGTCGTCACTCTTACGTCGTGCATACTCTGAAACTTCTGGATGGGGAAGAATATGAAATCTTTCTTCTCTCACTCCTTCGACAACACTTTGAGCTACTTCTTCTGCTTTTAATACCCCATCAACGGCAGCTGGACTAGCCGCACCTTCAGACAATAGGTCCCTAGTTGGACTGTTCTCTAAAATATCTGTTTCTACTGATTGTGGGCATAATACTGAAACTTTAATTCCATGCTCCCTATACGAAATTGCTAAAAACTCTGAAAGAGAAACTGCAGCATGTTTTGTTACGGAGTAATGGAGCGAACCCAACTGAGTTAAAAGACCTGCTGCAGAAGCAGTATTTAATAAATAACCACCACCTGCTTCAATCATGTGAGGGATCGAATGTCGAGCTGCCCAAAGGTGAGCCATAACATGAACATCAAACATTTTCTTTAGTTCTTCGTCGGGTGCTTCTAAAGCACCTACAGTGACATAACCTGCATTTGAAACCATTAGGTCTATCCGACCAAACTTTTCAACTGTCTCAGATATAAGTCCCGATACGGCACTTTCCTCTGAGACATCACACTCGACAGCCACGCCACCGACACTTTCAGCAACTTGTTTTGCACCATCGACATTCAAATCAGCTACTACTAAACCTGATGCTCCTTCTTTATGGAAGCGCTCAACTAAAGCCCTGCCAATCCCTGTAGCACCACCAGTTACAACTGCAACGCAATCATTTAACTCCATGAATCAATCTTATGTAACAAAATTCATCACTATCTCACCGGAATTAAGAATCAGGTTTTGGCACTCAAACGCATTTATAAAGTTAAGACCGCATTAATATGATTAATGACTTTTTTATTAATAGAAAAGCTGTAAATAATTTGATGTAGGAGGCAATAAAAGATAATCCAAAGAGGAACGCGAATACTCAAGCCTCTGCTATCGTGGCAAAACTTCTAAAGGAAATGAGCCCCCATCGTCTAGTGGCCTAGGACGCTGGCCTTTCACGCCGGTAACACGGGTTCGAATCCCGTTGGGGGTACAAAACTAAATAAATCATAAAGTAGCTACAAGCACTTTTCGTGTGAAGTTACTTTGGTCCTGTGGTGCAGTTTGGAGTGCACGCCGCCCTGTCAAGGCGGAGGTCGCGGGTTCAAATCCCGTCAGGACCGCAAAACTGAAGTGTTTTACCGCAGTTTGCGGTCGGGTAGCTCAGTTGGCAGAGCGTCCGCCTGAAAAGCGGAAGGTCCCCGGATCGATGCCGGGCCCGACCACAATTTTTATAACATTTGTAAAAGTTATTAATTTAAAATTTTAAAACCCTATGGAACTAAACGAAACAAAATCCCAACAAGCGTTACGAGACGACTTGCGAAAATATTTTGCGGGAATTATGACGGAAGAAACCCGCGAGAGTCTAAGAAATATAGACAAAAGCTCCGAAATGCGTAAAAAGATTTTCCGACAATTGGGAGCAGACGGGATGTTAGGCCTCGGCTGGCCAGTTGAATATGGAGGTGGCGGACGGCCACCATCAGACCAATTCATTCTTTTCGATGAAGCACAAAGAGCCAATTGTCCAATGCCATTCGTAACACTCAACACAGTTGGACCAACAATTATAGAATTTGGTACAGAAGATCAAAAACAGAAATACCTACCAGGAATTCTAAATGGTGAGATAATTTTTGCGTGTGGATATTCTGAACCCTCAGCAGGAACTGACCTTGCTTCACTCCGCACCAAAGCAATTAAAGACGGAGATGAATGGATAATAAACGGAGGAAAGATTTACACAAGCGGCGCTAATGAAGCCGACTACGTTTGGTTAGCTTGCAGAACTGATCCAGAAGCAAAAAAACATAAAGGTATTTCACTGATCATCGTCCCCACAGACTCAGAAGGTTTTTCTTGGACTCCAATAACTACTGTTGGCGGCGTTCCAACAACTAGTACTTATTATGACAATGTGAGAGTCCCAGCAGAAAATCTGTTAGGTGAAATAAACAGTGGCTGGCAACTAATTACTACACAACTTAACCATGAAAGAGTTGGCCTGGCAGCTACTAGCGCTTTAGCTTTTCGTCTTTACGAAGAAACTTTAATCTGGGCTACTCAAAATGAATCTTCAGAAGAAGGGTTGGTAATCGATCAACCGTGGGTGCAACTCGATTTCGCCCGCTGCTATGCAGAACTTGAAGCACTGAAACTTTTGAACTGGCGCATGACAATTGATGTCGAAAAAGGTCGACTTACACCCGACCGTTCATCTGCAGTAAAAGTCTATGGAACAGAAGCAGCAGTAAGAATATACGAACGCTTGCTAGGGATAATTGGCGAAGAAGGAAGAATAAAAGGAGGTCAAGACGGAACAGTCTTATTTGGTGATCTAGAAAAAGCGGGGCGAGCTGCTCAAATCAACACTTTTGGTGGAGGTGTCAACGAAGTCATGCGGGAAATTGTCGCATGGGTCGGTCTGGGAATGGCGAGGGCAAACCGGCAAGCAGAAAGCAAAAAAAGCTAATGGATTTTGACTTTTCGGAAGATCAAATAGAGTTATCTAACCTCGCTAAAACAATTTTCAGCGATCTATCAACGAGTGACAGGGTTGCTGAGGTTGAAAGAACCGACCAGAGGTTTGACAAAAACCTGTGGGAAGCACTTGCCGATGCTGGACTACTAGGAATAACTATTCCGGAGAGTTACGGGGGTCTCGGTTTAGGCATGGTTGAACTTTCCCTTGTACTTCAACAGCAGGGAAGAAAAGTTGCTCCTGTGCCACTTTTTGCGACATCTATTCTCGGGTCTTGGGCAATAGCAAAATATGGTAAAAGTGCTCAAAAAGAACATTGGTTGCAAGAGGTTTGCTCAGGAAACCAAATACTTACAGGGGCATGGGCTCCGCAAAAAAATTCAACAAAACTCATTACTGAAAACGATGGCAACGGATGGCGTATAACAGGCGAAAAGCTTGCAGTGCCTGCTTGTAATTTAAGCAGTGCTGTTCTAGTCCCAATAACGATTGATGGAAACCAAAGAATTGCAATCATCTCTCTAGATAAAAAAGGCTTGCAGAAAAAAATAGTCGAAACTACAAACCTCGAGCTTCAAGGAAACCTTTCATTTGACGCTGTTGAGTTAACTGAAGAAGACCTTTTAGATGAAAAAGGTGAAATAGTTTTTCAGGAAGCCTCTCAAAGAGCAAAAATTGGTATCTGCGCACTCATTCTCGGCTGTTGTGAAGAAGCTTTAACTATGACCGCTCAACATGTCTCAGAACGAGAACAATTTGGTAGACCTTTGTCTACAAATCAAGGTGTCGCATTACAAGCGGCAGACGCTCATATTGACATAGATGGAATCAGAGTCACACAACTGCAAGCTGCATGGCAACTTGACGAAGGTTTTGAATGTTCTAAAGCTGTATCTTCAGCAAAATGGTGGGCATCAGAAGCCGGGCAGAGAGTTGTAGTAACTACTCAACACCTGCATGGTGGAACA
This sequence comes from Acidimicrobiaceae bacterium, assembly GCA_002716285.1. Lineage (GTDB taxonomy): Bacteria > Actinomycetota > Acidimicrobiia > Acidimicrobiales > MedAcidi-G1 > MedAcidi-G1. The sequence continues at coordinate 39,093 of PBAM01000009.1, forward strand.
GGTGCAGATACAACACATCCAATTCATCGTTATTTCTTATGGGTTATCCAATTAGCTGACACTTTGGACGGTGCAGGAAAAAGCTTAAACACTCTAGGAAAATTAATAGCTAAAGAAGCTTTAAATAAGACTAGTTAAATTCCGAAACCGTCAATTATTGGTTCTTTATCAGAGAAAAAAGGGCCCAGCTCAGAATCTATTGCCTCAAAAGACCATGCTTCATTTGTAGAAGCTTCAAAAATGCGTCGAGGCTTCTCATAAACAACAAGTTCTCCACCCCAAATCTGCAAAACATTTCCCGAAACTCTTTCAGAACTAGACGACGCTAACCATGCAACTAATGGAGCTACATGTTCAGGTGCATACGTATCAAAACCTTCTTCAGGTTTTTCAAAAAGCGGAGCTGAAGGGCCGCCCATATTCATACGCGTTCTAGCTCTCGGAACCAAAACATTTGCATTGCATCCGAATCGTTGCAATTCTCTTGCAGCCGAAAGAGTTAAAGCAATAATCCCAGCTTTAGCCGCACTGTAATTCCCTGTTCCTAAAGCTCCTATTAACGCAGCTTCTGAAGACGTATTAATGATGCGTCCCCCTAGTGGTTTTTCTCCTTCCTTTTTCCAAGCTTCTCTCCAAAAAGCCATCGTGTGACGCATCGTGCAGAAATGTCCTTTTAAATGGACTCTTACAACCGAGTCAAATTGTTCTTCGGTCATTTTTTGCAACATCGAATCTTGAATAAAACCTGCGTTGTTCACCAAAATGTCTAAAGAACCGAATTTATCGACAGCTGTATTTATCAACTCCTTGGACTGATCCCATTCAGCAATATCACCAAAATGTGCTACCGCATTCCCTCCTTGTTCAATAATTGCAGCAACCGTAGAATCCGCTGGCTCAGTATCCGATCCGATCCCGTCTCTTGACAGTCCAAGATCATTAACAACAACACTCGCTCCATGCATCGCTAATTCCAAAGCTTCAACTCGTCCTAGACCTCTTCCAGCACCTGTAACAACTGCGACCTTCCCGTCAAGAGCGCCCATATTAAATCCTTTCAATAATTGTTGCTGTGCCTATTGCTCCGCCACAACACATCGTGACCATTGCTAAAGAGCCATCTCTTCTTTCGAGTTCATTTAATGCAGTGACCATCAAACGGGAACCCGTCGCTCCCACTGGGTGACCTAGTGCAATCGCTCCACCGTTCACATTTACTTTTTCAGAATCAATCTCTGGATTTTCTCCAAGCCAAGACAAAACAACAGATGCAAAAGCTTCATTGCATTCGAATAGATCAATATCAGAAAGACTCATCCCAGACTTCGACAAAATCTTTTTTGTAGCGTCTACAGGACCATCAAGTAAATAATAAGGATCTGTGCCAACAACTACATTTGCGACAATTTTTGCACGGGGTTTTAGCCCATTTGCTTTAGCCCGATTTTCATCCATCCATAACAAACCTGCTGCCCCATCAGAAATTTGCGAAGAGTTACCCGCTGTATGAATACCTTCTTCTAATACTGGATTTAAACTTGCAAGAGATTCATAATTGGTATCACGAATACCTTGATCGGTATTCACCGATAAAGTTTCACCAGTTTTCTCTCCTTCAGAGTTCAAAACGGGTGCACTTATTGAAAGGATTTCATTTTCGAATCTTCCTTCACTTTGTGCAATGGATGCTTTTTCCTGTGAGCGAAGACCCCATTGGTCTACCTCTTCACGGCTAATACCTCTGTTCGATGCTATTCGTTCTGCAGCTTCGAATTGATTAGGGCTATCCCAAGGAAAGTCATCAGGTTTCGAAGAACCTGGACCATTAAGGACATTTGCTCCTAATCCTACTCGGCTCATCAGTTCCACTCCGCATGCCAATCCAACATCAATTGTTCCCGCTTCTATGAGAGCATGGATCAAATTGTTGGCTTGTTGTCCTGAGCCACACTGGGTGTCAATAGTCGTAGCACCTGTCGTGTAATCTCCTGCAGTGTTTAACCATGCTGTTCGAGTTACGTTGCTCGCTTGTTGTCCAGCCTGAGTTACGCAACCACCTATTACCTGCTCTACTTCGGACGATTGAATCCCAGCTCTTTCAACTATTCCTTGCTGTAAAAGCCCAAGTAGTTGTGTCGCATGGAAACCATTGAACTGGCCAACTAATTCTCTTCCCCTCCCGATAGGGGTTCTCAACGCTTCTACAATGACAGCCTTCCCCATACAAACTCCTAACTTATTATTTTCTTAATCATCGCCGACAGCATTAGATTTCACCACATTATTTTAAAATAAACCATAAAGAAGCATCTTAGATAAAGTCCTTCTGTGGATCACTCTCCGAAAATCATTATTCCGGACGCCAATNTTAGAGATATGGGCGGTAAAAAAACTCAAACTGGTATGGAAGTAAAAACCGGATATCTATTTCGAAGTGGACACTTAAGCGAATTGGAGAAGGAAGATTTTAANCAGTTTAAAAACTTGCAATTAAAAACNATCATAGATTTGCGAAGACCTTCAGAAATAGAAAAGTACCCAACCCCAAATTTGGAAGAGGTTGAAACTCTTAATTTCTCAGTGTCTTCTGACGATAACGAATTTGCTGTAGCCGCAAATTTTCTAAATGGTGAGCAACTACCTACTGAAATCACAGGAAAAATTATTGAAAAATATTTCAAAAATTCAGTCACGGAAAAGCTTGATTCTTACATACCAGTTTTTGAATCATTAACTAACCCCGACAATTTTCCTTTACTTTTCCATTGCGTAGCAGGCAAAGACAGGACAGGAATTGTCTCCGCTTTTCTGCTCGGAATTCTTGATGTAGATGAATCTGTAATTATTGAAGATTACTTACTGACAAATAAACTACGCGAAAAAGACATGCAACTAAAAGAAAAACAAATAAGAGATCACTTAGTTGAAACCACTGAAAACGGTTCCGAAAAATTTATTGAAGAACGTATGGAAATAGCTCAATCACTTCTATACGCCAAAGANANNTTNATNACTTCAGTATTTGATGAGGTTAAGAAAAGTTTTGGAACNTGGGATAGCTTTAGGCTTAATGGTCTAAAAATCAGNGACGAAAGAGTTAAANAACTNAAAAACTTTCTCTTAACAGACTGATCATAAATTCAANANAGAAGGCAGTTCAGACAAGTGATCTATTACANAATCTGCCTCCAATTCATCCTCTTGATCGTCATTCGCCCCTCTAAACCTGACACTNGTCATACCAATATTTCTTGNGCCTACAACATCGGTACGTTTCAAATCTCCTACATGNGCCGCNTTGAATGGACGGACNNCTCCCATTCCTTCTAATGCTTTCATAAAGATTTTTTTGTCAGGTTTATAAACACCNACTTCATCAGAAAATGCAAAAAAAGTTANGTGGGGTGCTATACCAAATTCATTTAAAAAGAAACGTAAATGCCTGCCAGCCGATAGGGACGTGTCNCTCACNATCGCAGTTTTTATACCTTTTCTNAGCCAAATATGNNAAAACCTCTTCTGCNCCTTCNANAACATCGACTTTTAAAGCAAAAGAAGATTGATCNAAAGTTTCNGCAAAAACCTCACGNTCTTCATCNGTGATTTTTTCACCNAAAACGTTNAAAGCGTCTTCTAATGCCTCTTTGGCTGTGTATTGGCGGCCAGCNCGCCATTCAACATCGAATCGGACTGGGAGCATTTCAAGAACTGATAGCAACAAGTCGGAGGTTATGTTCAAATCTCTTTCATCAATTACTTTTTGCCAAGCNNATTGCCTNACTTCAATACCNCCTGGTTCNCTNACTAAAAGAGTGTTCCAAAGATCAAAAGTTACACCTTCAAAAGCGACATGCTTAGANTNCAAATTTCGANACTCTTTTTATGAACGGCAAACTTTGTCAGCCAAAGCCGCGTTCGCCACGGCTTCAGCAACTTTGTATGGCACAGATTTGTCAAAAACTGAAGGAACAATNAANTCNGGANTNANNTCATCTNCCTGNAANNGAATCAGCTATNGCTTTTGCNGCAGCCAACTTCATGTTCTCGGTTATCTGGGTAGCACCCACATCTAGTGCNCCACGAAAAATACCAGGGAAAGCCAAAACATTATTAATTTGATTTGGATAATCNCTTCTGCCAGTCGCCATTACAGCTGCAAGGCCGTCAGCTTCCTCAGGGCGAATCTCAGGATCTGGGTTTGCCATTGCAAAAACAATAGGNTCTGGAGCCATGTTACGAAGATCACTCGCATCAATCAGACNAGGCCCACTCAATCCTATAAANACATCTGACCCTTTGATCACATCNTTCAAAGTGCCCATTTTTCTATCTGGATTCGTGTTCTCGGCAAACCATTCTTTTGCAACATTNAAATTTTCACGNCCTTGGTAAACAGCCCCTGTGCGNTCAACACCNACTATCTCTCCAACTCCTGCACCGATTAATATCTTTCCNACGGCNACTCCAGCAGCCCCCATNCCGGCTATTACAACAGACTGNTTTTCTATCTCTTTGCCAGTTAAACGAAGCGCATTCCATAAAGCAGCNAGAGTNACAACTGCTGTTCCATGCTGGTCATCNTGAAAGACTGGNATATCAAGAGCTTCTTGTAATGCTTCTTCAACTTCNAATGCNGCNGGTGCAGCNATATCTTCAAGATTTATNCCACCGAAAGAAGGTGCGAGTTTTTTGACTGTTTCAATAATTTCATATGAGTCAGTTACATCTAGGCANACTGGNAAAGCATCTACCCCAGCAAACTCTTTAAACAGCAGNGCTTTCCCTTCCATTACAGGCAAGGANGCTTCAGGTCCNATATCTCCCAAACCGAGCACTGCTGTTCCNTCGGTAACAATAGCTACTGTATTTTTCTTAATTGTCAGNTCATGAACTNGGTGTGGGTCTTCGTGNATAGCCATACAAACTCTTGCGACTCCCGGNGTGTANGCCATAGAAAGGTCATGATTGTCNGAAATTTCTGCTAAAGGTAAAACTTCAATTTTTCCACCTTTATGCATTTCAAAAGTTCGATCATGCCAAGANAGNAANTCAACACCATCTAATTGTTTTATATGNGNAATTACNGAATCTACGTGCTCCTCNTCCCTGCAATTNATTACAACGTCNTTCGTTAATATTTCACCCCGAACATCAAAACCGCCCATTGAAACGATGTTTGCTCCAGCTTCGCCAACAGCTGTAGCAAATCGNCCCAAAGTATTAGGAACNTTTTGAAGNTCAACTTTTATATAAATTGAATAAGCAGCAGTTGGTAAATANGGCATAAGTCTTAAGCCTACGAGCAGTATTGAGAATAAAACTATTGATTTTCGTAATCAAAACCTAATTCNGGTGCTGAAACTAATGCATGAAANGAAATNCCCTCTTTTTCAGCTTCCAAAGCACAAGTTCCACCACGATCAACAACAGCAAGAATCATNACAGGATCTCCACCNAGTTCACGTACAACACGCGCAGCTTCCANNGGCGAAGTTCCCCTTGTGACAGTGTCTTCACAGATAACCACNCGATCATTTTGCTCCAAAGCACCAGCAAGTCGNCCTTGNACACCATGATCTTTAGANTCTTTTCTAATACTGAAAGAACGAAAAAATTTNCCTCTATTAGCGGCAATAGAAGCGACCCCAAAAGCAACCGGATCTGCTCCAGCAGCCAGTCCACCTATTGCCTGAATATCANTGGGTAGNACTTCTATGGCAGCTTCAGCCACCANTAGCATTCCCTCAGGTCTACAGATTGTCTGTTTAGCATCACAAAACCAATTGCTTTTGCGNCCTGATTTTAAAACAAAGTCNCCTTCTTGAATTGAAAACTTTTTTAAATGAGCAATCAATTCATTTTTATCCATAAAGCGAAGTTACCTTAAAATTTCNACTTGACNAGAACCTTCGACTATCTCACCTATNACACAGGCCGGTTTNTTATGTTTNGNTAATTCTTNTANNACTNGATCNGTTGAATTTGGAGGCACAATCAAAATCATNCCGATTCCCATATTGAAAACTCNAAACATCTCNTCAANATCAATTGAGCCTAAAGTTTGAATCTCAGAAAAAATTCTTGGGGTTTCCCAACTGGACTGATGTATAACNGCNTTNAAAGATTTTCCTANNACTCTCGAAACATTCTCAGGTAATCCACCTCCTGTTATATGCGCTATCGCATGAACTTCGTTCTCCTTCAAAACATTCAAAATAGTTGGAGCGTAAATTACGCTTGGTTCTAGTAATTTTTCGCCGAGNGTGCTTTCNGAACCTTTCCAAGCGGAATCATNAAGAGACTTTCCGGCAATTTCTAAAAAAACTTTTCNCACNAAAGAAAAACCATTTGANCGAAGATTNGGNGACTCNATGCCAATTATTTGATCACCTAATTCAACATTTGAACCGTCAATTACTTTATTTCTTTCAACNGCACCAACTGAGAAACCAGCCAAGTCAAAAGAATCGTCTTCCATAACTCCTGGGTGCTCTGCAGTCTCGCCCCCAATTAAAGAACACCCNGCTTCTACACANCCTTCAGCAATNCCTTCAATTAAAGATTCAACTAATTTTGGCTTTAAGTGGCCAACTGATATGTAGTCCAAAAAAAACAGAGGNTCAGCACCGACGCAAACAAGGTCATCTACACACATTGCTACNAGATCATTCCCTATAGTTTCATATCTCCCGAGCATTTTGGCTATCTCTGATTTCGTTCCTACACCATCAGTCGAAGAAACCAACAACGGATCTTTATATGAAGACAANCCCAAATCGAACATTGCGGCAAAACCACCAAAATTGTCAACAACCTCTGGNCGNCGTGTTCTTAATGAAAGAGGTTTTATTTGCTNAACAACTTGTTGAGCNGCATCCAAACTTACNCCCGACGNCAAATANTCATCATTTTTCACAATANNTACCTGACTTCAAGTTCANGATCTACNAGAATCACAAANTTGTTGTTCTAATAGTTGAAAAAAAATCATTTGANACCAAATTTTGATCGTTGCTTNCTTCNCTNTTCAATTTTGAAGAAAGTTCTANAGGTATCTCTATNGGGTATTCGCCTGTTAAGCAGGCNTCACAAAANCCCGCTCCNGTTGTTCCTGTCGCATTAATNAGCTCTTCNAGTTGTAAATAACTAAGACTGTCTACTTCTAGATATCTTTGTATTTCGTCAACTGTNAAATTNGCTGCTAANAGTTGNCCTTTTGAACCTGTGTCCATTCCATAAAAACAAGGCCACCTGTAAGGCGGTGAAGAAATCCTTANATGAACTTCTTTTGCACCCCCGTCTCGCAGCATCNGNANCATNGCTTTTGTTGTNGTNCCTCGAACNATTGANTCNTCNACNACAANCAATTTTTGATCTTTTATATTNTCNNTNAAAGGNNTTAATTTCATNCNNACTGNTGATGCACGCATTTCTTGCGTNGGGGCAATNAATGANCNACCTATATAACGATTTTTTACTAATCCTTGGCCAAATGGGATTCCTGATTCNCTAGCAAAACCTTCCGCGGCTGGAATTCCTGATTCTGGAACNCCCATAACCAAATCTGCGTCTACGGGAGCCTGCTTNGCAAGTGCTTCACCCATTTTNANTCTTGCCTTATGNACANTNTGACCGTAAAGGTANCTNTCAGGTCGNGCAAAATAAACAAACTCNAATAAGCAAATACGCGGNTCNATCTGATCTTCAATAAATGGAAAAAANGAACTNCAACCNTTTNCATCGATTATTACCATTTCNCCNGGNTCAANTTCTCGAATAAACTTCGCTCCNATNACATCNAGAGCAGCTGTTTCAGATGCCAATACCCAACCNNCATCNAANCGNCCTAAACACAAAGGNCGAAATCCATTNGGNTCNCGNACACCAATTATTCGATTTTGATCACAGAACACTANTGAAAAAGCTCCAGANAATTTTGGNAAGACANGTTGGAGTGCTGATTTCATAGGNTCNTCTNGNTCTTCAANNTGTTTTNTTGATANNTCCNAAGNNATCAATTCNGCAATTAAATCACTGTCNGAAGCCACNGTTCCTTTTANCATNCCAGCTTCTCTTGCCAACNGNTCTGTATTNACTAAATTNCCATTNTGNCCTANTGCAAACTCTATGTCACCAACACCNCGATAAACAGGNTGAGCGTTTCTCCATGTACTTGAACCAGTAGTNGAATAGCGAGTCTGNCCTATCGCCANATTNCCATTTAAAGCNGCAAGATTNTTCTCNTTGAAAACATTNGAGACTAATCCCATATCTTTTACAACTGTTATTGANGTTCCATCNCTNACAGCCATNCCAGCCGANTCTTGTCCACGGTGTTGCAAAGCATAAAGACCTAAATAAGTAAGGTGTGCCACTAGGTGGTCGGGAGCAAAAATACCAAATACTCCACACGCTTCATGAGGTTCATCGAAGAATACTTCAGATTGTTCTACAGCTTTCTGAAAAGCTTCACTTTTTGACACTAAAGCGATCCTAGTGTCTGGCAGTGAATTAAATCCCGCATACTCATTTGATCATGAACTGATTGTGCCTACACCTAAAGCATTAGGTAGGTGAGTCACAAATGCTGAGTCAATAGTTTCTTTTGGGACATCTATCAAATCCTTGACAATGAATCTGTCGCCACCGACCAAACCCAGACGTGTAGTAGGTATATTTACGCTCTCTGCCCTAGACAATAAGTCATTCATATTTTCCGGATTTATTGAAACAAGCACTCTGCTTGGTCCTTCACCGAAAAGCGATAATGTATCGGGGGTTCGAGCAACACTAATCCCGAATTTAGATTTTGCGACCATCTCAGCTAAAGCAACTCCTAACCCTCCAGCAGATAAATCATGTATTCCATCAATGGTTCCGTCAAATATAAGACCCCTTACTAAGTCAGCAAGAACTTTATGAATTTCAAAATCAACATCTATTAATTCTTCATGATCAAACCCATGTAAAGCACTCCACAATGATCCTCCTAAACCAATATCGCTTGGACCTAGAAGAACCAAGCGATTTCCTTCTAATAGTTCAAATCCAGGAGGTTTTCTATAAAGCTCTTCAATCTTGCCAACTATTCCAACAACAGGAGTAGGCGAAATATTTGCTCCAGAAGATTCGTTATACAGACTCACATTCCCACCTACTACGGGAATCCCGAATTCCTCACATGCTTCTGCCATGCCATCTATGGATTCTGAAAGTTGCCACATCACTTCGGGGTTTTCCGGATTACCAAAATTTAGACAATTAACAAGAGCAAGGGGATACGCTCCGACGCAAGCTAGATTCATTAATCCTTCAGCAACAATCAATTTCGTACCCACCCTCGGATTCACAGCACACCAACGATGATTTCCATCTGTAGTTATTGCTAGACCTTTATTGGTTTCAGAACCATTTACGGGGTCACGCAACTTTAAAACCGTTGCTTCATAGCCTGGCCCTACAACAGTGTTTAAGAAAAGTTGATGATCGTATTGACTGTAAACCCATGAAGGGTCTGACAAAAGAGAAAGAAGATCATCCAATGGATCACTTGTAACCTTAATATTTCCATCAGAATCAGATTTTTTCGGTTCGGGCTTCTTTTTAGGCCGATCGTAAATTGGCGCATCATCATGAAGAGAAGAAGCGGGGATTTCAGCTAAAACATTTCCTTCAAAACGATCAAGAATCCTTAATTTATTCCCCTCTGTAACTCTTCCAATGACATTCGCGTTTACTTCCCACTTGGTGCAAATCTCGAAAAGGCGATCTAAATTACTAGGTTCAATTATTGCAAGCATTCTTTCCTGTGATTCACTAATCATTATCTCATGAGCTTCCATTCCTAATTCTCTTTGAGGAACTGCGCTTATATCAACATCCATTCCCACTCCTCCTCGAGAAGCAGTTTCACTTGTAGCACAGGTCAATCCTGCACCACCCAAATCTTGAATACCCACAACTAGATTTGAATCAAAGATTTCTAAGCAAGCTTCGATTAACCGTTTTTCTTCAAAAGGGTCCCCGACCTGAACACTCGGTCGTTTTTCAACATCCCCTTGATCAGAAAATCCCGCTGAAGCTAAAACACTTACTCCACCGATTCCATCTCTGCCAGTCGCAGCTCCGAGCAAAACCGCTAAATTACCAATTCCAGAGGCTTGACCTAAAACCAACCGATCTTTTGGCAAAGTGCCCAAACATAAAACATTTACTAAAGGGTTTCCTTGAAAAGTTGAATCAAAATCAATCTCACCTCCGACAGTTGGAACACCAACCGCGTTTCCATAACCAGAAATGCCAGAAACAACTCCTTCAGCAATCCAACAACTTCTTGCATCATCTAACGGCCCAAAACGCAGAGAATCCATTAGAGCTATAGGCCTTGCACCCATAGTGAAAATGTCTCGAAGAATACCTCCAACTCCTGTTGCTGCTCCTTGATAAGGCTCAATAGCTGAAGGATGATTGTGTGATTCAATCCGTATTGCAACCGCAATTCCATCTCCAACGTCAATCACTCCAGCATTTTCACCTGGACCGACAAGAACCCAAGGTGCAGATGTTGGAAGACGAGAAAGATGGAGACGGCTACTTTTATACGAACAATGTTCAGACCACATAACTGAATACATAGCTAGTTCAAGTGGATTAGGTGTTCTTTGTAAGATGTCGCCAATTTTTGCGGCTTCTTCGTCGGTTAGCCCTAAAACTCTATGTAATAAATCAACCATGGCAAGAACTGTCTTTTACCAATAAAAAAGTGTTAAAGATAGATGTTTTACTTTTTATTCTCATTAATTGGCACCTAATAAAGAATCAAAAAGCACTTTTCCATCTTCACTACCTAAAAGTGAGTCGCATGCTCTTTCTGGATGTGGCATGATCCCAACAACATTGCGACTTTCATTACAAACACCTGCAATATCATCAATTGAACCGTTCGGATTATCACAATAACGAAGTACGACACGATCCTGTTCTAAAAGAGAGTTAAGGGTGTCGTGATCACAAGTAAAATTTCCTTCAAAATGGTTTATAGGAAGTGATAATTTTGCTCCTTTTGCTGCATTTCGCGTAAGTGTTGAATTTTCTGTCTCCACACGTACTTCAACGGTCTTACATAAGAATTTAAGACCTTTATTCTTTTGAAGAGCACCAGGTAAAAGACCGGACTCAGTTAAAACTTGAAAACCATTACAGATTCCCAACACAGGTCCTCCATTATTTGCAAAATCAGTAATTGCTGACATTAGTGGTGAAAATCTAGCTATAGCTCCTGGTCTTAAATAGTCACCATGTGCAAAACCACCAGGAATTATCACAGCATCAACTTCAGACAGATTTTTGCTTGAATGCCATAGAATTTTGCCATTACCACCGAGAGATTCCACTGCATGAATTGAATCCAATTCACAATTTGTACCTGGAAATACAGCAACACCAACAGTAGCTGTCATTAATTTCCTTCTACTTTTTCCAAATTTTCAATAGTTATTTCTGCTTCTTCAATTACCGGATTCGTTAAAAAAGTAGAACAAATACTTTCTACTTTCTCATGTGCTTCCTTTTCATTCTCAGCTTCAATTACAAATCGAATCGTTTTCCCTACACCCACATTTCTAACATTCGAAAAACCTAAAGCTGGCAAAGACCGCTCAATTGTAGAACCTGCCGGATCTGCAATTCCTTTACGTAAACGAACATCAACAAGGACAGAAAAAATCAAACTAACTCCTAGCGCCAGGCCAATCCTCAAAAGACTGTCCTGAAATCATCTCATATGCCTCGATATAACGCGAGGAGGTGGCTGAAATTACTTCATTCGGAAGATTAGGAGGCGGAGGTTTTTTATCCCATTCGACATTGTCTAAAAAATCACGTACGGGTTGTTTATCAAAAGATGGTGGTGAAAATCCCGGTGCCCATTGATCTTCCGGCCAAAACCTTGACGAGTCTGGTGTAAGGACCTCATCTGCGAGGACTAATTCTCCATCTATTAAACCAAATTCAAATTTTGTATCAGCGATTATGATCCCACGTTCCATAGCTAGACCAGCTGCCAGTTTGTAACAGTTCAATGAGGCGTCTTTAACTTTTTCTGCCAAATCCGAACCAAGAATTTCAACTGCTTCTAAAAATGAAATGTTTTCATCGTGGCCAGATGTTGCTTTCGTTGAAGGTGTAAATAATGGTTGTTGAAATTGTTCAGACTCTCTTAAACCCGAACTAACTTTCTCTCCGTGTACAGTCCCTTTATCTTTGTATTCTTTCCAAGCTGAACCTGTAATAAAACCTCGTACTATGCATTCAACTGGCAGCATCTCAGCACGTTTACAAATCATCGTTCTACCAAGCAAAAACTCTTTACTGTCTAGATCGATTTCGTCACCTAGATCCATTGGGTCTACTGATAACAAATGATTTGGAACCAAATTATTCAATTGGCTCAACCAGTACTTTGTCATTGCGGTAAGAACACGACCTTTTTCAGGAATTGGCTCATTTAAAACAACATCGAAAGCTGACAACCGATCGGAAGTAACCATAAGTAGTTTCTCGGAATCAATTTCATAAATATCTCGAACTTTTCCCGAATGCACATGAGGCAATTCAAGTGTCAAAAGTGGCCCCTTTTAAATAATAGATTCTGGTTTATATGAAGCGGCAAGAGGTCTGTGCGTAACTATGTCAGCAATTTTTTCAATTACTGACTGAACTTGATTTGAAGCATTACCAATCAAGATTGTTCTTTGGTTAAATAGTTCATTTATTTCTTCTTCTTTTAATGGAAAACGGTCGTCTGAATCAAGAAGTTCAACGAAGCTCAGTTCATCTAAACCTTCACGTCGCGAAATAGAAGACTTTCTGGCATGTTCACTTATAATTTCATGAGCAGTTTCTCTACCGATTCCTTTTTGCACTGCTGCCATTAAAAGCCTCGTCGTCGATAGATAAGGGAGTTCTTCCAACAACTCTTTCTCAATTACGGCTGGAAATGAACCGAATTCATCAAGCACAGTTATAAATGATTGAAATAATCCATCAATCGCAAAAAATGAATCCGGTAAAGCAACCCTCCTAACAACAGAACAGCTCACATCTCCTTCATTCCATTGATCTCCAACTAAACCACCTACCATCGACAGGTAACCCTTTAACACTAATGAAAGACCATTAATTCTTTCTGAGGTTCGGGTGTTTGTCTTATGAGGCATGGCGGATGACCCAACTTGCCCTTGTTGAAAACCTTCTGAAACTAAGTTATGCCCAGCCATTAATCTGACTGTCTTAGAAAAATTTGAAGGTGCGCTTGAAATCTGAACAAGTGCAGAAACAACTTCAAAATCCATTGAGCGAGGATAAACCTGACCGACAGAATCTAAGATCTCATCAAAACCAAGGGTTTCCGCTACACGATTTTCAATCAAACTCACTTTCTCATTATCCCCTTCAAATAAATCCAATAAATCTTGTTGAGTGCCGACAGGACCTTTAAGGCCGCGAAGGGGGAAATTGTTTAATAAATAATTTGCTTTGTGATAAGCGTTAATTAATTCCTCTGCCGTATTTGCGAAACGTTTTCCAAGAGTTGTTGGCTGTGCAGCGACATTATGAGTTCTCCCAGTCAACATGAGCGAAGAATTTTCGACAGCAAGACGCCCCAATCTGCTTAATGAAGCGACTACTAAATCAAGAACCAAATCCAAACTTTTTTTAATTTGTAGTTGTTCAACATTTTCAGTCAAATCTCTAGAAGTCATTCCCTTGTGAGCATGTTGATGTCCAGCTAACTCAGAAAACTCCTCTAATCTAGCCTTAACATCATGACGGGTAATTTTTTCACGTTCACGAATCGAATTTAAATCAACAGAATTTATGACCGATTCATAATCTTGAATTACTTGATCTTCGATTTCAATACCAAGTTCTTTTTGCGCTTTTAATACAGCTACCCATAGTTCCCGTTCAAGAACTATCCGAGATTCAGTTGACCAAATATCAACCATCTGTTGGCTTGCATAGCGACTGGCAAGAACATTTTCTACAATCAAAACGAAATCATTCTATCTTGATGCCATTTCTTCTCTATGTGACTCAAGAAGTTTTACATATTTTGGTTCACTTAAAGCAAGTATTTGTATAGCCAATAATCCAGCATTCATAGCTCCATCTATTGCAACAGTCGCTACAGGGATTCCCTTGGGCATCTGAACTGTTGCTAAGAGAGAATCAAAACCAGAAACTGCACTTCCTGATAACGGAACTCCAATTACAGGAAGGATCGTATTTGCTGCAACTGCTCCAGCAAGATGTGCAGCCATCCCAGCTCCACAAATAATTACGGAAAAACCATCTTCAATAGCGGAAGAAGCAAAATCCGCAACATCTTTTGGAGTTCGATGTGCAGACATAACTCTCGTATCTACGTCAACTCCAAATTTCTCTAATATTTCTGTGGCAGGTTTCATTCGATCAGAATCGCTTGGTGATCCCATCAATACCGCAACTCTTTCTGTCACTATTGTTCCTTTCCTTCGTCTATCTATTCATCTTTATATAAGTCGAAATCAGAAGCAATGTCTTCTCGTTTTTGCATCCCAGGCCATGAAATTTGTGAAACTGCTTCATAAGTTAAATTCCTAGCTTTCTCCAATGTTGGTCCCATTCCAGTAATCGTTAGAACCCTTCCACCATCTGTTGCAAATCCATCATTAGTCTTTCTGACACCCGAAAAGAAAATATTTATACCTTTCATTTCCTGAACTTGAGATAACCCGTCTATAAAATCGCCAGTTCTTGAATTTTTCGGATATGACTCGGAAGCACATACAACAGCGACCGCTGCTTCATTCGAAAAAATTGGATTTGAATTAAGAGAACCAGATGCTGCGCCAAGAAGCAACTCGACTAAATCCGTTTCTAATCTAGGTAGAACTACCTGGGTTTCAGGGTCACCGAACCTTGCATTGTATTCAAGAACTTTTGGTCCGTCCGGTGTAATCATCAAGCCGCAATACAAAACACCTCTGTAATCAATTCCCTTTCGCTTTAATGTCTCCAAAGTTGGTATAACAGCAATGTCCATGATTCTTTCGACCAAGTTTTCTTCCAAGAAAGGAACTGGTGAGTAGGCACCCATGCCTCCAGTATTTGGCCCTTCATCTTGATCTTTAAGTCTCTTAAAGTCTTGTGCTGGAGCTAAAGGAACTGCAGTTTGACCATCACAAACTGCAAGTAATGAAATTTCTGGTCCTGTTAGTCCTTCCTCTATAACAATTCGTTTTCCAGCAGTCCCAAAAGCTTTTCCAGATAGGTACTCAGATACGGCTTGTTTGGCTTCAGCCAAATCTGAAGTAACTAAAACCCCTTTACCGGCTGCCAACCCATCTGTCTTAATCACATAAAGATCCGAGAGATTTTGAAGGAAATCGAATGCTGCTTCCTTTTCTGTGAATACTCCATGCCTAGCTGTAGGAACACCTGCTTCAACTAAGATTTCTTTCATCCAACTTTTTGAACCCTCAAGTTTTGCTCCATCAGCATTAGGACCGAAAACAAGCTTCCCTTGTTTTCTTAATTCATCGGCTAATCCCTCAACTAAAGGCTGTTCTGGTCCTATAACAAATAAATCAGCTTCTATTTCTTTTACAGGTTGATTAGTCGAAAAAGGTATCCCAGGATTTCCTGGGGCGACAATTACTTCAGCTGTTCGTGCAAGAACATGAGCCAATGCATGTTCTCTTCCTCCTGATCCGACAACACAAACCTTCATTTAACCTCTTTATTGCTGGCGGCTGAAATATTGATGGCGTCCTGGTCCCACTCCGACTAAGTCGACGGAAATATTTAAAGAATTTTCAATGAAATTCAAATAATTCTCAGCTTCTTCTGGGAGTTCTGATCTGTTATTGACTTCTGATAAATCACATTTCCATCCTGGAAATTCTTCGTATATAGGAACTGCTTGGTTCTGTACAGACTGTTGGTAAGGTAACCAGTCGTATCTCTGACTTTCAAATTCATAAGCAACACAAATTTTTATCACATCTAGATTGTCTAAAACGTCAAGTTTTGTAATTGCAAGCTCAGTTAAGGAATTGACGCGAGTGGCATAATTAAGCATCACCAAATCGAGCCAACCCACACGACGTCTACGACCTGTATTTGTCCCGTACTCATGACCAACATCGACAAGATGTTCACCGACTTCATCAAATAATTCAGCAGTAAAAGGTCCAGCACCAACTCGTGTTGTGTAAGCCTTAGTTATTCCTATTATTCGATCAATATCAAGCGGACCTACACCAGATCCGGTGCAAGCTCCTCCTGCAACTGGATTAGAAGAAGTTACAAAAGGATAAGTTCCATAATCCAAATCAAGAAAAGTGGCCTGGGCTCCCTCAAGTAATATTCGTTTTTTTGCAGTCAACTCTTCATGAATTAAATTAATCGTGTCTGCTATGTGCGGAACTATGCGTGGTGCATAGTCATCTAAATATGTTTGTGCAATTTCAGTCGGATCCATAGGCGCGTGGTCAAAGACTTGGGTTAGAACACTATTAATGTATTTCATCGTTGCTTCTAATTTTTGCGTAAAAATATCACGATCAAGAAGATCTTGAACTCGAAGACCTATTCGTAAAGCTTTATCGGCATATGCAGGGCCAATACCACGTTTGGTTGTATCTATTTTTTCATCGCCAAGATTACTTTCATAAAGTGCATCTAACTCTTGGTGGTAAGGAAAGATCAAGTGAGAATTACCACTTATTCGCAAGTTCTTCGTGCTCACTCCACGTGACTCAAGAGCATCCATTTCTTCGATAAGAACACCTGGATCAACTACAACCCCATTCCCTATTACTGGAATTACATGTTCTGCCAATATTCCACTAGGAATTAGTTGTAAGGCAAAAGTTTCTCCATCTACTACCAAAGTATGGCCTGCATTATGACCACCTTGGTAACGAACAACCATTGACGCGTCCTGAGCGACAAGATCGGTAAATTTTCCTTTACCTTCATCACCCCACTGCGTTCCTACGACGACTGTAGCGGGCACATCAATTCTCCTGAATAGGGATTATTACTTGCTGATCTTACCTTTATTTTGGGCTTTTTTTCAGCACTTTTTAAATGCAATAAATTGTTTGTCGTTAGAAGTTAAGTCTCTTCAACTAAAGATTTGCTTTTCCACATGTCCTGTGGAAAAGCCTCTAATACCCTTTCAGACAAAGGGGGTAATTGTGGAACGAAATCTGTTTGTAATCTTTTTGTTATAAAAGATTTTGAAGATTAGTTCATAAAACTGCAGGTCAAGGCCTTTTCTGCTGTCGAAGTAAAGTAACGCTTTGTTTTATAGGTACAAGATCTCTTCGATATTGACGGTGCACTTCAGTAACTGCCTCGGCAATTTGATTTTTTGCTATTTCAAGTTCTCGATTTAAACGAATTACTTCAGCTTCAAGTTCTAAAATACGCTTAACACCCTGCAAATTTAGACCTCCGGCAGTTAAGTCTGCGATTCGCCGAAGGAGTCTTATATCAGTGTCGCTATATCGACGGTTGCCTCCAGCTGTTCGCGCCGGATCAAGCAAGCCTCGGCTTTCATAAATACGGAGAGTCTGGGGGTGCATTCCTGATAGTTCTGCTGCAACTGAAATTACGTAAACTGCTTGATCGGGTTGTGGTCTTTCCATATCAATTTTCCTCTGTATGAGCGGTAAAACTCAACACACTCATGACCTTAGCTTTATTAATCACTGCATTAATCCTTGGGCGTTTTTTTCGACATAACATCAGCTAACTCTTCAATTAGTGAAACTTCTTTATCACTCACCTGTGTTGGGATTTCAACTTCAACTGTTACTAAAAGATCACCAAGTCCTCTTGAAGTGGAAACTCCGCCTCCTTTTACACGAAATGTTCTTCCGTTTGGCGTTCTGGGGGGAATACGTAACGTCACTTTACTGCCTTCTAATGTGTCAACTTTTATCTCAGACCCAAGTACAAGTTGAGGAAAAGTAACTCGAGTAACTAAGGTCAAATTCTTCCCTTCCCGCCCAAAAAATTCATGTGCTTCTACTTGTACAATTACAAATAAGTCTCCAGGCCCCGCAGGCCCTGGTTGACCTTTACCTTTTACTCTGACTCTTTGACCGTTTTCGACTCCAGGCGGAATCTTCACTCGCACGGATGTCGATCCTTCACTTTTCTGATTTCCTAACGTCAAAGTAGTGGTAACACCATTTACAGCATCTAAAAAAGAAAGAGGCAGAGTAGCTTCTATATCTAGACCTCTTTGACTACCTCTATTTGGTTGATTTCCAAAAAAATTCCCAAAAATATCACTTATATCAAAAGGTATGCCACCTGAATTAAAACCGGTAGAACCCGAGTTAAAACCATTTCCAAGAGGGCCTAAGCGACGAAGTTCGTCGTATTCAGAACGTTTTTTTTCATCTCCAATGACATCATAGGCAGCAGACACTTCCTTAAATTTTGTTTCAGCTTCTTGGTCATTCGGATTCGCATCTGGATGTAATTTTCGTGCAAGTTTTCTATAAGTCTTTGTAATTTCTTTTGCTGACGAACTCTCTGAGACACCAAGAATTTGGTAGAAATCCTTTTCTAGCCAATCTTTTTGAGCAGTCACTTAATATCTCACAAATCTGTTAACCGCGTACTTTGACCATTGCAGGTCTAAGTATTTTGCCTTCCCAAAAATATCCTTGTCTTAATACTTCACTTACTACTTGTCCCTCTTCACCCTCAATACCTGGTTCATGCGAAACAGCTTCATGAATAGAAGGGTCAAATTCTTCTAAAGCTGTCCCAACAAGTTTCAAACCTTCATTTTCCAAAGAATCAATTAATGCTTTTCTAATCGCTGCTACGTCTTCGGCTCCATGGGAAACAGCTGCGTCACATGCATCAAGAACTGGAAGAAGTTTCTCGACTATCTCCCCACGTGCGTAAGTACGTGTTTCGGTTATTCTTTTCTTAGTTTGCTTTTGATAATTATCAAATTCAGCTTTAACGCTTTGTAAAAGATTTAAATATTCATCGCGTTCTAACAAAACTTCATCAAATGACAATTCCGTCGAGTCGTCAGAGTCTTTATTTTCCTCCTTCGCTTCGATATCTGAAGATACATCATCTACCTGTTCATTTTCGTTGTCTTCTTGGTCTGAAATGTTTTGCGTCTCCTCTTCTTTAAACTCAGGAGAGAGACCATTCTCATTTTGTTCTTCTGAATTTATTGAGTTCACTGTTCATCAACAATTTCAGCGTCAACTACATCATCATTTTCTGAACTTTGAGATTCTGAATTTTCTTGAGCGGCAGATTCATAAATTCTCTGCCCGAATTCTTGACTAGCTGCCATTAGGGCTTCTGTAGCATTTTTTATCGATTCAATATCATCACCGTCTAACAGTGTTTTTAATTCAGTTAGTTTTTCCTGGACAGTGCTTTTTTCTTCTTCTGAAATATTTTCAGCCTGATCTGTAAGCATCTTTTCAGTTTGATAAACAAGATTGTCTGCATTATTCCTAACTTCAGCTTCTTCACGACGAGACTTGTCTTCTTCGGCATGAGTTTCAGCATCTTGAACCATCTGATCTATTACATCTTTATCTAAAGATGATTGACCAGTAATTGTCATCGATTGCTCATTATTCGTAGCTTTATCTTTTGCTGAAACATGAACGATTCCATTTGCATCGATATCAAAAGTTACCTCTATTTGAGGCATTCCACGCGGTGCAGGGGGTATGTCAACTAGTTGAAACTTTCCTAAAGTCTTGTTGAATTGAGACATTTCTCTTTCACCTTGTAAGACATGAATCTCAACAGATGGCTGACTATCCTCAGCAGTAGTAAAAATTTCAGATTTTTGTATTGGAATAGTTGTATTCCTATCGATGAGTTTTGTCATTACACCACCCTTGGTTTCTATTCCCAAAGACAATGGTGTTATATCAAGCAGTAAAACGTCTTTAACTTCACCTACGAGAACACCAGCTTGAACAGCTGCGCCAACTGCTACTACTTCATCAGGGTTTACATTTTTACTTGGTTCGCTGCCGGAAATCTCTTTAACTAAATCAACCACCGCGGGCATTCGAGTGGAGCCTCCTACTAGTACCACATGATCAATTTCGCCCTTACCTACATCTGCGTCTTTGATTGCTTGCTCAAAGGGACCACGACATTTTTTCAATAATTCAGCAGTTAGCTCATGAAATTTTGCTCGAGTTAATGAATAATCCAAATGTAAAGGCCCTCCATCTGTAGCAGTAATAAAGGGAAGGTTTATTTGTGTTTGCTGCACTTGTGATAATTCTATCTTTGCTTTTTCAGCTGCTTCCTTAAGACGTTGCGTTGCCATTGGGTCAGAAGCCAAATCAACACCATGATCGTTCTTAAAAGAAGTTACTAACCATTCGATAATTGCTTCGTCCCAATCATCTCCACCCAGGTTTGTATCGCCGTGTGTAGATTTAACTTCAAACACTCCGTCACCTATTTCAAGAATAGACACATCAAATGTTCCACCCCCTAAATCAAAAACCAAAATTGTTTGATCGGAACCGTCTTTGTCTAGCCCATATGCCAATGCAGCAGCAGTGGGCTCATTAATAATTCTTAAAACTTCTAAACCAGCTACTTGTCCCGCCTCTTTAGTTGCAGTTCGTTGAGCATCATCGAAATATGCAGGAACAGTTATAACAGCTTCAGTAACGGGGGTCCCGAGATAAGCTTCTGCGTCTCGTTTTAATTTCTGAAGAGTTCTAGCGGAAATTTCTTGTGCGGTGTAACTCTTATCATCTATTTCCTTTTTCCAATTAGTACCCATGTGTCTTTTAACAGATCTAATCGTTCGATCAGGGTTTGTAATTGCTTGTCTTTTAGCTACTTCACCTACGAGGACTTCTCCATCCTTTGAAAAAGCAACAACCGAAGGGGTTGTACGTGAACCTTCAGCATTTGCGATCACCACAGGATCACCGCCTTCAAGGACACTTACAACTGAGTTTGTTGTACCTAGATCGATTCCTACAGATTTACCCATTTTTTCTCCTGAATTTCTTTGATTTTGTAAATAAAGCACTCAATTTGATTTAAAACAAAATACAGTCTTATATAATAAATATATCATTTTCTATGTTATATCCACTATATAAAGTTTAGTGGGGTATTAGCAACATTTAATTTGTATTTTTAAGTATTGTGTACCAAAAGACAAACAATGGTGGATTTCTAGATGCCAACCCTAATCCTGCTAAGACATGGTCAAAGTGAATGGAATCAACAAAATCTTTTCACTGGATGGTATGACTGCGATTTAACAGATATAGGGATAAAAGAAGCTCTTCACGCTGGAAAACTACTTCGTGAAGCGGAAGTAATACCTGATGTGACATACAGTTCCTTGCAAAAAAGGGCAATTAAAACAGCTGAATTAGTTAATCAAAGCCTCGATAAAAAAATACCCATTCACAAGAATTGGCGCCTCAATGAACGCCATTACGGTGATCTAACCGGACTAAACAAATCAGATGCCAAAATAAAATTCGGCGAAGAAAAAATTCAAGAATGGCGACGAGGTTACAACACGCCTCCACCTCCTATAAGCCCTGAAAACCATTTCAATCCGAACGGCGACGATATATACATGAATGTACCCAAAGAATCGATTCCCGTAAGTGAATGTTTAGCAGACGTAGTCAACCGCTTGATCCCCTATTGGGATTCAGATATTTCAGCAGATTTAAAATCTGGAAAAAAGGTTCTTATAGCTGCACATGGAAATAGTCTCCGGGCACTTTGCAAGCATCTTGACAAAATCGAAGACAAAGAAATTGTAAAACTGAACATACCAACAGGTATGCCTTTCATTTATGAGCTCGATGACGAGCTTAATCCGAAAATAAAAAAGCCTGTTTTAGAAAGAGCAATTGATCCTGAAACTGCTCGAACCCAGGCGGAGTCTGTGGAAAAACAAACACACTAATTGAAAAGCTAAAGAAAAAGCTTAAATTTTAGATTTACCCAAAATCGATAGAAATATTTTCTAAACTAAAGTCAATAAAAAAGTTGTTTGTAATAATTCAAAATTACACAACAGCCGTATACACGATAGGGTCATCAAGTCATGAAAAAACCCAGCATGAGACCACATCATGCAATTATTGGACTAGGTGTTTTAATTGCTCTTTTCACTGCACTTTCTGGAGTGGCAGCGTCTGTTTTCAAATTTCATGATGACTCACCAATAACAAGGGAAGTTTTTGAAAACATCCCCGGCGCAATAAAATTTGCCTTCTATCTATTGATCCCCTTAATTCTTATTTACGGATCTGTTCTTTTCGCTAACCGTGTTAAAAACTGGGAAAGAGGAACGCCAGACAATCGTTCAACTAACAAAAAAAATGCTAAGGCACGCTTTTCAGATTTCAGAGCTGGCGTTTACATGAAGACCCTTTTACGTGATCCAGCTGCCGGAGTAATGCATTCTTTAATGTACTTCCCTTTTCTTATTCTTCTTGCTGTTACAACCATCCTTGAAATAAACCATCAACTTCCAGAAAACATAAAATTTTTACACGGAGATGTATACCGTGCTTACACAGCAGTTGGTGATATCGCAGGAGCGCTTTTCCTCATTGGTGTTGTATGGGCGCTGACAAGACGGTACGGACCAAAACGATTTCGGCCATACAGAATAAGAATCAAATCAAAACCCGAACATGCAGTTGTGTTGCTGATCTTTTTATCTATAGGTGTAACCGGTTTTTGTGCAGAAGCTTTTCGAATAGCTCTTGTTGAATCAAGCGCTAGAAGCGCAGAAACGTGGTCAATAATTGGATATCCATTAGCAAAAATTGTTGACAGCTCAGACTCTTTGACAAATAACGTGCATGGTTGGCATCAATTTTGGTGGATTTCCCATGTAATTTCATTCATAGCCTTTTTGGCCCTTCTTCCAATAACCATGCTCCGCCACATGTTTACCTCTCCGTTAAATATGTATTTGAAGGATCGCGAACGCCCTAAGGGCGCGATGAAACCATTACCCAATCTCATGGAAACCGAATTAGAGACATTCGGTGCTTCAGTAATCGAAGACTTTACATGGAAACAACTACTCGATACTGACTCTTGCACTATGTGCGGAAGATGCACGAGCGTATGTCCAGCTCATGCAACAGGAAAACCTCTGGACCCAAGAGAGATAATTCTCAAAACTGGTGAAGTAATGGCCGCAACTGGCGATCCAGTTGTATCACCACCCATTGGAGTTGACGCAGAAATTTCAATTTCAGCCAATTCAATGTTTGAAAGAGTCACACCTGAAGAACTTTGGGCTTGCACATCTTGTAAAGCTTGCGACGAAATCTGTCCAGTAAATATAGAAATTCTCGACAAAATATTGGACATGCGACGCTATCTGTCACTAATGGAATCGAATTTTCCAACAGAATTAGGGAATGCATATAGATCAATGGAAAATTCAGGCAATCCATGGGGATTATCACAAGGGTCAAGAGCCGAGTGGATTGATGACTTAGAGGGTGTTGAAGTGATTGAAGGTGGTGAGCCACTCGAAAGCGAATTTCTCTACTGGGTCGGTTGTGCAGGTTCTTTCGATGACAAAAACAAAAAAGTTTCTAGGGCGATGGCTCAACTATTAACTATGGCGAAAGTTTCTTTCTCAATTCTTGGACCTTCTGAAATGTGTACTGGTGATCCAGCAAGAAGATCTGGAAATGAATATATCTTTCAAATGCTTGCTGCTCAAAATATAGAAACTCTTAATTCGATGGGGGTTAAAAAAATCATCACACAGTGCCCTCATTGCTTCAATACCTTAGGGAACGAATACCCGGAACTTGGAGGTCATTACGAAGTCGTACACCATTCTCAATTACTTGAATGGCTAATTGATCAAGGAAAGCTTGACATGACGAATGCTGAATTGAACGAACGACTCGTTTATCATGACTCGTGTTATTTGGGACGTCATAATGACGTGTATCAGGCTCCAAGAAAAGTTGTGGCAAGCATTGGAGGTCTTGAAGTTGTCGAAGCGGAAAGACAAGGCACACAAGGAATGTGTTGTGGCGCGGGTGGCGGAAGAATGTGGATGGAAGAAGACACAGGTAAGAACATAAACGTCGAAAGATCACAAGAATTGCTAGCAACAGGAGCTGACAGAATCGCTACAGCATGCCCCTTCTGTTTTGTAATGATTGACGACGGAGTTAAAGGAGAAGGGGTAGAAGAAACCGAGGTGAAAGTAGGAGATATAGCTATCCACCTTCTAGACGCTCTTCAACCTAAAGAAGATCAAACAAAATCTTTAGAAACTGCCTCACAGGGAAAAGACGAGAATGACTAAAAATTTTCCCAATATCTGCTCGCCCTTGGTCCTTCTTGGCCTCTGTATTTAGAACCAAGCTCTGAGGACCCATATGGTCTATCAGCAGGTGTGGTCATTTGCACAAAAGAAATCTGTCCGATCTTCATTCCTGGGTAAAGAGTGATTGGTAGATTAGCCACATTCGAAAGTTCCAAAGTCAACTGCCCATCCCAACCAGCATCAACGTACCCAGCGGTTGAATGTATTAACAAACCTAAACGCCCTAAGCTTGACTTGCCTTCTAATCGGGCAACCAAATCATCCGGCACAGAGACTCTCTCCAAAGTAGACCCTAAAACAAATTCGCCCGGGTGGAGCATAAAGGGATCATCATCATTAGCTGAAACCTCTTGAGTCAAATTAGATAAATCTTCTCGAACATCTATATGTCCCAAGGTGTGATTCTTGAATACTAGAAAACGATGGTCTAAATGAAGATCTACCGATGATGGTTGAAGACACTCCTGATCAAATGGCTCAATAATAATTCTTCCATCTTGAACTGCTTTTAGAATTGACCTGTCAGAAAGAATCATGCTTCGAATAATAGACTATTTAGAAAGAAATTAAGCATTACCACTCCATGGATTTCGAACAAAAAAATCTCTTATTAGTGGTTCGTAATACTCTAATGGATTTGATTTATATAAAGGATCAAAGGCTGGAGAGTCATATTCGGCACAAAATTCCTCACAATACCCGTAATGTTCGTTTTCATTAAATGCATCTCTTGCATTCCTATTCCCACCTAAATGGTGCCAAAAATAATAACCCTGAAAAACTCCATGGTTTTCAACCATCCAGTGATTAGCAGAAGAAACAAAAGGCTTTAGGATCGCTGCCGCAATATCAGGATGGTTATATGGAGTCAATACGTCGCCAATATCATGTAATAGCGCACAAACAATATATTCATCGTCCCGACCGTCTCGTTCAGCCCTTGTTGCAGTCTGAACACTATGTTCTAATCGGTCTACAGGAAATCCTCCATAATCATTTCTTAACAATTCAAGTTGTTCAAGAATCCGATTCGGTAGAGCAGCTTCCAATTCACCTCTTTGAGAAATAATTAACTCCCAATCTTCTTTTGTAGATTCGGCAAAAGAAGTAAAAGTTGCTCTTGGCAACTTTTCAATTTCAGTCATCGCCCCTCCAAGGTCCAGCAATAAAAATCGTAGGCCAGAAACTTACAAAATGGCTTGTCGAACTGTACTTTTATTAAAACAACTTTTGCGGGTGTAGTTCAATGGTAGAACTTCAGCTTCCCAAGCTGATAATGTGGGTTCGATTCCCATCACCCGCTCCATTTTACTGATTAAGGCGGATAGGCCAATGTCTGCGGAGTGGGTAACAGCCATCATCACATCGGGTGTAACACAATTTCTAGTCATTTTTGGATGCTGAAATGAAATCCAACTGGAATTATCCAACAACTGTATGGGTCGGTGAAGGTCGTTTGGTCGAGTTGGCGAGTGCGTGCAAGATGTTGGGTATTGATGCCCCATTGCTGGTGACGGATGCGGGGCTGGTTGATTCACCGATGGTGACAGACGCGCGACTGGGCTGTACCGACGCAGGACTTAGATGTGGTGTTTTCAGTGAAGTTAAGCCCAACCCCAGTGGCACTAATGTAGAACAGGGCGTTCTGGCTTATCGTGAAGGTCAGCATGATGGCGTCATCGCGATGGGTGGTGGTAGTGGCATCGATGCTGCAAAGGCGATTGCATTGATGGCGGGTCACAACGGATCGCTGTGGGATTTCGAAGATGTGGGGGAAAACTGGCGACGGGCCAATGCAGAGGTAATTGTGCCAATTGTTGCTATACCGACCACTGCAGGGACGGGGGCAGAGGTAGGTCGAGCCACAGTGATTGTTAATGAA
>PBAM01000010.1 GCA_002716285.1 Acidimicrobiaceae bacterium
TGAAAGGTTTATTGAACGAATTAGGTGCTGAAGTGAACCTTCTCATACCAGAGAGCCGAGGTGAAGTTGTAGAAACGACAACCAATTCACTCAAACGCGACACTGACAGGCTTATCGCTGTCGGAGGAGACGGTTTAATTCACCAGACTGTGAATGCTCTAGTCGGAACAGATACCACATTAGGAATAATCCCCGTGGGTACTGGAAATGATTTCGCTAGATCTTTAGGTTTAGATTCTGGCGGATTATTTGAACAGGCACAGAATGCCTTATCACCTGCTGTAGAGGTTGATTTAATCAAATGTGGCTCGACTTTTGTTGCTACTAGCACCATTTGTGGTTTTCCTGCCACCGTGAATCTGCGTGCTAACAATCTACGTTTTCCCAAAGGTTCGTCTAGCTATACGTTCGCTACCCTCATGGAACTTCCTGTAATGTCACCCACCTTCTACAAACTAAAACTCGACAATGAGAGCCTCGAGGTAAAAGCTGCTGCTGTAATTGTCGCAAATTCTGCATACTTCGGTGGAGGTATGAAAATATGCCCTGATGCTGATACATCTGATGGTCTTTTAGATGTCTGCATAATTGGTGATGTCGGCAAGTTTGACTTATTGAGGTCTTTCTTAAAGGTTCGAACTGGCGACCATGTGGATCATCCTAAGGTCTCCATTTATGAAGCTTCTGAAATTGAAATAACAGGAACAGGAATAATACGTGGCGATGGAGAGCCACTTGGTGAACTTCCGATGAAAATTTTCATTCAAAGAGGTGCAATAAATGTAGCGGGGGGTGACAACCGGCCACCGGGAAGAGGCTAATGTGAACCTATGAGCAAATACCGAGTCGAGATCACTTACTGTCTTTCTTGAGACTATTCAAGCTATGCCGTGAGCACAGTTGAAGATTTATTAAAAAACCACCAACAAGTGATAGAAGATGTTCGGCTCATACCGGGCGGAAGTGGCATCTTTGACGTGGCCGTTAATGATGAATTGATCTATTCGAAACATGAAACTGGTAGACACGCCGATAGTGGCGAAATCAGTGCACTTTTTGAAAAATTGTTGAAGAAATAGCCTCCCATTAATTTGAAATTTTGCTTTCATGTGTCTTATCTCACAAATCAGTCCTGAGTTCTTGAAAAATAACCCTCTAGAATTAGAATAAGAATTAAATCTATAACGAATGGAGAATAAAGTGAGCCTCGAAGGAACCCAGACCCACGAGAACTTAAAAGCCGCATTTGCCGGAGAATCGCAGGCAAATCGTAGATACCTGTACTTTGCAAAGGTTGCGGATATCGAAGGATATCCGGACATCGCAGGAAATTTCAGAGATACTGCAGAAGGCGAAACAGGTCATGCTCATGGTCATCTTGACTACATGCAGTCTGCCGGAGACCCTGCTACCGGATTACCCATAGGGGAAACACCTGAAAATCTAGCTGCAGCTGTAGCTGGTGAAACCCACGAGTACACCGAGATGTACCCGGGAATGGCAAAAACTGCACGTGAAGAAGGTTTCGAAGAAATAGCTGACTGGTTTGAAACTCTCGCAAAAGCCGAAAAAGCTCATGCAGGAAGATTTCAGTCACTTCTAGATGGAATCAGTTAGCCATTAATTGAGACAGACTCACTCACAAATTTTGAAAATTATATTTGAAAAACTTGGAAAAAACCGTGAGTGAACCCATCTCTTACTCCCCCACAGAGGGAATCTCATATTCACCATCAGAAGATATTTACTGGGATACTGATGCCCTCTCGCTGGAAATTGACCGTACTTTTGAAATCTGTCATGGATGCAGAATGTGCTTCAAATATTGCGATAGTTTCCCACTCCTTTTTTCCTTTATAGATGAACGACACGATGGTGATGTAAGAAAAATATCTGAAATCGAAACTGAGCAAGTTATGGACGCTTGTTTCCAGTGCAAGCTCTGCGAGGTTCAGTGCCCCTATACGGTAAGAGAAAACCATGAATTTCTCTTAGATTTCCCAAAACTAGTTCATAGATATAA
The DNA here is from genome assembly GCA_002716285.1 of Acidimicrobiaceae bacterium. Classification (GTDB taxonomy): domain Bacteria; phylum Actinomycetota; class Acidimicrobiia; order Acidimicrobiales; family MedAcidi-G1; genus MedAcidi-G1. The sequence continues at coordinate 2,024 of PBAM01000010.1, forward strand.
AGCACAAAGAACGGCGAGAGAAGGTGTTACCTTCAGGAATAAAATTCTTGGCAATCCAGAAAAAACTGCAAAAATCATCCGTCGCACCTCGGGCATTGCAGACAAACTGAATCAACGAAGCCGCCTGCATAGAAAATTTTTAGAATTACTAGTCGGTATTCATCAGGATAAAAACCTTCCGAAGTATCCGAAAATAACTTTTTCTTCTTGGGCGGAATCAAAAAATCTAATCTCCAAACCTTCTGAAGGTGAAGTAGTAGTTTTCCCAACTTGCTACGTGGAAAATAACGAACCTCAAATTGGTCAAGACACTGTCACCGTTTTACAAAAAAATGAAGTTTCAGTGACTTGTGAAAAAGGATTCGAATGCTGCGGAATGCCCGCCTGGGAAGCTGGAGACCTCGCAAGTATGCGAGAATTTGCTTCCCGCAACCTCGACATACTCGAACCTCATGTCAAAGCAGGTAAAAAAGTTATAGCTATTAATCCAACTTGTTCGATGATGTTAAAACAGGAATACCCCGAACTCGTCTCTATTCAAGATAAAGATCGAGCTTTAAAGGTTGCTGAAAATATTACTGACCCAAGTGAATACCTGTGGTCTTTAAGAAATGAAGAAAGATTTAATACTGACTTTTCTTCATCCCCACAAAAAGTGAGCTACCACACTCCTTGTCATTTAAGGGCCCAGTCAATCGGCTTTAAGGCTCGTGATCTTCTTCGCAAAATTCCAGGAGTAAAGGTCGATACTACGATGGAATGCTGTGGTCATGATGGAACATACGCCATGAAGACTGAGGGGTTTGAAGCTTCTGTACGCATTGGAAAAAAATCGTTTGATTCGATGTCAGAAAGTTCCGCAGAAGTCTGGGCAACTGACTGTCCTTTAGCGGCAATGCAATTTGACCAACATTCTGATAGAAGACCGATGCATCCAATGTCTATTTTGGCAAAAGCATACGAGGAATCTGGTTTTCCCTATCCTGTTAACAAAATAGAAGAAAAAGAAACTACTAATGACTAAAACAACTTTTGAAAATCATTCACACCACGTAAACCGGTCAGAAATAATCGACTACCAAACATATGAAGACCACCGGGCAGAAATTCGACGTGAAATTTTCGAAACTAAAAAACATCGCAGAATCCATTTAGGTGAAAACCTTACTTTTTTATTTGAAAATCATGAGACAATCAAGTACCAGATTCTTGAAATCATGAGAGCAGAAAAAATTGCCAGAGAATCTGCGATCCAAGAAGAACTAAATACTTACAACAATTTTCTAGGAAAATCTGGGGAGTTGGCCTGTGTGTTGTTAATAGAAATAGAAGCAGAATCTGATAGAAAGCCTCTTTTAGAAAGTTGGATGGGGCTCGAAAAATGCATATACCTTTTAGACCGAAAAAATAACAAAATATTCGCTCAACACGATCCGACCCAAGTAGGAGATAGAAGACTATCTGCAGTTCAATATCTAAAGTTTGTAATTAAAGAGCCTCCCGTCGCTCTTGGTTGCACATTTGATGAACTGGCGGGCGAAGTTGAACTTACAAAAGAACAAAGAAATGCCCTAGCGGAAGATCTAGCAGCAACTCTCGCTTAAATACTCATATGACCCTTACTTAAGTATTTAATCACCCATGGCTTGACATTGTGATAATAACCATTATTATCGAGATATGGCTCTTGCAACTGAATTAACAAATACAGATCAAGATGAGCTAAAAGAACGACTTCTTCATGCAGCTGCAGAGGTTTTCGCTGAAAATGGTTACGAAAAAGCTGGCGTGTCTGAAATAGCTCGTCGTGCTGGAGTTACAACTGGAGCAATTTACAGTCGATATAGCGGAAAAGCTGAACTCCTAATCGATGCAGTAGATAGGCATTTGTTGACTCAACTCCACTCGCTTCATTCAAATGCATCAGCAATCGATGTGTTGTCTCATCTCGGAGACCATCTTCTGGACGACCTTTCAGATGGAACAGGACTTTTCCTCGAAGCTGTAGTTGCAGCAAAACGTGACCCTGAACTCGCCGAACGTCTTCGTCATGTTTTACAAAGTGAAGAGAATAAACTTGAGCAGCTAATTAAAGAAGCCGCCCCACAGCAAGATGTAGACCAGCTTGCACTGATGCGGTTGGCGCACGCAATTGGATTCGGAATGACCTTGACCAGAACAATTGGACTGGAACTCCCTTCCAGGGATGACTGGACCAGAGTTGTAAATCTAGTAATTGAAGCATTTATTAACAACGATATGAAAACCCACGGAGGATGATCGTGACTACAACAGAAACCAATCAGAGCATCGAAGAGTATGCGAATGACCCAGAAAGAATTACTGAGTATTCAGTGTGGAACGAGGACGTAACTTCCTTGATACATGCTGTTGAAGATAACGCTGATGCGATTTTCACCTGGGGTTACGACAAAGGGGAACGTGCTCCTCTAGATCGTTTGTATGAAAAAGCAAAAACATCACAATGGAACGGCCAAACTGATCTCGACTGGTCCATCGAAGTGGATCCGTACACCATGCTTCTCCCAGCAAATCCTTTGGAGGCTGATTACTTTAAAGAGAATCCCAACTCCCCTCTTCATAAATTTTCTGATAAGCAGTGGAAGGAAATGGCAGTCGAATCTCTCAATTGGAGCCTTTCACAGTTCATGCATGGTGAACAGGGAGCCCTTCTATGCACAGCAAAAATCGTTGAGACTGTCCCTTGGATTGATGCTAAATATTACGCTTCTACCCAGGTGGTCGATGAAGCAAGACACGTCGAAGTGTTTGCTCAATACCTCGATCAGAAAATGGGAGGCATTAACTACCCGGTAAACCATCATTTAAAAGCCCTGCTAGATGACATCATCGAAGACAGTCGTTGGGATATCACTTACCTGGGGATGCAAATAATGGTTGAAGGTTTGGCTTTAGCAGCCTTTGGTTTCATGCATCAAACAACCGAAGAACCACTCCTCAAGAAACTGCTTCGTTACGTCATGTCAGATGAAGCCAGACACGTCGCGTTCGGAGTTTTAAGCCTTCAGGAAATATACAAAGATATGGATGCTAAGGAAATCCGTGAAAGACAAGAGTTCACATTCGAAGCAGCACTTCGCATGAGGGACCGTTTCTTACGCCAAGAGATGTGGGAAAAACTAGGAGTTGATGTTAAAGAAATGGTCAAATACCAGCTCGAAATGCCTGAAGAATTAAAAGTCTTCCAACGCATGCTGTTCTCAAAAATAGTTCCTAACTGTAAAAAACTTGGACTTCTTGATGCAGGAGACGCATGGCTCCGCGACCGTTTCACTGAAATTGGCGTAATCGAGTTTGAAGACTGGGTTGATACAGGTTCAGAATATGAAGACTTTGATCTTGACAAGAGTCTTGAAGAGAAAGATAACGAGGTGCGAGAAGCGGCACATGAGATCTTTCATAAAGAAGACGCCTAGGGGGCGTACAAGATCTTTTATAACTTTGGGAACCCCGGTTGCTAAGGCCCAAATGCTCCCACACCGCCAGTCCTGAACCGGTTCGGCCAAACCAGTTCAGGCCAGCGTGGGACATCGAGGGCTACCGTCGGGGCGTGGACGAATGTTGGTTGCTCCAGATCCGACGCCCAGCAGCCAACCATCTCCCAGGAGGCATCTGATGTCGATCACCGACGGCCACGAGCTGATCTCGCCGCAGGCCTACGGGGAGCACGGCGTACCGCACGACCTCTGGACTCGCCTGCGGGCCGAGTCGCCAGTTCATCGATGCGAACCGGAGATGTTCGAACCCTTCTGGGCGATCACCAAGCACGCGGACATCAGTGAGATTTCCCGACATCCCGAGCACTTCCTCTCCGAGCCCGGCATCACTGTGCTCTCCGGGGGTCAACAGGACGCGTTGGAGAACAGTGCGTTCAACTCCATGCGCGTCATCATCGAGATGGATCCACCCGAGCACCGCGATACACGAAAGGTCGCGAGCCACATCTTCACGCCACGCGCGATCCGAGCCCTCGATGCCGACATCGATCGCAGCGCACGCGAAGTCGTGGACCGGCTGGCGGGCGAGAGCGGCGAAGGGGAGTGCGAGTTCGCAAGCGATGTTGCCGCCGCCCACCCACTTCGCATCCTTTCCAACATGCTCGGAGTGCCCCGCGAACAGGAGTCCGACATCCTGCGCCTCACCAACGAACTGTTCGCTCTCGATGACCCCGATCTCCAGCGTGAGGGCGCTGATCGACAACAAGCGATCATGGACCTGGGGATGGAACTCTACGCGCTGTTCGACAGCATCATCCAGGACCGCCGAGCCAATCCGACCAGTGACCTCGCGAGCGTGCTGGCGAACGCGACGATCGACGGTGAACCACTCGGGCCGATGGAAACGGTCGGCTACTACCTGATCATCTTCAGCGCCGGCCACGACACCACCAAGAACGCACTGGTCGGGGGGATGCGCACCTTTCTCGAACACCCCGACGAGTTCCGCAAGCTGCAAGATCATCCTGAACTCGTGGAGTCCGCCGTCGAGGAGGTCGTTCGATGGACGTCGCCCGTCAACTACATGAAACGAACAGCGGCGGTTGACACTGTGATCCGTGGGCAGGAGATCGCCAAGGGCGACAGCGTGGTGCTGTTCTATGCGTCGGCCAACCGTGACGAAGATGTCTTCGACGATCCGTTCGNCTTNCGNATCGACCGCGANCCGAACCGNCANCTNGGGTTCGGAATCGGCGAGCACTTCTGCCTCGGCGCNCACATGGCCCGACGNTCACAACGCGCCCTGCTGCTNGAGTTGGCCCAACGGCTGGAGTGGGCGGAACTCGCAGGCGANCCGGAGCAGATCCACTCGTCNTTCGTNGTNGGNCTNAAGCACCTACCCATGCGTTACCGGATCCGGCCTGCCGCACTCTGACGGCAACGGCGACTAGCCGAATTGGCACCCACCAACAGGGAAGCAGGTTCCTCGGCTAAAAACGCTCGGGAACAGCCGGCAGGGCGACCCCCGCACGCCGCTCGGTGCCCTAAAATCTCGGGTGCCGAGAGGCCGCTAACCCTCGGTTTGAGCATTTGGTAGCGCCCTCTAGGGAACTAACGCTTAAACCTTAAAATGCCCAAAAGATTGAGCGTTAATCAGAAGAAGCATCAGTATCGATCTCGACATGATGCCTGATTACCTCTTCAATAATAAAACGGAGAAATTTTTCGCTAAATACCGGGTCTATGCCAGCATCTTCTGCGAGTTCACGCATTCGTTCAATCTGTTCAGCTTCTCTTTCTTTGTCTTCAGCAGGCAAACCATTCTCAGCTTTATAAACACCGACCTGATGAGTGATACGAAACCGTTCAGCGAGCAAGTGAATCAGAGCAGCATCAACATTGTCGATGCTTGACCGGTATTCTTCCAGTAAATCTCTGTTACCTTCCATGCCTTCTCCTAGTAAAAGTGCGCTTGTATATTTATTTCTAACTATAAGCGTATTACCTGAGATGAAAATGAACACCAATTAGAAGTAGTCTCTCTTCAGAGAAACACTTAGAACAATGAGGCAAGTATGGAGATACCACTAACCCTTACCGACTATCTCAAAAGAGCTGAACTCGTCTACGGAGATCAAATTGCCGTAGTCGATGAACCTGATCAGCCAGCAAACCCTTTAAGCGAACTCACATATAGAGAACTCGGTCAATCAGCTCGCAGTTTAGCTGCAGGGCTTGACGATCTTGGAATCGAACTAGGTGCACGAATAGCAATAGTTTCACAGAATTCTGCGAGGATGCTCATCTTCCTATTTGGAACCAGCGCATTTGGCAGAATCGGAGTTCCAATAAACTTCAGACTTAATAAAGAAGAAATTGCTTACATAGTTGAACATGCAGGAGCGGAAGTTCTTCTAATCGACCCTGAACTCAAAGAAGATCTTGAAGATATCAATGTGAAACATTTGTTTGTTTTAGGCGAAGAATCAGATCACCTATTTAAAAACACAAACACTCCGAAGCCGTGGACACCAGATGAAAATGCCACAGCGACCATCAACTATACAAGTGGCACCACCGCTCGTCCAAAAGGCGTGGAAATGACACATAGAAACTTGTGGCTGAATGCTGCAGTCTTTGGTTGGCAAACTGGCGTTGACCATCGCGAGGTTTACCTGCACACGCTTCCTATGTTCCACTGCAACGGATGGGGAATGCCTTACGCAATTACTGGAATGGGAGGCAGACACATTGTCCTAAGAAAAATTGACGGTTTAGAAATTCTAAAACGCATCGAAGAACATGATGTGACTCTGCTCTGCGGCGCTCCAGCTGTAATAGCATCAATCCTCGAAGCTGCAGCTGAGTGGAATGGAGAAATCCCCGGAAATGGAAAGATGCGGATAGTTGTTGCAGGAGCACCACCACCAACCAAAACGATAGAAAGAGTCGAAACAGAACTCGGCTGGGAATTCATTCAAATCTACGGCCTAACAGAAACAGCTCCGTTCGTAACAATGAACCGTACCCGCCCAGAATGGGACGATAAAACAGCACAAGAAAGAGCTGCTTTACTTTCAAGTGCCGGAAGCCCAGCACTTGGTATAGATCTCTCCACTTCGCCAGATGGTGAACTTTTAGTGCGAGGCAACCATGTCCTAAAAAGCTACTGGAAGCAAGCTGAGACAACTGAAGAAGCACTAGCAGACGGCTGGTTCCACACTGGTGACGGAGCAACACTAGGAAAAGATCAATACGTAACGATAACTGACCGAAAAAAAGACGTAATAATTTCCGGCGGTGAAAATATCTCATCAATTGAAGTAGAAGACGTTCTTTTCTCTCACCCGTCGGTCGCAGAAGTTGCTGTAATAGGAGTACCAGACGAGAAGTGGGGGGAAACTGTTAAAGCTCTTGTTGTGCTTACAGAAAACGAATCAGCAGATGAAAAAACATTAATTTCTTATTGTCGAGAAAACCTCGCTCATTTCAAATGTCCAACTTCAATCGATTTTCTTGAAGAACTTGCAAGAACCGCCACTGGCAAACTGCAGAAATTTAAACTGCGAGAGCCCTACTGGAAAGACATGAACAGGCAAATCAACTAAACCAAAACCCTTTAAAACCAGGCTTTTAAAGTTCTCAAACCTTACAGAAATATGAAATTTTTTTAAAAGTTGCCTCTGATGGCTTTCAGACATAGCGTTTATTTACCGTTAACGGTCGAATAGGAAAAACCTATTTGGATATCCCAGTTAATTGGAGGGGAATTACTTATGACCAGCAAGTTCGTGAAACTACTTGCGGTAGCGCTAACCATTGGGGTTGTTGCTGCTGCTTGTGGTAGTGATGAAGAAGAAGCACCAGCGGCAGCACCTGCTACAACAGCAGCAGCCGCACCTGCTACAACAGCGCAAGTTGAAATAGTTGCCGACGGAAGTCTTCTAGACACCGTTCAGGCTCGTGGAACCTTGCNCTGTGGAGTAAGTGGAAGCGCAGTTGCGTTCTCAGAAACTCAAGCTGATGGCTCAGTAACTGGCTTTGATGCCGACTACTGCCGTGCCGTAGCAGCTGCAGTTCTCGGAGATGCAGATGCAGTTAAATTCACTGCTCTTACAGCATCAGAGCGTTTCACCGCCGTACAAAGTGGCGATGTTGACGTACTGATACGTAACACAACATGGACTCAAAGCCGCGACACTGATGTCGGCATGGACTTTGGGCCAACAACTTACTATGACGGACAGCAACTTATGGGACGCGCAGCCGATGGGTTCAACGCAAACTCAGGAGCCGCTGACCTTGAAGGCGCAGTCGTATGCACAAACGCAGGAACAACTACTGAAAAGAATNTTTCTGAATATGCATCGCTCGCAGATGTCAATATCACACTTAAGACATTTGAAACCAGTGATGAGTACTGGCAAGGATTCATCGATGGTGCTTGTGATATTTCAACCACTGACGGATCGGCTCTTGTAGGTCGAAAAGTTAAGCAGCAACCAGCTCACCAAGAATGGGTAATTTTCCCAGCGACTCCTATATCCAAGGAGCCTCTAGGACCTACCTACGGTCAGAATGACTCAAAGTGGGCAGATGCAATTAACTGGACCGTTTATGCAACAATTATTGCTGATGAATACGGAGTAGATCAGAGCAATGTTGGTGCAGGTTCCTCATATGAAGGAGAGCTCCAACGTCTACTCGGTGGTGACGGTGAACTCCAGACCACAATGGGACTAAGCGCAGACGCTTTCTATCAAGTGATCAAGCAAGTCGGTAACTACAGCGACATTTACAATAGAAACCTCAACCCAGTAGGTCTATATCGTGAAGGTTCCGCTAACGCCGGCTGGAAAGATGGTGGATTGATTTATGCTCCACCAGCACGATAAGTAAAACTCTTATCTTTAATTGAAGTCCTAATGGCCCAAGGTGAATCTCACCTTGGGCCTAGGACTTTTTTACTTACTACAGGCACACCATCATTTGCTATGATCTCTATAATCCAGTCTTAGGTTTGAATGAAAAGAAAATCTATGCAATCACCTACAGAAGAAACATCAAGCACACTGAAGGCAGTATCTCAACGAGTTCCTTTATGGCGTGACGTAGTTGTAATTAAATGGGTTACACAGCTAGGACTATTGGCATTAGTAGTAACTTCACTGTGGTTCCTAGCTGGACAGGCTGGCGACAACCTCCAGGCCAGAAATATAAATACTGGTTTCGACTTCCTNGAACGACCTCCCGATATCCAACTAAGCGAAGGTATCGACACTTCACCCGCAACTGGTGGTAGAGCACTTTGGGTTGGCATGGTGAACACCTTACGAATGGCGGTCGTGGGTATAATTTTCGCCACCTTCCTCGGAGTAGTCGTTGGATTGGGTCGCCTTTCAAATAATTGGCTTATTAAACGTCTTGCAGGTTTATGGATAGAAACCTTAAGAAATGTGCCACTTCTGGTTCAAATGATCTTCTATTTCGCAGTTTTAACTGCTCTACCTAGATTGAGCCTCGATTCGGGACCGATAAATGGATGGTTTCATGCATCAAACAAAGGTATTTCGATGCCCAGAGTCTTCATCTCTGACGGCTTCTACCAATGGATTACTGTTGTTGGAGTTGGTTGTATCGTCGCGTATTTCATCAAGAAACAAAGACTTAATAAACAAGAGCTGACGGGCGAAGACNCTCACGCTANTTCTTGGACATTTTTTACAATTTGCGCTTTTNCGATAATCGGAATTTTTGTTCATCCTGTATTTAGTTTTATAAGTGAAATATTTGCAGGCCTATCAACTCTTTTCGAGAACATACCAATAACACTGATAAAAGTTCTCATATCCTCTATTCTTCTTTTTTTCGCCACTCGCTGGATTCGAAACTTTTTTGCAAGCCGCAGAAGTGCAACCGGACACCTTTCTTTAATTGATGATGACATATTCAGGATGATTTTTGTTGCTATAGGTGCTCTCATNACAATTATCGTAGTTATCAGTTGGTCTGGAATCTCCTCTTGGATTTTAAATAGTGGCCGAGACCTGTTCCAGATGCTAGAGGCCAAATTCCAAGTAGACGGTGCCGCTCGCCCATTTGATGCAATGAAACCTGACATAGTGAAACCAGGAAAATTTGCCAACTACGGCAAAAACGGATTAACAATGAGTCCCGGATTTGCCGCAGTTTTCTTTGGTGTGGTTTTTTACACTTCTGCTTTTGTTGCAGAAATAATAAGAGGTGGGATTCTTGCTGTTCCGAAAGGACAAATTGAGGCAGCAAACGCTGTTGGATTAAATAGAGGTCAATCTCTTCGTCGCATTGTTCTCCCTCAGGCGATAAGAATCATCCTGCCTCCCATGGGAAACCAGTATCTCAATCTTACAAAAAATACATCTCTTGCCATAGCAGTCGGTTACAGTGACATCGTTCAAGTCGGTCAAACGGTTTACAACCAAACAGGTAAATCGCTTCCTGTAATGGCTATTTGGATGCTCTTCTACCTCGCCTGTTCATTAACNATTTCTGTAATAGTCAACTATTACAACGTCAGAATGAAGATTGTGGAACGATGACGACCTTTAAGAGCACAACTCCTGAAAATAAATTTAAATCCGACCCGTTCTCAGAGTCTTCTAATAGAGAACTTCCTCCAAAAGTATCGGCTCTTCCTCCTAGCGAATGGCTTAAAGTAAATCTTTTCTCTAATACTTTTAATTCGATTCTTACAGTTATTTCAGCCGTAGCAATTCTTCTAATCATCAGAGGGTTGCTTAGTTTCATTTTCAACCCTCTGAGACAATGGTCAGCTACCGCTACGAACATGCGCTTACTAATGACACAGGCTTANCCTGAACATCAATATGTAAGAATTTGGGTAAGTCTCGGATTTTTACTCTTTCTTGCAGGAATCTCATTAGCCTTCTGGCGTGCTGGGCGACGAGTTCAAATCAGTCAAGTTGGCAAACGATTATTGGTAGCTGGCTCATTTATATTGATTGCAACTCTTCTAGCGCCCTTTAGTAACAGAGCAACAATAATTTGGTTGATTGTAAGCGCCCTTATACTCTTAGCCGGCCTATTGCTAAAACCTGCTGATGAAGANAAAACCATCAGTTCCTTGACTCTGCTTTCAGGAGCTTTTCTTTTAGCGATCCTTTCATTGTGGGTTGTTCCCTACGGTCACCACAGCTATCTCTCGACTCGAACGCCTAGGATTCTNGCAGAACCTGGAACGGTGGCAATGACAACAAAACTGCCGTGGACGGTAATGTTCATACTTACTATCTGTTCATANTTTCTGGGTTCTTTTATAAGAGATAAAATCGATGAAACTAAGAGCAAAGCTGTTCTATCTGCAACTTGGTTAATCTCGCCNCTTTTCCTTCTTTTTCTGGTTCTTAGAGATCCAGACTTTGATACGGGGCATCTTTTCTCAACAGATGTACCAATATTTATTTTCTTCTCAGTTCTTGGCTCAGTTCTTCTGCTTTGGTTAACGAAACCAGAAATTGGAGAGAAAGGAAGAGTAATTTCAGCTGTAATTCTTTTTGTGGGGTTTGGAACATTTTTATTTCAAATGCTCATGATAGTGAGAATTTTGACTCTGGTTCTAGCCTTTTTCGCTCTCGCTGCACCAACCTTTAGCGGTCAGAAACCAGCGCGAATTAGATACGCCAAAATATGGATTTCGACTATGGTAATTCTTTGCTGGCTTATCACAGCAATAAACACTCCCTCAACAGCAAAAGTTCCTGGTGATTTCTTCATCGGAGGTTTTGCCATCACTTTAATGATCTTTTTCTTCACGATGGTTCTAGCTTTTCCTTTAGGCGTTCTGTTGGCTCTTGCACGGACATCCAAATTTCCAATATTCCGAATGATTTCAACGACTTTTATTGAATTCATCAGAGGTGTTCCTCTGATAACTATTCTTATTTTCTTTAGCGTCATGGTGCCGCTCTTTTTACCTGATGGTATGGATCTAACTGAAATAGCTGCCGTAACTATCGCTTTCATTATTTTCGAAGCTGCATATTTAGCTGAAAACGTAAGGGGTGGACTTCAATCAGTCACACGTGGTCAACATGAAGCGGCTGAAGCAGTCGGAATGACAAATGCTCAAAAAACATTTTTCATAGTGCTACCACAAGCTCTAAGAGTCGCTATTCCGCCAATGGTCGGACAAATTATAGCCACCTTTAAAGAAACAGGCCTGTTGGCGATAATAGGTATATTCGATTTCCTGTATATAGCTCGATCTGTAATTCCAGGACAGACCCAGTACATGGGTAGCACCAGAGAGAACTTACTTTTTGTATCGCTAATATACCTAGTGATCTGTTTTTCCATGTCAAAAGCTAGTCAGCGGGTTGAAAAACGCGTTGGCCTCGGCGAAAGGTAAGGTAACAAAATGACTGACAACGAAACTAACTCTTCTGTTAGAGGGNACCGCGACCTTGCAAATGCTCAAGACATCATTGTTTGCGAAGGAGTTTCGAAATGGTTCGGTGACTTCCAAGCTTTGAATAATGTCTCTGCAACGATTAAAGAGCAAGAAGTTGTAGTTGTTTTAGGACCTTCTGGTTCAGGAAAGTCTACATGGATCAGGTGCATAAATCGATTAGAACAACATCAAGAAGGTCGAATACTGGTTGACGGAGTCGAACTTTCAAATGATCTTCGTAATATCGAAAAAGTTAGATCAGAAGTTGGAATGGTTTTCCAAATGTTTAACCTCTTCCCGCATCTAACGGTTCGGGACAATATTAGTCTTGCTCCTATTTGGGTAAGAAAAAAACCACGATCTGAAGCTGAAGAGCAAGCAACATCACTGCTTGAGCGAGTTGGCATTCCTGAACAAGCTGACAAATTTCCCGGACAATTATCAGGTGGACAGCAACAGAGAGTTGCTATTGCACGCGCATTAGCAATGGAACCAAAGATAATGCTCTTCGATGAACCTACGTCAGCTTTAGATCCGGAGATGATTAAAGAAGTTCTTGATGTGATGAAGGAGCTTGCTTTGTCAGGAATGACGATGATGGTCGTTACTCACGAAATGGGATTCGCTAAAGAAGTTGCTGACAAAATAATGTTTATGGAAGATGGGCAAATAGTCGAAACTGGAACACCTGAACATTTCTTCACTAATCCAACTGAAGAGCGAACAAAACTTTTCCTTTCCCAAATACTTTAGAAGCCTCGTGAAAAGTTCACTAAACGTTGAACCACTAACAGGGGTATTGGGAGCCCGTGTTCCAGGAATCGACCTGAAATCAGATCTGGATGAGGAACTGCTGGCATCACTTAGGGCTGTTATTTGCGAATTTGAAGTTGTCGTAATACCTAATCAAAGTCTTACGCCTACACAACAAGTTGAATTCAGCCACCTACTTGGTCCTTATTCACCTGTTCCTTTCGTAAAACCAATAGATGAACATGCTGAAGTTATTAAAGTTGTTAAGGAAAACACCGAACCAGAAGCTTTCAACTTTGGAGGTGTCTGGCATAGCGATTTTTCCTTCCTTCCGATCCCACCGGCATTTACAATCCTTTATGCAATTGACGTTCCGTCTATCGGTGGTGACACAGTTTGGGCTTCTAATACTGCGGCTTATTCTCACCTCGACGATAAAACTCAAACCCTGTTAAATGGAATGAGTGGAATACATTCCGCAAGCGCCTCTTACTCCCCCGATCAACAAGATCTTCATTCTCAACTGTCAAACATGACTATAGAGACATCTGAAAAGGCCAAAGCTACGCAAGAACACCCGCTGGTATGCAAACATCCCGAAACCGGAAAACCATCACTTTTTTTCAATCCAACTTATGTTCGAGGGTTAAAGGGACCTGGACTGGAAAATAAAGAAGAAGAAAATTTAATGAAATGGCTGAATCAGTGGACTACCGGAGTCCAGTTCACATTCCGACACAAGTGGTCGCCTGGTGACCTTGTTGTTTGGGATAACAGGTCAACCCAACACATAGCTTTGAACGATTACAAGGGAGCAAGAAGAGAGTTGAATAGAACTACGGCAAGCGACTCAGCCCCACCCTCTCCATATTAGAAGGACATCTGGTCAAGAAATATCTACTTTTCTGTTAACAATTCTATAAGAGAGGAGACATCCGATCTGCTGTGACCTTTTTCTTGCAACTCAGCAAAAAAACCGTCAACCATCACCGTAACCGGCAAGTTGAAACCAATCCTTTCTGCCTCTTCAAAAACTATCCCAAAGTCCTTGCGCATCCAGTCAACTGCAAATCCATGGTCGAATTCCCCTGCAAGCATCGTTTCTGAACGATTACTCAGGTACCAAGATGCAGACGCTCCTTGACTTATTGCTTCTAGAACTTTTTCAGTGTCCAAGTTTGAGCGTTTCGCAAATTCCAGTGCCTCTGACAAGCCTTGCAACAAACCTCCAATGCAAACCTGATTGACCATCTTTGTAAGTTGCCCATGACCTGAAGGGCCAACGAGAATCGAGATTTTTGAATAAACGTCTATTATTGGTTCAATCTTTGCAAACGCCTCTTGAGAACCTCCGCACATCACACTCAACTGGCCTGATTCAGCTCCTGCCTGACCTCCTGAGATAGGTGCATCAACAAAACCTACGCCTTTTTCTGCACAAGCTCCTTCCAACTCTTTAGCTAGAAACGCTGATGCAGTCGTATGATCAACCAGAACAGACCCTGATGACATTCCCTCTAAAACACCAGATTCTCCATAAACAACTGACCGAACATCATCATCATTTCCGACACATAACATCACTACATCAGCATCCTGAGCTGCCTCACAAGGCGTAGCTCCTAACGAACCGCCATAAGCTTCCACCCATTTTTCTGCTTTAGAAATTGTGCGATTGTAAACCGTCGTCTGATTGCCGGCATTCTGCAGATAACCGGCCATTGGGTATCCCATCACTCCCAAACCTATAAAGGCACATGTTGGCATCTTTTCTCCTTTTTACTTTTAACTTTCAAATATCGACCTTAGGCTTTACTTTAATAGTTGCAAATCACTCATCATGAATGAACTTGCATTATGGACAATAATTTAGGAGATAAATAATGGGCAACCTCTGTGAAGGTCGTGTGGCTATCGTTACTGGAGCGGGAAGAGGCATTGGACGCGAACATGCACTCATGCTTGCTGGCCAAGGTGCAAAAGTGGTCGTAAACGATCTTGGTGGCGATATAGATGGATCCGGCAGTGACTTAAGCCCCGCTCAAGAAGTAGTAAATGAAATCGTTGAAATAGGCGGCGAAGCAATCGTAAATGGTGCGAACGTAGCTGACTTCACAGCTGCCGGTGAAATGGTTCAACAAGCAATCGACACTTGGGGACGATTGGATATTTTGATCAACAATGCAGGAATTTTGCGCGACCGAATGATTTTTTCAATGTCTGAAGATGACTTCGATGCAGTGATAAATGTTCACCTTAAAGGAACATTCTCAACCGTTCATCACGCGTCAGTTTTCTGGCGAGAAACAGTTAAAGCTGGAGGTGAAGCTTTTGGAAGAATCATCAATACTTCTTCACCTTCCGGCATTTACGGCAATGTTGGTCAAGCAAACTATGGTGCGGCTAAAGCCGGCATAGCAGCATTTTCTGTTATTACCGCAATGGAACTAGTCAAATACGGTGTAACAGTCAACTGCCTCGCACCTGCTGCTTTCACACGTATGACCGCCGACCTCCCAGGAATAGTCGGTACAGGTGAAGGTGCTGAAGAAGCAATGAGTCCAAGATGGATTTCTGTAATCACTGCTTGGTTGTGTAGCGAAGCAGCTCAAAATGTAACAGGGCGAGTATTCGATGTTGTCGGAGAAAGACTTGGAATAGCCGAACAATGGCATCTAGGACCCTCTGCTAAACAAACAGATGATCCTGAAGGACTTACCGACATTGTTAAGGAACTAATGAAGGATGCACAACTCAATCCTGATATGGGTGGCATGCCAACGGAGGGACCTGGAAGGCCCAGCAAAGACATCTAATGGCAATTGATTTCACACTTTCGCCTGAGCTGGAAGGAATACGGAATAACGTCCGCGAGTTCATTGAACGGGTAGTGAAACCCGGAGAAGAAATAATAGAAGGCTCCAATGGAACCGAACCGTTAAATCCTAAAGACAGGATTGGCAAACTAATTGAAATGCGAAAAGAGGCTTTCGAGGAAGGACTCTGGTTGCCTCATATGCCAAAAGAATGGGGAGGAATGGAACTAGGGCACGTAGCTATGGCCATGGTTCAAGCAGAAGCAGCCAAATCCTACTACGGTCCCTGGGTGCTCAATTGTCAGGCTCCCGATGAAGGAAACATGCACACTATGTTGCATTGGGCCACAGACGAGCAAAAGGAAAAATACCTGAAACCTCTTTGTAATGGAACAGCTACTTCTTGTTTTGCTATGACTGAACCAGAAGTAGCAGGATCAGATCCAACGCTTATTGAGACAAATGCCTATCAAGATGGTGAAGAATGGGTTATCAACGGGCATAAATGGTTCATTTCAAATGCACATCGCGCAAATTTTGCAATCCTTATCGCCAGAACCGAAGATGACCCTGAATTACCACAAGCAGCAAATACTGCTTTTATTATCGATCTTCCATCCGATGGTTGGACTGAAGTTCGAGAAATTGAAACAATGCACGGATCAACAGGCCATTCTGAAATAGTTATCGAAGACCTTAGAGTTCACGACTCTCAGATGTTAGGTGGTAGAGGTCAAGGACATTTACTTGGTCAGTACCGTTTAGGTCCAGCTCGACTAGCACACTGTATGAGATGGATTGCCCAGGCAGAGATGGCACTTGACATGACGGTTAAAAGATCCCTGGAAAGATACAGTCACGGTTCAATCCTGGCTGAAAAACAAGGAATTCAGTGGATGATCGCTGACTCTGCGATGGAGCTTTATCAATGTAAATTAATGGTCCTACATGCTGCTTCGAAAATTGACAATGGGGATGATTTTAAATCAGAAGTTTCAATGACAAAACACTTCGTAGCGAACAGCCTCAACCGAATAATAGACCGTGCCATACAAGTGCACGGCGCTCTCGGATACTCAACAGACACCCCTCTGGCTCACATGTATCAACATGCAAGATGGTCTAGATTTGCCGACGGCGCTGATGAAATCCATCAAATGCGTATAGCTCAAAGAACAATAGCCGCCTTTAAGGATCATGGTTCCACTTCTTCAGCTACTGGAAACCTGCCGATCTGAAAGTATTAATACCCACTAAGTGAAATAAACAAGGAGAAAAAATGGAAGAAGTTGTGATAGTAGACGCTGTGAGAAGCCCAATAGGTAAAAGAGGTGGTGGTCTTTCCAACTCACACTCCGTAGACCTACTAGGGGCAGTTCAATCTGCTTTATTTACCAGAACTGGAATGGACCCTAAAGAAGTTGGACAAGTTGTGGGTGGATGCGTAGGACAAGTAGGCATGCAAACTATGAATGTAACTCGTACAGCATGGCTGACCGCCGGTTTACCTATCGAAGTGGCCGCCACAACCGTCGATGCACAATGCGGTTCTTCTCAACAGGCAACGAATCTTGCATACGCCTTAGTAGCTTCAGGAACTGTCGATTCCGCTATTGGGTGCGGTGTGGAACTTATGAGCCAAGTCGGTTTCGGGGCGACAATTCCTAAAGAACCCAACGCAGGAAGTCCGGTAAATCGTAACTACTTCGAGCATTTCGAGATGACTAGTCAGTTCGAAGGATCTGAAAGAATCGCTGACCATTGGGAAATTACCCGTGATGATTGCGACGCCTTCGGAAAACTTTCTCAAGATCGCGCTGCCAGGGCATGGTCAGAAGATCGATTCGCCACACAGATAACCCCAATAGAAGTTCCAGTCAGCGATGAAAACGGAGATCTCTCAGGAGAAAGCGTCACAATCACTCGCGACGAAGGACTTCGAGAAACCACTATGGAGTCTCTTTCAAATCTGAAACCATCAGGACGTGAAAATGGTGTTCACACCGCTGGAACATCTTCACAAATCTCTGATGGCGCTGGAGCAGTATTAATGATGACAGCCCAAAAAGCAGCAGATCTTGGATTAAAACCTCTAGCTAAAATCGTTGATAGTTGCTTGGTCGGTTCAGACCCTGAATTCATGCTCACAGGACCAATATTCGCAACTGAAAAAATCCTAAAAGACAATGGAATGAAAATAGACGATATAGACCTCGTTGAAATTAACGAAGCCTTTGCGTCTGTAGTTCTCGCGTGGGAAAAAGAAACCAGCCCGGACATGGAGCGTGTCAATCCAAATGGAGGAGCAATAGCGTTAGGTCATCCTCTTGGTGGAACAGGTGCAATACTGACAACAAAAGCAGTTCACGAACTCCACCGGACTGACACCGAACACGCTTTGGTGACAATGTGTTGTGGCGGTGGACTGGGAACCGGAACCCTTCTGCAACGTCTATAATTTTTGGAGTTAATTTCAGTGTCAAATGTGAAAAATTGTTCCGCTGTAATCTTTAACGGAGATGGTAGTTGGGAGAAAAAAGACGACTTTGATATCCCCAAACCTCCAAAAGGTGGAGCAGTTCTTGCTGTTGAAGCCGTCGGCCTATGTCACAGTGATGTTGCTCAATTAAACGGTCAAAAACATGTCCCTGGAGAAGTTTCACCAACTGTTCCTGGACACGAAATAGTTGGAAGAGTCTATGATTTGGACTCAGAGTCAGAACTC
Organism: Acidimicrobiaceae bacterium; assembly: GCA_002716285.1. Classification (GTDB taxonomy): domain Bacteria; phylum Actinomycetota; class Acidimicrobiia; order Acidimicrobiales; family MedAcidi-G1; genus MedAcidi-G1. The sequence goes on from PBAM01000010.1 coordinate 20,246, forward strand.
GAAGTTGAAATCGGAGATCGTGTAGCAGTAAACATTGTTGTCCCTACAGAACCTTCAGATGTAAATCCCTTCGGCATCAGTTGCTACGGATACAGTTTTGGACTGGATAAAGCTGAAGGGCTCTGGGGAGGTTACGGAGAATACATGTCCATTCTTCCGAAAACCCAACTTGAGCGCTTAACTAATGACATACCTGCTGAAGAGTTGACTATTTTTGAACCCCTAAGCAATGTCATTGCGTGGACAAGTCGGATCCGCTGGAGTCAAAAAATGAAAGTAGTAATACAAGGACCCGGCCACATGGGTTTAACTTTTGCTGCTATGGCCAAACAAATGGGAGCCGACAAAGTTATTGTTACAGGAACCAGCGAAGATGACCACAGACTATCCATAGCAGAAAAAATCGGAGCTGATTTCGTTATTGATGTCTCGAACGAAGACCCAGTCGAAAAAATCACAGATATCACTGGTGGCATGATGGCAGATCTTGTCGTCGATCTAAGCAGCGCACCATTGGTGCCAGGATTATGCCTCGACCTAGTCAGATATGGCGGTGACGTGATTTGGGCTGGTCTTAAAGACCGAGAAGCGGTTCCAGTCATAACAGACAATGCTGTCATGCGAGGAATTACCATCCATGGTGGAGCGGGTGGTACTAATAAATCATTAAAAGAAGCAGTAGAAATTCTTAATACAAAGGAATTTCCGACTGCCCCGCTACTTGGAGAAGTCTTCACAATAGATCAAATCGATGAGGCTATGGCAGTATTGAACAGAACCACAGCAAATGATGCTGTGCGCGCTGTCTTATCCCACACCCATAAGTAATTTGATTTTTTAGTAGTTCTCTGGCTAACCCCAAACCAGTGGACAATCAGGATGATCAACCACAGGTTCACCTGTTCGCATGTTTTCATGATGCGGTTTCTTAGGAGCTCCAGAGCGAATCTTGTAGGTGGAATCGTCCCCACAGTAACGAACTGAAACTGCCCGTCGTTGTCTAGAAGCTGAACTGTTCGCACCTGCCCCATGAAGGGTTAATGCATGATGCACAACTAAATCTCCAGGTTTTGTATTGAATTGAATCAAATCCAGCTTTTCGTCACTTATTTCAATATTGGGCAGATCATTTCCTTCAGTTCCGGGTAAAGATTCATTCACGACAAACCAATTCGGTTTAAATACTTTGTTGCTCTTATGAGAGGATCGGAGATAAACGACTCCACCTGTTTCAGAATCAACGTCATCCAGAGGAGCCCAGACCGTGCAAATGTTTTCCCCTTCTATATGGAAATAACCCAAATCTTGATGGAAGGCGGTTCTCTCAGCCGTACCCGGTTCTTTAATCAAAACCGAATCTTCATACAGGTAAACCTTTTCCGAGTTCATAAGTTCTGCCACAATCGAAGGAAGAGGGGAGATTTTTGCAAACGCGGCAAAAATTTCATCCTCTTTCCAGTGATCTACTCCCGACAAAAATCGCCCACCTTTAACACCTTCGTCAGTTAAAACCGTCAAATCTTGAGTTTTATTTAAGTCACTCCCAAGTGCTGTAAGGTCAGCAAACATTTTTGGTTCATTAAGCATAACTTTCAAAGCAGAATCGAGTAAGTCAACCCAATCTTTGTGCACTATTTCAGGCAAGTGGACAACTCCGTCTATAACAAAAGAAGAGGTTTCCGCATGAGTGATAGGCCTCAATGGGTCAGAAGATGGGAAACTAGCCATATTTTTCCATGGGATTGTTGATTTGCATATGAAACCCTTTAGACACTTGGTGGTCTCTCGCGAGACAAATGAGCACCTGCATCGGCTAAAAACAGCTGACCAGTAATATTTTGGGCAAAATCAGAGGCTAAAAAAACGGACAGGTGACCTAAGTCTTCAATATCACTCATCCTTCTCAGTGGATTTGATTGTTGTATGGCAGAAATTCGATCATCATCAAAAAAATCTACGACTGTTTCAGTCAAAGTTGTACCTGGAGCAATTGCTAGAACCCTTATACCCATAGGCCCAAATTCGACTGCCGCTGTCTGAGTCAGGTGATTTATTCCCGCTTTAGCCGCGCCATAACCCGCTAAGAAAGGACTGGGTCTTGTAGTTTCACCTGAACTCACATTTATGATTACGCCTCTTCCCGACTCGCTCATATGTTTTGCTTCTGACTTCATGGATAAGGCTGTAACTAGAAGATTTTGTTCTATTACATCCCTCCATTTTTTCTCATCCATTTCCAATAATGAAGCAGTTCCCTCTGGTCCAAGCATTCCAATATTGTTAACTGCTACATCAATTCCTCCAAGTTTCTCCGAAGACTCATCAAACATTCTTTCAACCTGCTTCTCTTCGCGAGCATCACCAACGACGGAGAAAGATGAACCTTGATTTAAAGCAGCCAGCAATTCGACAGTTTCCTGTGCCTTGTCAGCTCTCTTATCCAACACAGCAACATTTGCCCCAGCTTGGGCGAACAGAGATGCTATAGAGCGTCCTATTCCAGCACCAGCGCCAGTTACAACAACATTTTTTCCTGAATGGTCGATTTCAATAGGCAAATTAGTTCTCCAGTACTTTCAGCAAATCATCCAGAGCTGTCTCTACCCAGCCAATAACAACCTCTTCTTCCGTGCCACCTAGGGGGTGGGGAACTACCACAATTCTAGCCTTTGGCATTCCCAAGCTATTAGCCGCAGAATGAGTCAGTTCTTTAAACTTTTCTGTAGTGAAAACAACAGTCGGCACTCCCGCTTTTTCAATTTCAATCAAATCATGGACACTCCACGAAGTACAAGATCCTCAATCAGCTGAGCCGGTTAAAACCAATTGAACTTCTTCTGCAAGCATTCCAACAACTTGAGGGTTGCATGCCGTCGCAGCATTAGCTCTTTCGCCTTTTCCAGTGGTTATCGAGAACTTTGCATTGATTCTTCCTGCAAGCCCTTCAGCAATCTTTGTTAATAACAAATCAGCATTTGGTTTGCCATTCTCAAGAACTCCTATTTTTCCTCCGGAGAACAATGGTGTAGTTGAACACAACTCAACCACTTCATCCATTAAATCACCTTCAGGACTGTGAATCTTCATATTCATAGACTAGACCTCCCCCTCACTCCTTTCATATTGGAACTGTCACACTGCGAGTCATTCCCCAACTAGGAATTACACATGAATGCTTTCCGGCGCCTCCACTTACTAGAATTTTGATGTTTTCAACCTGTTGAGTCATTGGAACTAACTCATCATCTGAAAGTGAATGCATCCAATCCGCCCATGCTAATAAGTTGAACTGCTCTCTAAAACGGCCAGCTGTCATTCTCGCTTTCTCAAATAAGTAGTCAGAAACATCTTCTCTACCCCAACCTTGATCGAACGCAGTGGCAGCATGTTCAGGGCAAAGGATTACGAACCATTCACCACTTGATATGCAGGCATTATTGACTCCAAAAGTTGTCATAGCTGAAGCAGCCTTATCAAGTATTCTCTCAATGTTTTCTGATTCCATATCGTGAAAATTATGTGGGTTTTCTCCGCAGTGCACAGTAAGTGCGCTTTCTGAATTGACTCCAAGCGTTACCGGATATGAATCCCACGGATTTTCCTTTTGATTCTCTGCGATGCAGTAGGTGTATTTCGAGGGCTGTCCCTGCGTTGAGGCATCGCCAGGACCTGGTGCCGCTCCTGCGATATGCAATAATATCAGTCGTATCGCCCTCCCTACCGTTGCATTTGCTCTATTACCGGGCCCAAATACCCCTAAACCGGAGTTGAAACCAAGTTCATCCACTGCTCTCCCATGAACTATCAATAAAGGAGCAACAGGGTGAGTAGTTGTGTTAACTCCACGCAAATTAATCCTTTGATTACCTAAGGCTTTTACAGCCGCAACAACAACAGGAAAATATTCCGGTTTGCAGCCCGCTAAAACGGCATTAACCGCTACAGACCTGTAAGTTGCCGAGCCTCCTCGTGGTGGAAGAACTGTCAGCACTTCTTCTGGTGAAGCCTCTATACAACTAAGCATTTCAGTCACACGCTTATCTGTCGGTGCCACCAGTGGCAGACCATCCCCCCAGCCATGTTTCTCAAATAGTTCATAGATGGTGTCTGGGTCTTCATCTGATAGTTCAAGGAACTGGCTTTGACTTTCCATTCCAACATTCTCGCCCATAGGCTTGCCGACTTTACAGTTGGGAAAATTCGATTATGAAATTTCCCTAATATACAAAGTAGGGTTATCTCTCACCAAAGTAACTTAAGTGTGTGGCTCTATAACTTTGACCATCTTTACTCTCTGCATTGAAATCATCACCAGCATCTTTACTTGAAATTAATGCCAACCCTAAATTTCCTTCCATGGCGGGCGACCATGCTGCGACGCGTATTTCTCCGATTGCATTTCCTGATTCATCAAATGCCGTCCATGGCTCTTCAGTTGGCGAAGCTAGACGTTCGCCTGACAACAGAACCCTCACCAACCTTCTTGCAGAGCCTCTACCTTTTTCCGCTACTAAGGCTTCTTTTCCGATAAAACGCTCTTCTCTTTCCAAGTTCATAAAACGTTCCAGACCCAATTCCAAAGGAGTCGCTGAAGCTCCACAGTCAGTCCTATATGAAAGCAATCCACTTTCTATCCTTTCAACCGCATTAGGAGTACCTGGATGAATACCGTATCTCAAACCAGAATTCCAGACTCTTTCCCAAAGGTCCATTCCTTTAGAGTCGTCCGTTAGAAATAATTCAAACCCTCCTTGCCCGCTCCACCCCGAACGGCAGATTATAAATGGGATGTCGTCCAATTGTGTATCTACAAAACCAAAGAAAGGTATATCCATAACCCAATCTCCGAGTAAATCAACCATGGTTTGATCAGCTTTCGGTCCCTGAACCGCCAAGGGTGAAACTTCGGGTTCAAAAACACTGCAATTGAAGTTTCTTTCAGAACTTACAGCTTGAGCCCATAGCAGTAGATCACCATCTGCAGTTGACACCCAGTAGCGATCGTCTCTTAAACAAAGTGTTACCGGGTCGTTAATAAGAATTCCTTGATGGTCACAAATTGGTGTATAACGCGATCTACCCTCCTTGCATGACCTCATTCCTCTAGTTGATAGATATTCGACCAGTTCAAGAGCATCAGGACCCACTATCTCTACTTGACGCTCACACCCCACATCCCAAATAGAAACCTTTTCGGTTAATGCCTCATATTCAGCAGTTGGATTACCGTATGAAGTCGGCATATACATATGGTTGTAAATAGAAAATTGCTTAACTCCGTGTGAAATCGTCGCTTCGTAGAAAGGTGACTTCCTGACTCTTGAACCAATAGCAATTTCGCTAGTCATTTCTATTTATCTCCTTCATGTTTATAAACAGGTGAGTCATCTGCTGCTAAGGGAGTATTACCTAATATGAGGTCTGCTGCCTTCTCGGCGAGCATCATAACCGGCGCATAAATATTACCATTAGTGATGTTAGGCATAACAGAGGCGTCTACCACTCTTAGTCGGTCTGTCCCATGAACCCTCATCGACGAAGGGTCTACTACTGCCATGTGGTCTGTTCCCATTCGAGCAGAACAAGATGGGTGAAGTGCCGTCTCAGAATCCTTTTTAATCCAATCCAAAATTTCATCATCATTTTCAATATCTGGTCCAGGTGCTATCTCTCCCCCATTGAATTCTTCAAAAGCTGGTTGACTCATTATTTTCCTAGCAACACGAATAGCCTCAACCCACTCTTTTTTATCCTCTTCGCTGGAAAGGTAATTGAATCTAATCGATGGTTTATCAAAAGGGTTGCTTGTTTTTATTTTGATACTTCCGCGACTATCAGAGAACATTGGTCCTACGTGAAACTGGTAGCCGTGGCCTGAAATAGGAGTGCTTCCGTCATACCTAATAGCAATAGGTAAAAAATGGAACATCAAATTTGGCCATTCAACTCTTTCATTTCCTCTTACGAAACCCCCTGCTTCAAAATGGTTAGTTGAACCTGGACCTTTTCTCAACAGCCATTGAAGAAAAACCAAAGGCCGTCTCCACATCTGCAGATAGGGCGACATGGAAACAGGTTTTTTGCAGGCGTACTGGACGTAAACCTCTAAGTGATCCTGTAAATTCTCACCCACGCCGGTAAGGTCAATCAATGTCTTCACACCGGCTTCTTCAAGGGTTCTAGCTGAACCCACTCCTGATAGTTGTAGTATTTGTGGAGTATTTATAGCACCTCCGCAACAAATCACTTCACCTGCTGTAATTGTTTTGTTGCGCCTATCTTTTCTGAACTCAACCCCGATCGCCCTGTCACCATCGAAAATTATTTTCGTGACATGGGCTCTTGTTATGACATCTAAATTTGCCCTTGAGGTAATAGGGTGCAAATAAGCAACTGAAGCGGAATTTCGTCTACCCTGATAAATGTTTCGGTCAAAAGAAGCGAACCCTTCTTGGCGATACCCATTCACATCTTCAGTTAGCTCATAACCGGCCTCTTGGACCGCATCAAAAAAAGCTCCGAATAAAGGGCTCGAAGCAGGCCCTCTTTCCAGCATTAACGGACCACTGTCCCCTCTGTATCTATCTGCCCCATGGAGGCAGGTTTCCATTCTTTGGAAATAAGGCAAACAATGCGGATAGCTCCACTCTTTGCAACCTGGTGTTGTAGCCCAGCGTTCATAATCAGCAGGATTGCCACGTTGAAAAATCATGCCGTTGATACTTGAAGAACCCCCCAAAACCTTTCCCCTGGCATGAGACACTCTTCTACCTTCAAGTCCCGGTTCAGGATCAGATTCGTACTTCCAGTCGTAAAACTTGTTACCTATGCCGTATGAAAGTGCTGCAGGCATATGAATTACGAAATCCCATCGATGGTCTCGCCTTCCTGCTTCCAGTAAAAGGACTTTCACATCGCTGTTTTCACTTAAGCGATTTGCAAGTACACATCCAGCTGAGCCTCCACCTACGATAACTACGTCGTAATTACTCATTAGAAATCTCCGTGTAAATCAAATTTTTCATAGAATTGATTCTGCCTTCAAACTTGTCCTTAGTGGTGTCAAGGAAAACTTTTTACTAAAAAGTATCCTTACATATGGGAAAAAGTGTCTATGTGCCTAGATCTGGTGAGTCGTGGCGTAACCCTTATCCTATGTATTCAGATCTGCGAGATAACTCTCCGGTACATTTCGTAGAAGAAGGATCTTATTGGTTCTTATCTCGATTCGAAGATGTGTTTAATGCTGCAAGAAGTCCGAATATATTTTCCTCCCAACATGGTCTAACAATTGATCAGAATTCAGAATATTTAGAAATGGGAGATGCAACTCCTATAGTTTTTCTGGATCCACCTGAACATACCCAATTCAGAAGACTGATAAGCAAGGGTTTCACTCCTAGAAAAGCTGAAGACATGAGGCAGGACATTAATTCTTTTGTCGAGACAGCAATAATCAGAATAAAGGAATTAGAAAGCTGTGACATTATTTCTGAACTGTTTAAGCCCCTACCGAGTTTCGTGGTTTCAAAGTATTTAGGCGTACCAGCATCAGATCGAGTGATTTTTGACACTTGGACTGAAAGAATCGTTGCAGGTGCAGTCCAAAATGAAGATAGTGAAGGACTCGATGCCATTATTGAACTTACAAGTTACTTCACAGAAATGATCGAGTGGAGGAAGAGTAAACCTGGGGATGATTTGATTTCAGAACTCCTAGAAATGGGTGAAGAGAAAGTTTCTATCATGTGGATTCTCGGATTAGCTTTCACGATGATCGCAGGCGGAAACGACACGACAACTGGCTTATTGGGTGGTTCAGCAGTGTTGCTGACTGAGAACCCCGATCAGCGAAAACTTTTGTTAGAAGATTTACGACTTTTACCTGAGGCAATTGAAGAATTGTTAAGAATGACCTCTCCTGTTCAAGGTCTCAGTCGAGTTCTTCTAGAAGACTTCGAGTTGCATGGTGAAAAAATATCCTCTGGGTCTCGTGTCCTTATTGGTTATGGGTCTGGTAATAGAGACGAACGCGAATTTGGTAAAGATTCTGAAAAACTAAACATTCGTCGAAAAATAAAACGAACGTTGGGTTTCGGATCGGGCGCACATCTTTGTCTAGGTGCATCTGTCGCTCGCCTACAGTCCTCTATTGCACTTAAGGGGATCTTGAGAAATTTTCCTGATTTCTATGTGGATGAAAGTTCCTCCACCTACGCAACTGGAAACTATGTGCGAAGGCACACACATTTAGCTTTCCACTCAAGTGACTGAGTATCTTTATATCTTCGATATCCTTAACATCAACTAATTTGTTTGAGGATAACCAATGAGTAAGAATCACAAAGATCAAGTAGTCGTAGTCACTGGTGCTGGAAAAGGAATTGGACGTGCTATAGCGGAACGATTCTCAGATGAGGGCGCCAAAGTAGTCGTGAATGACATTGATGAAGATCGAGTCAATGAAGTAGTTGCGGTTATCAATGACAACGGAGGTGATGCTATTGGAGTTGTCGCTGACGTAGCTGATAGTAGTCATGTGAAAAGAATTTTCGACTCGGCATTAGAATCTTTCGGAACTGTTGACGTACTTGTAAACAATGCAGGGATCGTAAGTCCAATGCTTCACTTTTTCGAAGCAGATGAGGCTTGGTGGAGACGCATTATTGACGTTAATTTAACTGGGCATTTCCTTTGCTCCCAACAAGCAGCAAGGATCATGGCTTCCAAAAAACACGGTGTGATTATCAACATGTCGTCAGGTGGTGCTACTCGTGCACACAGATCCTTCACAGCCTATGACGCTTCAAAGGGAGGCATAGAAGCCCTTACTAGAGCAATGGCTCTTGATTTGGGACCTTATGGCATAAGAGTGTGCGCACTCATGCCCGGTTCAATCGACACTGAGGGAATGGATGAAGAAGCAAGAAATCTACGGGGTGAGAATATACCTCTCGGTCGCCCTGGCGATCCTGATGATATGGCTGGTCCAGCACTTTTCCTTGCCTCTGAGGATGCCAAATACATCACTGGGGATGTAATTAAAGTGGATGGCGGAATGCTTTCGCAACAGAGATCTGCAACAGTGGATATAGTCCCCCCTTCCACATTCCCACCTTTAAAGGACGTTCTCGAAGGAGAGTAACACCCTAATGGTCACGAATAAAATACGAATCGGAGCTGATGTTGGAGGAACATTTACCGACGTAGTGCTTGAAACGGAAGGGGAAATCTTTTCAACGAAAGTTCTCACTACTTACGAATCACCCGAAATAGGAATGCTCCAAGGTATCAATGCAGTTATAGCCGATTCAGGAACTGATCTCTCCGAACTTGACTCTTTTATACATGGAACAACTCTTGCCACAAATGCTTTGATCTCGAGAACTGGAGCAAGAACAGCTTTTGTAACCACAAAAGGTTTTCGCGACACGGTTGAAATGAGAACTGAGAGCAGATTCGAACAATATGACCTCAATCTTGAATTGCCCAAACCTCTAATTGAGAGAAAAGACAGATATGTGCTTTCAGAACGCATATCTGCCGATGGTTCTGTACTTTTACCTTTTGATGAAACGGAAGCTAAAAATTTGATCAACCTCTTGGCTCTTGAGGAGAACGGGTATGAAGCCGTAGCGGTAGGTTTCATACATTCATACATGAATGACAGCCATGAATCTCTCTTTCAGGAAATGCTTTTAGATCAACTTCCAAATATGAGAGTTTCAATTTCATCCGAAGTGTCTCCTCAAATGAGAGAGTTTGAAAGATTTAACACAGTATGTGCAAATGCCTACATCCAACCAATGATGGCTGCTTATCTTGAAAGGCTTAAAACGAAATTAGCTGACACCGGAGCGAAATGCGATATTCATCTCATCCATTCTGGCGGTGGATTGATCAGTATAGAAAGTGCAATAAAATTTCCTGTAAGACTCATAGAATCAGGCCCTGCAGGTGGCGCTATTTTCGCTTCTGAAATTGCTGCTCGTCACGGAATAGATGCTGCTCTCTCTTATGACATGGGAGGCACAACTGCAAAAATATGCCTCATAGATGAACAATCTCCACGATCTGCAAAGACTTTTGAAGTAGCGAGAACCCACCGCTTCACTAAAGGAAGCGGAATGCCTATATCAATACCTGTTATAGAAATGATTGAAATAGGAGCTGGCGGTGGATCAATTGCAAATGTTGATGACCTTAAACAGATAAGAGTCGGTCCCCTAAGTGCAGGTTCCGAACCAGGGCCGGCGGCATATGGATTAGGCGGTTCTCTAGCAACAGTAACGGATGCAAACATATTGCTTGGTCGAATCTCACCGGAGACTTTCGGTGCAGATGATATTGACCTCCTTCCCGAAGAGTCTAGAAAGGCTCTGTTAGCTGATGTAGCAGAGCCACTTGAAATAGCTGTTGAAAATGCAGCGATTGGAATCATCGAGGTTGTCGATGAAAATATGGCTAATGCAGCTCGTGTTCATGCAGTAGAAAATGGTAGAGACGTATCCCAATACACAATGATTGCGTTTGGCGGCGGAGCGCCTCTTCACGCCTCTCGCTTATGCGATAAGTTGGAAATAGAAAGATTACTTATCCCTCCCGGAGCAGGTGTAGGTTCTGCCATAGGTTTTCTTCGAACACCCTTTTCCTATGAAGCTTTAAAAAGTTTCTACGTATCCATTGAAAATTTTGACCATGAAAGCGTAAACCAGCTTCTAAGCAATCTGACTTCAGAGGCTACAGAATTTGTAATGGATGCATCGAATGAGAATTTCTCTGTCGAGAGTCTCATTGTGGAACGTTGTGCTTTTATGAGGTATGTAGGACAAGGATGGGAAATCACTGTCCCTCTGGAAAATGCGATATTTGACCACCTTGGTATCGAATTACTCAATAACGAGTTCGAGAAAACCTATGAGGAACATTTTGGTAGAGCCATAGAAGGTCTGCAGATTGAAGTAGTCGGATGGTCCGTAAAGGTGACTTCTCCACGACCAGAAATTGAAAAGACTATTACTGTTGGTTCTGAAAATATTGTTACAAGCAATTTTAAACGTATCATCTATGACCCAGTCAAGAATTCTGAAGTTGACGCCTCTGTCTTTGAGCGTGAAAATTTAACCCCCGGTGACTGTGTTATGGGTCCAGCGATAATTGTTGAGGCTCAAACAACAACTTGGATTTCTAGTGAAAAGAAGTCGTCTGTCCAGCAAGATGACTGTCTGCTGATAACTAAAAAGACTGAGGCTGCCGAATGAAACATTTAAAAAATCAAGTGATGTGGAATCGGCTTATATCAATAGTTGAAGAACAAGCTCTGGCTCTCGTTCGTACGGCCTTTAGTACAAGCGTTAGAGAAGCAGGAGATCTCTCAGCAGGTGTCTACGACACTAAGGGAAGAATGATTGCACAAGCAATAACTGGAACTCCGGGACATGTAAACACTATGGCAGCGGCTGTAGTTAACTTCATAGAAGATATCGGACCTCACAGAATCTACGAAGGCGATGTTTACATAACTAACGATCCGTGGAAGGGCACGGGTCATTTGCATGACTTCACAGTTGTTACCCCTGTGTTCAGAGATGCAAACCTAATAGGTTATTTCGGCTGCACTGCTCATGTGGTAGACGTCGGTGGCAGGGGTTTCGGACCTGACGCAACTGAAGTTTATGAAGAAGGGCTTTTCGTTCCTATTATGAAATTGTTGGAACGCGGTGAATTAAATGAAGATCTGATAAATATAGTTCGCCATAACGTTCGTGAGTCTTCACAAGTAGTTGGTGACCTTCATTCTCTTTCAACATCTAATGAAACAGGTATTAGACGCCTACATGGAATGCTTGACGAATTCCATTTAGATGACTTAGAAGATCTAGCTGAATTCATCTTTGAAAAAACACATGATGCCACAATGAAACGCCTTTCGAAGTTGAAGCCAGGTGAATACAAAAATGAAATGCAAGTTGATGGGTACAACGAGACAGTCACCTTAAAGGTGACTATTACAGTCGATAAAGAAGGTGCACATGCTGATTTCGGAGGAACTTCGCCAACCTGCGAGCATGGGGTGAACGTACCATTAGTTTACGCTCATGCTTATTATTCGTATGCCATGCTTGTAGCACTGGCCCCTGAGATGCCGAGCAACTATGCATCACTAGCGGCTTTCACTGTTAGTGCACCAGAACAATGCATACTCAATGCTAAACATCCTGACCCTGTTGCAGTTAGACATGTGACTGGACATTTTGTAACAGATCTTTGCTTAGGCGCCATATCAGAAGCTCTCCCTGAAGTCATTCCAGCAGAAGGTGCAGGAGCTCTATGGAACTTTCATGTCAGCGCGAGGTCTGCTGAGTTGAATCTAGATTTGCCACCAAGAGAAATACTCATGTTCAATAGCGGTGGTACGGGAGCCAGACCAAATTTAGATGGACTAAGTAGTACTGCTTTTCCTAGTGGTGTCAGAACAATGTCATCCGAAGCAACCGAACAAGTCGGACCAATAGTTATATGGAGAAAAGAGTTGCGACCAAATTCAGGAGGAGATGGGCGCCATCGCGGTGGATTAGGTCAAATAATTGAGCTGGCTCCTTCTGAGGGTTACAAATTTTTCTTTAGCTGCATGTTTGACCGAGTCGAAAACCCTGCACGAGGACGTAACGGAGGAGAAAGCGGCTCCCCTGGAAGGGTGTATCTCGATGACGGAACACCCTTTGATGCAAAGGGAAAACAACCTGTTCCAGAAGGAAGAAGACTGATTTTAGAACTTCCAGGTGGCGGAGGTTTCGGTAATCCGGAAGACAGAAATCCAGATTCAATTGAAAATGATTTGGCGCAGGGTTATGTTTCTTGAAATGTCGGGCAAAATTTAAAAGAAACTTAAATTAAGATTTATAACTGAGGGTATCTCATGAAACATTTCGATACTTTAATCATCGGAGGCGCCGTCATGGGTAGTTCTACTGCCTATTGGTTATCTGAAAATCCCGACTATGACGGAAATATAGTAGTTATCGAACCAGATCCCACATATGCACAATCTTCCACGGCACTTTCTGAGGCAAGTATTCGGCACCAATTTTCACAACCTGTAAATATTAAACTTTCGATGTTTGCTACAGAATTTTTTTCAAATTTTCATAACCATGTTGAAGTGAATGGAGAGGCACCCGAACTTCCTTTTCATGAAACTGGCTACCTTTTTCTAGCTTCTAAAGATGGAATGGGAAATTTGATAGATAACCACGAGATTCAAAAAAAATGTGGAGCAGAAGTAGTGCTGCTTTCACCAAGTGAAATTAAGAAAAGATTTCCTTACATGAAGACCGATGACCTGGAGGGTGGGAGTTTAGGAATTAAAAACGAAGGAACACTGGATGCATTTTCATTGATGCAAGGTTTAAAACTACGAGCCAGACACAACGGGGTTGAATATTTAAATGATCGGGTTATCTCAATAAATTTTGATGAAAGCAAAGGTCTTGTGAGGGAAGTGAAATTGGATTCCGGTGAAATTCTTTCATGTTCACGTGTAGTGAATTGCGCCGGTCCCCGCGCAAGGTGGATAGCTGAAATGGTAGGACTGGAACTTCCAGTCGAACCAAGAATAAGAGCAGCTTTTGTTTTCGACTGCCGTGAAGTTCTTAATGGGCAAACCCTTCCACTAACGATTGACCCTTCGGGGGTTCATGTGAGAACTGATCCTCCTCATTTTCTAGCAGGCGCACCCCCTGCAAATGATTTAGAGGTCGATCCTGATGACTTCAAAGTAAGGGGTGAAGAATGGGAAGAAAATATCTGGCCCGTACTAGCTCACCGTATTCCAGCTTTTGAAAAAATTAAGGTAATGAGTTCATGGGCTGGTCATTACGCTTACAATACTTTGGATCAAAATGCGATACTTGGTACTTGTGAAACGCTGCCAAATTTCTTTTTTTGTAACGGTTTTAGTGGACATGGATTCCAACAGAGCCCTGGTGTGGGAAGAGGACTGAGTGAACTGATCACTTACGGTGAATACCGATCTCTCGACTTAACCGAGCTTGATTACAGTAGGGTTCTTAAAAATGAACCTTTTTTGGAAAAAGCTGTTATCTAACTCTCTCCAAGGTAAGAAGAGCGCAGTTCTGGATTAGCTAGCAAAGCTTCAGCAGTATCATCGAGCACAACTCTGCCTGTTTGTAAAACCCAACCTCTATCAGCAATAGACAAAGCCATATTGGCATTTTGTTCCACCATAAAAATAGCCATTCCTTCTTCGTGGATTTGTTGAATAAGTTCAAAATTCTGTTGCACGAGTGCAGGAGCTAGTCCCATTGATGGTTCATCCATAAGAAGAACCCTTGGGCGCGACATCAACGCACGTCCGATTGCCACCATCTGCTGCTCACCTCCTGAAAGGGTTCCTGCCTTTTGAGAAAGTCTTTCTTTGACACGCGGGAAAAGTTCATAAATATTTTCAAGATCCTCCTCGATTCCTTCGGTATCATTTCGCAAGTAAGCACCAAGTTCAAGATTCTCTTTGACTGTTAAACGTTTGAAAAGTCGGCGATTTTCAGGAACCATCGTCACACCATTGATTACCCTGTAACTCGTTGGTTTGTCATTGACCACTTCACCATCGAGAAGAACTTCACCAGAGGTAGGGGTAACCATACCTAACAGAGTTTTCAAAGTCGTTGATTTTCCGCTTGCATTGCCACCCAATAAGCAAACCATCTCGCCCGGGTATATAGCCAGATCAACATCTTTAAGTATGTGAACAGCCCCATAATGGGTGTTGACCGAACGAAACTCTAGTAAAGCTGTTTCTGTCATGATTTAGCCTCTACTGGTCTACCCAAATATGCTTCGATGACATTGGGATTGGTTGAAACCTCGTCGTATGCTCCCTGAGCTATTGGTACACCATGGTCTAGAACCACTACGCGATCGGAAACATCTCTAACTACTTTCATATCGTGTTCGATGATTACAATTGTGAATCCCCATTCATCGCGCAGCTTGCTGATCAGTCCCGTTAACTCTGTCGTTTCTATCGGATTCATACCTGCAACTGGCTCGTCTAATAACAATAAACGCGGTTGCGTCGCCATTGCGCGTGCAATTTCAAGCCTGCGTCGATTTGCATACGACAATGCGAAAGCTGGTTGATCTAAACGGTATCCAACGAGACGAGTTCCGAAAAAGCCCAAAATTTCTTCAGAGCGTTCGCGTATTTCTTTCTCTTCTTGTTTGAATGCCTTCGTTTGAAACAAAGCTCCCACTACCAGTTGTGACGTTCGACAGTGTTGTGAAACCATCACATTCTCTAGAACCGTCATATTCGGGAATAGTCTCACATTCTGGAATGTTCGAGCGATCCCCATCTCTGTTATTTGATTTGGATCAAGACCTAAAACTGACTCGCCATTAAAGATGATTTCTCCACTAGTTGGAGGAATCATTCCTGAAATTGTGTTGAAAAACGTTGTTTTCCCAGCACCATTCGGTCCAATAACACTGACAATTTCTCCTTCTTCGATAGAAAAATCGAGATTTGAAAGTGCGTCTAGCCCTCCGAAAGTGACCTGAAGGTTATGAATTTCCAACAAACTCATAGTTGCTCTCCCACTTCTTCCCGATCTTCACTCTCATCATCACCCAACCATGCATCTTGAAGATATTCTTCTTGATGCAATTCCCTAGTTCGACGTGCAGTGGGCACAAGACCCTCAGGGCGTTTAAGCATCATGAAAACAAGCAGAGCTCCATAAATCAACAGTTTAAAGTTCTGGAACTCTTGAAGAAGTCCCGGTTGTCGCGGTCCGCCAAGAATCCCTATTAGAACTAACGAACCAACCATTACTCCGGTAATACTGCCCATGCCTCCCACTATCACAACTACGAGAATTATGATTGATACGAGAATCTCAAAGCTCTTTGGGAAAACAGATCCGACTTTAGCCGCCAAAACAGCTCCACTAAATGCAGCCAAAACAGCTCCGACTACAAAAGCCATTAATTTGGAATTAACTGTATTTATTCCCATTACTTCAGCAACACTCTCATCTTCTCTTATAGCCATCCATGCTCGACCTAAACGAGACCCTTGAAGTCGCCACGAAATGTATATAGCAAAAACACAAAAAACGAGAACCATGTAGAAAACAGATCTAGGATCCGCCCCTCTCACTTCCCAAGGTCCTAGGTCTATTGCAGGGACGTTCGTGATACCTTGTGACCCTCCTAAATAAGGCTTCAGCCAGTCAGACAAGAAAAGAAGTCTTATGATTTCACCGAATCCTAAAGTAACAATCGCTAAATAGTCTCCTCTCATGCGAATGACGGGAGCGCCTATCAGGAGGCCCGCTAAAGTCGCCATCACCACAACGACCAGCAGTGAAATCCCAAAATGAGTTTCAGGAGAGAACCACGGCGAATTAGGAGAAGTCAAAACTGCAGTTGTGTAACCCCCCACCGCAAAGAACGCCACGTATCCAAGGTCTAAAAGACCTGCAAGACCGACCACGATGTTCAGACCCAATGCCAGCAATAAGAAAAGTCCAACGTTCGCTAAAAGTTCGTTAATGATTCCACCTAAGAACCAAGGAAGCACAATGACTAAAACTGCAACAGTAGAAAATAGAACTACAGAGTTTCGCCTTTGATTCTCTGGCTTAGCATCTGAACGGTAACGATCTACTGTCTTTTTGAATTTACCCCGAGTGATCAAGGGCAACAAGGCCAGCACTATGGCAAGAACAATCGCTGAAGTTACTGTCATACCACCCTTTTTCGCGTAGATCATGTCACTCAACCACTCCAGACGGAAGCCTTCTGAAAGGTCATCTATAACATCTTCTAAAACTGCAAAGGAAAAAAGACCGAACATCGCATAAGCGCTCATTTTTCGGATTTGGCCTGACATCTGGTGTAGAGAAGCTCCGATTGTTCCAAGCCCTACTCCGACGGGAATCCAAACCAAACTTCCGAAACTAATACTATTTTCAAAAGTAAGTAATCTGAATAGTTTTTGGTTCCAGTTGATCAAAGGATCTCTCATGTCAAGATTATCGATACCCAACATGAGTAATACGAGACCTAAGCTCCCCAAGAGTCCCGTTAACGCTCCTGACAATAAATCTGCTGCACCGGGTTTCGGGTTTTCTACACCTTCCAACTCGACCATTTTTGAAACTACATAACCAAACACCAAAGGAATCCAGAGTATAAAGAGGTACCCAAGGCTCAGAGTTGACTCAATCAGTATTCGCCTGTTCAACTCTGATGGAAGACCAACTAAGCAAATGAAAACCTGAGACAACGCACATACGCTTCCCCAAAATAGAGTACGTTTCCAATCCAGTTCAAACGGTTTCTTTGAAGTCAGATTCGTAGTCATCATCCACGATCCTCTTGAGAAAGTTTCTCCCCAAAGAGTCCTGCAGGTTTAAACAGCAAGACAAGCACGAGAACGGTAAAGGCAATCGCATCCTTTAGTTGGCTTACACCAGGAACCCCAAGTGGTTCCAATATGACCATAGGAGCTATAGATTCCGCTGATCCTAAAGCAATTCCTCCCGCCATAGCACCACCCATATTTCCAATGCCTCCAACCACGGCAGCAGTAAATGCTTTAATTCCAGGCAAGAAGCCTGTCATATGAGTGACACTCCTGAATAGGAGGCCCCAGAGGATCCCCCCCACTCCAGCCATTGCTCCACCGACCGCAAACGTAATGACAATTGTTCGATTTACATTTATTCCCATAAGTGAGGCAATCTCTTTGTCTTCAGCAACTGCTCTCATTGCCCGACCTGTTTGAGTTCTTTCTACCAGATACCAAAGGCACGCCATTGAAAGTCCTGCCACAACCATTACCAGAATTTTTGTTCCAGAAATCTCAACAGTTAAAATCGACCTTTGCTTAGCTAGCCATTCAGGAAGACGGGGATAGCCTTTACTCGCTGGTCCGAACAGTCCCAGTGCAGCATTTTGGATGAAAAAGGAAACGCCTATCGAAGTGATCAAAGGAATCAATCTCGGTGAGTTTCGTAAAGGCCGATAGGCGATTCTTTCAGTAATTACCGCTGTCACTGTGGAAGTGGTAATTGCTACGAAAATAATTAAGAAGAGTGACAAAATAAAATTACTTTCCCACAAGCCAGCATCGTTTAATTTTTCAGATGTGATCCAACCTGACATAGTTCCCACCATGAAAACTTCTCCATGAGCGAAATTTATGAAACCTAAAACTCCGTAAACCATTGAATAACCCAAAGCAATTAATCCATACATCGCTCCTTGCGACAAACCGGAAACCACCAGGCCTTTAAATTGGTCTCCTGTGAGGCCACGCGCATCAGGATTTCTCCATTCCGCAAATGGGTTATTCGGCCATATTTGCTGTGAAATGAACGCGACAACTCCTAAAACTATCAATGTCGCCATAAGTACGCGAATAAAGGTCAAAAATCTGTCTACGCCCGATACGCGTGATTTAGATCTTTTTTTCACTGTCTCTGACATTCTTGCCTCTTATAGTTTCAGATTAAACATTCTGCCCGATGTTTGGGTTTTCGTATACTTTTTCCCTATTAAATTCGTTCAGAATTGAACGTGATGATAATGCTAAAGACACTCCACCCATAGCAGTCAAGAAAGCTCCTGCTCCTGTGACTATTTGCAGATCTGTAACTCTGGCCAAACTTATAATCCACCCAAGTCCAATTATTGATATACCTGCCCCTATGCCTGCAGTGATGACGCTCCAGCGCCATCGCATATGCTCGTTGAAACCAAAAACTCCGACCGCCGGCAATAGAGTCAGAAGACCAATTATCACAAGTGGTATAGCCAAATAAGAAAGCCCCCCACCATTTGGAGTTATACCATCATTGATAGTCTCCACGGTCATGCGGTACTTGTTGATTAGGGAGCTAATCTTCGAGTTGTTGATCGCAACTAAAGTGGGCGACAATTCGACTTCTTCACGGAGAATATTAATTTCCACTTGAGCCTCTGGTGGTAAATCCGTAGCTCCCCGTTCATCGAAGGTCCATCCAGAAATCGAACCTATCAACACTAGAAGAAGAGCTGTTACACCGGCTAATACTCGACCCCATGCAATAGAGACTGTTAACGGTCTGTGTGGCGATAGTGGAGCTGTTTGCAGAGCGAAAAGGGAACCTAAAATACCTATGGCTCCTCCAGCTACTGACACATAAAGCCCTATCCCATGAGAGTAACTGACTGTTTCTTGTGCTGTATTTGCCATTAAGTAAGTTAGCGAAGAAATCAAAATCACGAAAGATGCTATTGCTGCACCGTGAGCGCCCATAAATTTAGATATTGAGCCTGGATTTCTAATGGTTGTGATTGAAGCAGCAATTATGAAACACGCTGCACCAAAGACGAAAAATCCGAACCAGTTTCCTCCTGAAGCAGCAAACCCGTTAAACGATTGACCTGTAAGGTCAAGATCGACTTCACGAGCATGGCCAGCTATTAAACCTGCATCACTACCCCAGGTCAAAAATAATGAAACTAAGGCAACAACTGCGCCAACACCAGCGACAAGTAGACCTGTACGTTCATTTGGTGTTGCAGGAGTATTCCATTCAACTTCTGTTGTTTCTTTATCTTTACCCCGTTCAGCTAATTCGCTCAGTATCTCTTCATCTGTACTTCTACGGGCCCTTACGGCACCTGTAATACGCTCAAAGAGTCTGCGATTGTCACCCTCAGGTTGTGAGAGTCGATCAAGTACAACTGAAACTAGAAATAGAGCAAAACCTGCTGAAAAACCTAGGCCAACATCAAGGTTCTGAACCGCTCTGAACACCTGAAGCCCCAGTCCTGATGCACCCATAATTGCTGCGATACCAACCATTGCTATTGACAACATTAAGCATTGATTCAATCCTGTCATGATCGCTGGTCTCGCTAAAGGAAGTTGAACATCAACCAAAACTCTTGACTCAGGGGCTCCGTACGCGCGACTTGCCTCAACGACATCTTCAGGCACTTGTCTGATACCAAGATTAGTCAAACGGACTAATGGAGGCAGAGCATAAATCATCGTCACCATAGTCGCGGGTACAACACCAATACTGAAGAAAAACACAAAAGGAACCATGTAAGTAAATGAGTGAATAACTTGCATAGCATCCATCACCGGTCTCACTACGTTCCACACCCCGTCTTGTCGTGCACAAAGTACACCTAATGGAATTCCAATAAGAGAACAAAGAGCAACGGAAACTATAACCATTCCGACAGTTCTCATAGTGTCTAGCCAGTACGCCTGGCCGAGTAGTCCACACAGTGCAAGTGCAAAACCTGATTGGATTCCGATTCTAGGAGTACGGAAAAGAGCTCCGAAAACAACCGTAAAAAGAACAACCCAGAACCAAGAAACTGTGAGAAGAAAGGAATTAACGAAATTATCAAGCAAAAAATCGAAAGGCCATTTAATCGTGTCCAGAACCCATTCAGCGTTCAGATCCATCCAGTCGACCATCTGATCAAACCAATAACCGAAAGGAATTCTCCACTCATCCAGAATCGCAGTGTCAAATATGCTTACTGGTTCTCCAGTACCTGCTCTCTCGAAACGTACTTGTCCTAAAATCTGCATCATAGGAATACCTCCCTATCGAACCCATCAATTAGTTGCTCCACACGTCCCATCTCTTCCATGATTTCACGAGGTTCGAGTTCACCTATTAGACGTCCTGCTTCATCAACAACTGCAATTGGCAATCCTCTTCCGGCAGCTGCATAGTTTGTGTTAAATGTCGCTTCCGCTGTGGTTCTTTCAAAGTCAGTTCTGAGTACATCATTTAGATCGCTTGAACCTTGGGCTAAAGCAGAACTTGCATCTACTAAGTGTAAAAGAGATACGGGCTTTCCATCCTGATCAACACAAAACCCTCCTTGACGTCCACCAAGTGAATTAACGGCTTCCACAAGAGTTGAATTAGAATCAACTATTGCTGGCGCTTCCATAACTGATTCGACATCAATCACTCTTCCCTGATCTACGTCCTGAACAAACTCGGCCACATAAGCATCAGCCGGTTGGGTAAGAATTTCTTCTGCAGTACCAATTTGAACAACATAGCCGTCTCTAAGTATGCAGACTCGATCACCTATTCTTAGAGCTTCATTTAAGTCATGGGTAATAAACAAGATCGTTTTATGAAGTTCACTCTGAATCGACATAAGCTCATCCTGCATTTGACGACGTATCAGCGGATCCAGAGCGCTAAATGCTTCGTCCATGAGAAGTATGTCTGGATCGCTACACAAAGCACGAGCTAACCCCACCCGCTGCTGCATTCCACCTGAAAGTTCTCTAGTAGCATTTAATGCGTACGCTTCTAGACCCACAAGCGAAAGAGCCTTCATGGCAGCTGCATTTCGTTGTTTTTTATTTACACCTTGTACTTTTAGCCCATAACCCGTGTTATCAATTACATTTCTATGTGGAAACAGAGCAAAATGTTGGAAGACCATTCCCATTTTTTCACGTCGAAATTCCTGCAGTGCAGATCCGCTCAATTCCTGCACATCCGTACCCTCTACCATCACTTTTCCACTTGTGACGTCATGAAGTTTATTTACTGTACGTATCGCGGTTGATTTCCCAGAGCCTGACAAGCCCATAACCACAAATATTTCACCTTTGTTCACAGAGAAGGAAACATCGGTTAAACCCACAACGTGTCCAGACTGCTTTTGGACGTCGTCTTTATGAACACCAGATTTAGCTAAATCAAAAGCTCTTCCCCGAGGATTCGGCCCAAATATTTTAAAAACGTTTTCTAGAGAAATTATTGCTTCCCCGTCAGCCACATTTCCTCCCTTTATTTACCTTGTGAACAAATCAAAATAGAACGCCGTCTTTGAACTAAAAGGTTTTTCATTTTTTAGACTTATAAGCACCGTAGCAGTTTAGGGAGGTACGCTGACCAGTCATGACTAAAAGTACTCATTCAGCAATAGTAGATCCGCGAAATGAAAATGTGAAAATCTATATCAATGGAGATTTTCACAGTAGAGAAAACGCCCGAATTTCAGTCTTTGACAGTGGTTTTCTGGTTGGTGACGGTATCTGGGAGGGGTTAAGGCTTCACAATGGAAAAATCGCCTTTTTAGATAAGCACCTGGACAGACTCTTTGCTGGCGCTTCAGCAATTCATTTGGACATTGGATTAGATAAAGAAGAGTTGATCAATGCCCTGCTTAAAACTGTTGAAACTAATGGAATGACAGATGATGTTCATATCCGCGTAATGATTACTAGGGGTAACAAAAAGACGCCTTCTCAACATCCTTCAAATGTTATAGGTGGTCCTAATATTGTGATAATCGCTGAACATAAAGTCGCTGATCCTTCTGTAAGCCAGGAGGGAATCACACTGTTTACAGTGACCGTTCGACGTCCTCCACCTGACACACTGGATCAAAGGTTAAATTGCCATTCGAAACTGCACGAGGTGATCGCCCTCATACAAGCCATCGAAGCTGGAGCTGATGAGGCTTTAATGCTTGATCCAACTGGTGCAGTCGCTACGTGTAATGCAACAAATTTTTTCATAATTAAAAACGAAGAAGTTTGGACCTCTACAGGGGAATATTGTCTCAATGGCATAACGAGAGAACTCGTTATTGAAATAGCTAGGAACAACGGAATGAAAGCCTTCGAAAAACCTTTTTCTTTAACAGATGTATATTCTGCGGATGAAGCATTCGTTACAGGAACTTTTGGTGGTTTGACACCTGTTACACAGGTTGATGGAAGAAAGATCGCGGACGGAAAAATCGGAAACACAACTATGCTTTTGCAGGGCCTATATAAGGAAGCTGTTAACGCCGAAGTGTCAAAATGACTTTGAGGATCAACTGTTGGTCAGGCCCCAGAAATATTTCAACGGCTTTAATGTACTCCTTCCGGGAGCGCGCAGACACGACCGTGATTGATGAACCTTTTTACGCCCATTACCTAAGGGTGAGCGGACGTGAACATCCTGGATACCAAGAAGTTCTCAATTCGCAGGATCAATATTCAGAACAAGTCATCCGAAATGTTATAAAGGGTCACTACGAAACTCCAGTTGTTTTCTTTAAACAAATGTGTCACCACCTAGTAGAAATAGATCTTTCATTTTTGGACAACTGTTCAAATATCTTGCTAATAAGAGAACCAAGTCTCGTAATTCGTTCACATGCAAAAAATGTTCCTGACCTTAAAGTCTCAGATATAGGTTTAGATATTCAAAATTTTCTCTTAAACAAAATCTTGGAATCTGGTGAGACTCCAGTAGTTGTCGACTCGGCCAACTTACTTATGCAACCAGAGGCAATTTTGAAAGAATTGTGCCAACATCTTGAAATTGCTTTTGATGATTCGATGCTTTCTTGGGAACCTGGAGCAAAACCTGAAGATGGTGTTTGGGCTAAACACTGGTACGAAAACACTCATGAATCATCTGGTTTTTCGAACAAAGAACCCGACAGAGACTCACTACCTGAAAAATTTTTACCTGTTCTAGAAGAAGCTACTGTCTTATATGACAATTTAAAAAAATATGCGTGCAAAGGAATTGAGTGATGAAGGATCCGGCTTGGATAGAGATCGTTCCACAAGCAGATTGGACTGAAGACAATTCTCTAAGCGATTCACTTGAGAAAGTCAAAGATCAAGAAAACGGCCGTGTGGATCACATCATGGCGGTCCATTCCATTAATCCCAGAAGCCTAGAGGCACACAATGCCGTGTATTCATCTGCTATGTCTGGAACTGCTTCTTTGAGAAAAGTTGAAAGAGAGCTAATAGCATTCGTAGTTAGTTTGGAAAACCATTGCCACTATTGAGTATTTCATCACAAGCGCGGTCTGCGTAATCTGCTAAAAGATGACACCCTTCTAGAACAAATAGAAGAAGATTGGATGGCTTCCGAATTGTCAGATTCGCGTAAAACTATGTTGAATTTTGCGGTGAAACTCACGAATGAACCTAGAAACATGGAAATAACAGACATCAATAAACTTCGTGAAGTGGGTTTTAGCGACCGAGATATTCTCGACATTGTTGAAGTAACGGCCTATTACGCTTACGTAAACAGACTCGCTGACGGATTGGGAGTCACTATAGAAGATTGGATTTCTGACGACGAGTCAACTTAGAGTGATTCCATCTTCTGAGATGACCACCAAATCTCCTGTTGAATATGTTTCATATTCACTTTTTTCGACAACAACAATTGGCATGGCTTTTCCATAAATTTCGTCAGCAACAATTGAACCCAGAGCGATTATTTCATCTGCTTCCATCATTATTATTCCAGCGGGACCGGAACCTGAACGGATTCCTTCTGCTATGACTGAACTTCCGCTACTCGACCCTCTTCCGAAAGGCATCATTAAAACTTTTCCTTTTACTGACATTCCAACTTGTGGGTGCCTCAAATCAGTAATCTTGCCTGTTTCAGGATCAACTCCTCCCCAAAAACTAAGTGGTTCATCCAGTTTTAAAACTTTCCCATTCGCTTTTCCCTCAACTAAAAAAATCATAGATTAACCATCAACCCAAATTTTATTGTCAATAGATAAATCTCCAGAAATGCCTGAAGCTACACAATCTTCAACAGCTCCAAAAATAACTTCAACCCCTAAATTACCTGGAGCGTAATATGCCCATTTAGCCGAGTCAGTCATAACAGGCAGAGTCACAGCTTCCATAATGGGTGTGATGTAGGTGCACGTATCTGTAACGAAAATAACTCCTGCATCTTCCAAAGGTTTTATAAAACCTCGTAAAGAAGCTTCCGTTAGAACATCTCTACCTGTAGATACATAAAAGTTGACTTCCGGATTAACAGATTCACTGTTGAAAAGTTCGAAAAGTTTCTTTATTTCCTGCACAGAGTAATGAGGAGTGCCAAGACTTACTGCCCCTATTCTTGAATCTGAAGCAGTGCTCAATTCATCTCGCGCTGCGATTATTTTTTCTGATGTCACATCTATCACATCAGTTGGATCTGATCCTAAGAAAGCTTCTTCAGTAGTTGATGCTTCGGGGGTACTTCCCACTGCATGGAACATACCGACAGATCCAGATGCCGCGGCTGCGGCTCCCAGTGCTTTCAAACGGTCTTCACTTACCCCGTTGGGTAAACCTTGAATAACAGGAATACCGCTACCTGAATTTTTTCCTATCAAATGTCCTAAAACCGGATAAAAAACATCACGATCAAGTAGTGAGTCGTTCAGTCCATCAACTCGAAACAAAATGTCGCCTTTACGGTTCTCATCTAAATGAAGTCCAGCTGCTGGAGCTCTGCCACAAATTGCTGCACAGATATCAATAAAATCTCCATATCTGTGTGTTCGGGCGCCTAAAACAGAATTCGCGAAAACTATTGCATTCGACTCAGCCCAAGCCACTTGTTCTCCGAACTTGGGCCTCTCTTCCAGTTGATAAGGAGCACACGTCCAAGTCGGTTTACATCCCATTCGTTCGTAACAGTCCATTAACAGCCTTGCCTGAATACCCCAATCTTCATCCCCGCGATATAAGTCTGGATGTATCAGGTCAAGTGAGGAAACATTTAAAGTTGTGGGAATTTTTACTTTGGCTTCTTGATCTTCTAACCATTTTGCAAAATCTAAAACTGCTGGGCCGTGATAAAGACATGAATCAATGTGTGCTGAAGTTACATCTAGAAGTTCTGTGGCTTTCATTGCTTCGGCTAAACGCACTATTACTCTCATTGCAGAAGCCGCAGCAGGACCTTCTTGTCCATCCAAACAACTCTGATCAAATTCAGAAAGATTAACAGTCACCTAATAAACTTAGAGGTTTAATAGATAGGAGCCTTACTTTTCAATTAACAAACTGGGGCTTCTTGCGGTTCAGGAGAAGCTTGACCGCTTATTGTTAACTTTTGTCCCACGAAAAGCAGATTGGGGTCGCTGATGTTATTCATGGACATGACTTCATCAACCGTAACACCCTCTCGCTTTGCTATTTTTGACAGCGAATCCCCTGCTTCAACAATGACGGTTCTAAGAGATTCTTCTGTTTCATCCGTCTCGACTTCTTGCTCGGGGTCATTGAGAAGTATCACTTGCCCCACATAAATTGAGTTCACATTGCAAATGCCGTTAATTCTCGCAAGTTTTTCAGCTGTAGTTCCATTAGCTTTTGCAATCTCTGATAAAGAATCTCCAGCGGTTACCGTTACAGATCCAACTGGTTCAGGTTCTGTTTCCTCAGGCTCAACTACGACAGTTGTTGTCGTAGTTTCGATGACAACTGGAACAATAGTTGCTGGCGCAGCATAACTCGTTGTTGTCATAGGGACCGTGGTCGACAAGTCCATAAGAGTCGTAGTCGGAGCTATGGTAGCTGGCACCAGTACAGGCTCTTCGTCTCCACCTCCACACGCGCTGATGATGAGCAAGGAAAGTCCGCCGAGTAGAAACTTGGCTATATTTGACCTCATAACTAAAGCATAGGTTCATGGGTGTGACAGTTTCGCGCACCCCCCCACAAATTTTATTTTCAGATAACTCTGTCACTTCCTCCATCAGTGGGAACGGAAGCTCCAGTTGTTGTAGAAAAATCATCGGTGCAAAGTGAAATCGCTGAACGTGCGACTGCTTTTGACGTAACTTCAACTGAAAGAAGATTCCTTTTCTTGTACTCTTCAGGGCTGATTCCATAATTTGAAGCTCTTTCCGCAATAAGCTCTTCGTTCCATAAACCTGTGTCAAAAACTGCATCCGGATGAACCAGATTTACCCGTGTTTTATTAGGCGCCCATTCCAAAGCTGCTACTCTGCATAATTGTTGTAAGGCGGCTTTCGAGGCTGAATATGCAGCTGCTCCTTTGCCTGGAGCTGGCACATTTTTAGAACCTATTACTGCGACTCTTCCTCCTATTGGTGATAGAGCAAGTAGAGGGCCAATACTCCCAAATAGCGACTGTACCGAGTCAACATTAACGGACATGACTCTTCGCCATTCTTCTGAATCAAGGTCTTCAATAGCTACTGAATTTCCGAAAATGCCTGCTGCTACTACTGCAATGTCTAAACCGCCGAATCTCTCGACACCTGTCTTGATCGCCGCATCTACCTCTTCAGTTTTTGTGACATCAGCTTCTATACCTACCCAGTCATCACCGGCAAAAACTTTGTTGACCTCTGGGTTTAAATCAAGACCGATGACTGCACTTCCTAGTCGTTTAAGTTCTTCTGCACAAGCCTTACCAATTCCAGAAGCTGCACCTGTAACAAGTGACACTGCTCCACTTAGTTCAGGAGGTTTGCCGGATTTTCGCAATTTGGCCTGTTCTAAGTCCCAATATTCAACGTCAAACAGTTCTTCTGCAGAAAGTGCTTTATAACCGCCGAGATGATCCTCTGATCTGCATAGAACAGGGATTGTGTGATGATAAATGTCAGCTGCTATTTGTGCATCGTTTGCTGTAAAACCTGCAGTAAGCATTCCAATTTCAGGGTCTAGGACTATTCGCGGAGCGGGGTCTATTTCTGTGAATTCGGTTCTGATCCTGTGACGAAATTCTTCGACATAAGATTCATACTCCTGCACGTAGAGATTTAGTGATTCTTGACTTGCACCCACCATCGGGAAACGTTTTGTTCGAATAATGTGGTCAGGTGTCAGAGGTCCTCTGCGAGCGAGATCTTCGTAATCGTCGCGTTGCACAAAGCCTGCCACTTCGCTATCCGTATGTCTTCTGACGATCATTGGTTTCCCCGCTGTATTCGACATCTGATAACGCAATCGTGCTAAATCCGTTAGGAGAATTTCCGCTGGTAATGAATTTTCTTTTTGGGAGTCAACAGGTGCTTCTTTTTCTAACCATGTTTCGGCTTTCTTAATCAATTGCATATGCATTTCATAAGCGGTTTGCGAATCATCTCCGAAAGTAAAAAGACCATGATTCAAAAGAACCATGCCTCGCGTCTCATCATGAAATTGTGATGTCCAGTTTTTTCTGACTTCTTGAGCTAAATCGAAGCCCGGCATAACGTATGGAATGACAATCACTTCATCGCCAAATATGTCTCTTACAACTTCATCAGGAGCATTCATGCCTGCCAAGTTTGTGAGGGTAACAATTACATCCGCATGTGAATGCTGCACGGCTCTAAAAGGAATAAATGCATGAAGCAATGTCTCGACTGAAGGATTTGGGGATCCTGGATCTAGTTTCGCTGCAGACAACTCGCGCATCATGTCTAAATCACTTAACTCTCCGAGCTCTAGAAGTTCTTTAAGTCTGGGAAGATCCAGAGGTGTCAAGCCTGGCACTTCGAGGCTTCCCATATCCCATCCTGAACCTTTTACATATATGGCGTCGCGGTCTTGACCAGTTATATCGGGCCGTGAAGCCTTAACTGAGGAATTTCCGCCGCCGTGTAAGACCAAGTTCGTGTCGCCACCAATAAGCCTGCTGAAGTGGGCGCATGCTTCAACCGGATCGTCAGGGCTTTCCAAAGTGGTTTTTTTAGATTTTTCCATCACCTTTACCCTACAAAGATGCCTTCGATAGTAAGTCTTCTATCGATTTGGAATAATCGCTTCTTAGGACCCCGTATTCGGTGATTATCCCAGTAATCAGTTCTGCTGGTGTTACGTCAAAAGCGGGATTCCATATCTCAACTCCTTCAGTGGGGACATTCACCTTTTCCATTCCACGCACTTCATTGGGGTCTCTCTGTTCAATTTTTATATCTTGACCATTTGATGTATTCGGGTCGAAAGTAGTAGTTGGAGCTGCGACATAAAAAGGAACGCCGGCATTACGAGCAGAAACAGCGTGCGTGAAAGTGCCAATCTTGTTAGCTGCGTCTCCGTTTGTGGCTATACGGTCGGCTCCGACAACCACGGCATCGACACGGCCTGATGCCATAAGAGAACACGCAGAGGAATCTGGGATAACAGTTACAGCTATTCCAGCGTTAGAAAGCTCCCAAGCGGTGAGTCGTGCCCCTTGAAGCAGTGGCCGGGTTTCAGCAGCGAAAACCTCCACTTCTTGCCCAGCT
The DNA here is from genome assembly GCA_002716285.1 of Acidimicrobiaceae bacterium. Classification (GTDB taxonomy): domain Bacteria; phylum Actinomycetota; class Acidimicrobiia; order Acidimicrobiales; family MedAcidi-G1; genus MedAcidi-G1. The sequence continues at coordinate 49,322 of PBAM01000010.1, forward strand.
AATACTTTCCCGTATATGACTCCCAGAGCTGTACCAATACCTGTTGTGGCTAGACGTCCAGCATTGCAATGAGTCATCAGAGTCTTATAAGTAGAAAGTTCTTCTGCTCCGTGTCGACCTATTGCATCGCAAGCGTCACGATCTTCTGCGAAAATCTTGTTTGCTTCGATCAATGCCAGTTCCCGAATTTCTTCTTTTGACTTTCCCTCTGAAGCCGTCTTTTGCACCCGTCCGACTGCATAGGAAAGATTCACAGCTGTGGGTCTCGTTTCTCCTATTGTTGTAGCGGCTTCGTTCATCTCAGAAATGACCTGATCAACTTCGTCAGATGCAATTCGATCAATTGCTACAACCACCCCGTAAGCTCCACATGCACCTATGGCTGGTGCCCCTCGGATGGCCAACCTTTTTATAGCGTCAACTACCTGATCAACTGTTTTGAGTCGTATTACTTTCAACTCTTCTGGTAATAATGTCTGATCAATTATCTCTATTTCTTCACCCGTCCAAGCAATTGTTGGTGGGTTGTCAATCGAAATGGTCATGCAATCACTCCTAGAAATTAAATTCTATGCCTTCCGCTAGCACTATGTGTCGCCTATCACCTATCGTCATACTTAATATGGATTCTAAAGAAAGACCATCAACAAACGTAATTGATGCCCTAAGAGCCAACCATAATGACTTGCAGGAGTTCGTTGATTCTCTCACAGGAGATGAATGGCAAATGGCAAGTGCATGCGAAGGATGGCGAGTTCAAGATGTATTCGCTCACGTAACAAGCAATCTGAAACAATTCGCGGATCCTGACCCACCAAGTGATGAACAAGATCAACTCAGTGCTGAAGAAGCCATGGAAGCACTCGTTTCCCCGCGGAAAGACTGGTCTCCAGATGAACTTATCGAAGAATACTATAAATATTTGGAACCAGCTTTAAATGTTTTTTCGAACCTGATAGAAGAACCGACTGCTTCTGTAGAACAGCAACTCTCCGATCTAGGCACATACCAACTCAGGTGGTTGCCATATGCTTTTTGTTTCGATCATTACTGTCACCTACGCCATGACATGACATCTCCTGGAGGTCCCATTGAAAGAGACCTTCCATCAGCAGATGATCTGAGACTTGCTCCTGGTATTGAATGGATGCTTGCAGGTTTGCCACAGATGTGCTCTAAAGATTTAACTTCACTGAAGAAACCGGTACTTCTTAGTTTGACTGGACCTGGCGGAGGGAAATGGGTTTTACATAACTCTGGAGAAAATGAACTGATCCAAATCGATAATTATTCAGAACAGGAAGTATCTGCCAGTATCACCTCAACGAGTCATGACTTTGTTTCATGGGCGACACACAGGTCTTCCTGGGAAGATTACTGTTCTCTCGATGGAGACCTGGAGTATGTTTCTTCTTTGATCGGATCAATAAACATTATTTAACAAAGTCAATAAACGTCATTTATTAACCAAAAGATCTCTAACTTTTAAGAAAGGAGTACTCCCCTATGCAAGCAAATCGCTTTAATATCAGGACTCCCCCTGGATCCGATTGGTACGAACTAACCCAAGAAGAAGTTTTGGAGCCTGATATTCCTATTGTTGATCCCCATCATCATCTGTGGAGGATACCCGGACTCGATTATCTGTTAGAGAATTTGCAAAATGACACCCAATCCGGACATGACGTCAGAAAAACTGTTTTCGTTGAATGCAGTGCCTCATATCGAGATACTGGCCCTGACCATCTCAAACCTGTTGGGGAAACAGAATTTGTAGCTGAAATAGCTGAAAAATCAAAAGAGGACGCGAAACCTTTGATTACTGGGATAGTCGCCCATGCCGACTTGACGTTGGGAGGAAATGTTGAAGAAGTTATTGAAGCTCACGAAGTGGCGGGCCGGGGATTGTTTCGTGGTATCAGGCATGCTTTGGCGCATGCTAAGCATCCGGAGCACATGACTATTGTTGGGCGATCTCCTGCGGGTCTTTATGAAAACAAAAATTTTCAAGAAGGTGTCCGCACTCTGGGACGTCTGGGGTTCACATATGAAAGCTGGCATTACCACTACCAGAATAAAGAATTTCTGGAAGTAGCTTCTTCAGCACCTGAGACGACAATAATTCTTGACCATTTCGGGACACCTCTCGGTGTGGGTCCTTATGAAAGCGAACGTGAAGAAATTTTTGAGCAATGGTGTTTAGATATCGCTGAAATCTCTGCCTTACCTAATGTGTACGCGAAATTGGGTGGTTTAGCTATGCGTGATAACGGGTTCAATTGGCACCTTGGGGATCAACCTGCGACATCTGATGAGCTGGTGGAAGCACAAAAACGCTATTACGAACACACCATTGAGTGTTTTGGACCCAACAGGTGCATGTTTGAAAGCAATTTTCCCGTTGACAAGCTTTCTATCTCTTACCACGTTCTGTACAACGCTTTTAAGAAAATGGTTTCACACTTTTCAGATTCTGAAAAACTAGAAATGTTCAACGGGACAGCTTCCCGCGTTTATAGCCTCAAATGAAAATTATAGACAGGAATGTATAGCTGCAATCAGTGATTCAGTTCGAGGGTCTCCCATCACTGATGTGCCCATTTGATTCATCACATAACCAAAACCGACCTGATGATCTAAATCTCCAAACGCTAGAGATCCTCCTGCTCCTGAGTGGCCAAAAGATTCTTCCGTAAGCATGGGGCTGGCTTCCAAGGATCTCATGAATCCCATCCCCCAACCTGAATCGAGTACTAGCACCAGGTCAGGACCTCTCGAACTTTCTTCTTTTGTTTTCATAACAGTTTCATCGTTAATAAGCCTTACGCCATCAACCTCTCCTACACAGGCCGCGTAGATACGAGCCAATGCACGTGCTTCACTTATGCCACCTGCTGCTGGTATTTCGGCTGCGTGAACTTGTCTGCTGTTGAAACTTTCAAGTGCGTTCGGGTTGAAAGGGTCGTATGAATCTCCTTTAAGCATTGCTCCGTCCAAAGTTAAAGCGCGCCAGCCAAGAGTTCCAGTTCCAATTATTGAATCAACCAGCTCTTGGATCATCGGGTCATCTACTGCAGAAGCCTCGACTATAGGTGCAACCCTGTGTTCTTGTGATTCTGGTAGCCCAATGAAAGAATCAACACCCAAAGGTTTTACGACCTCCTCGTCAAAAAATTCGCCTATAGGTCTGCCATCTATTCTTTTGATTATTTCGCCTACGATCCAACCATAAGTAAGAGCGTGGTAGCCATTACTGCTGCCTGGTTCCCATAGTGGCACCTGCTCTTCCAACGCTCTTAAAACAGGTTCTTTTTCACATATCTCGTCTAACGTAAGCTCAGTGTCCACTGAAGCAAGTCCAGCTTGGTGATTCATACACTGGGCGACAGTTATCTTCTCTTTTCCGCCTTGAGCGAATTCCGGCCAGTAATGTGATACAGGTTTTTCGTAGTCAAGCTCTCCTCGCTCGTAGAGCATTGCTGCACAAATGGCAGCTAAGCCTTTGGTGGTTGAGAAGTGAAGCTGTAAAGTGTCACGCTCCCAAGAACGTCCAGAATTTACATCAGCGACGCCTCCCCAAATGTCCACGACACTTTCACCTTCCACATAAAGGCAAAAAGCTGCTCCTATTTCTTCGAATTGTTCAAAATTATTTGAAAATGCTTCAGCTACTGCTTCGTAACCTTGTGAAACTTCACCATTTATTTCTGTCATAATTTCCTCACCTTGCTGAAATTAATCTGAGTGCCCGAGGTGGGAGTCGAACCCACATGATTTTTCAATCCAAGGATTTTAAGTCCTCTGCGTATGCCGTTCCGCCACTCGGGCTTCTATCAATGGATACGCTAGCTAAACTCTTGCAACAACACTTCAAAAATAGAAAAGTTTTGTTTTATAGTCCTATGCTGCCTCCTCACAGGCATCCACTGAGGACCATAAAAGAGCTCTGAAAAAGTCTGATCGGTTCTTGTCGAGACTATTCGCTACTAAAACGCCTTCTATCATGTCAGAAATAACTGCACTATACGGACGTCCAGTAAAAGACACTGAAACGACTGAAAAGTCGACCCCTCGCCTTATAGATCTGTGAACTTCTTCTATTCGCGGAGGGCTGCGGAAAGTCGGAACTGACAATTTATGGTTGCGCGCAACCTGACCTAGAACTCTGGCAGTTTCTGCAAATATAAAACTTGTCATTTCTCTATTTTTCATACTTTTCCAGTATCCCAAGCATGTGTGACAATAGTGAGGAAGAATGTGTTATGTCCGATTCTGAAAATATTTTAAACCCAGCACAACAAGAAGTAATTGAACATCTCGGGGCTCCGCCGAAAGATCGCCCATCTTTTGAAACTGATCTTAAACAACACTTAAGAAAAGCCTTGGAGACTGCAGTCGCTCATTGCATGGAAGAACTTCCAAATGATGAAAGTATTTTCTTATCAAAACATCGATTGTCTCAAGTTCATGGATGTGAAGAGAAATTCTTAGCTGAGGAAAATGAAGATTTCGAATGGCAGGTGGCGACAGCTAGAGGAACGATTGTCCACAAGGCAATCGAGCTTTCCGTTAACTGGCGTAAAGAAATAGAACCTGCTGTCATTGTGGATGAAGCAGTCTCACGATTTGAAGAAGATTCAAATAGTCTTGGCCACTGGTTGCGTGGTTGCAATGAAATAGAAAGGGCCGAACTGCGATCAATCTCAGTGGACACTTTCACCAAGTTTTTAGAATGTTGGCCAACCTTGAAGCCGTCCTGGCGACCTGTTGCTGAAAGTCGCGTCAGAGCCGACCTTTGCAACGAACGCCTAATACTTGCTGGGAAGGTTGATTTAACCCTGGGAGTGGCAGAAGGTCAAAAAGCAGGAAAGGTAATTGTTGATTTCAAGACAGGTGGTTTCAATGCAACGCACCATGAAGATCTCAGGTACTACGCTCTTGTTGAAACCCTCAGGATAGGGATACCGCCCAGACTTGTAGCTTCCTACTATCTAGATCAAGCGGATTTTGTTCCTGAAAAAGTCACTGAAGAACTTCTCGAATCAACTGTGAGACGAATAGCTCAAGGAGTCGAACGGATAGTTGAAATTACCTACATGGAAAAAACTCCGGTGTTGAAACCAGGACCGTCGTGCAGGTGGTGTCTGATTTCAGATGATTGTGATACTGGACAAAAATACATAAACGAGGCTGACGGTAACAACTAATTTATTGTGTTTAAATTACTAAATTTACCCCGAGCCCATAAGATGATCGCCGAAAGCGCCAAGATAGAGCCGCTTAAAGCAACGACTGGGCGTGGACCAAATATGGAAACCAGCCAGCCCATAGCAAGACCTGCGAAAGGTGCGGGACCTAAAACCCCCACAAGGTAAATTGCCATAACTCTTCCCCTCATCTCTTCATCAACCTGCAATTGAACTACTGAATTCAAATTCGAAGCTGAGGTTAAATGCATAATTCCTAAAATACCTAGAGCACAAAAAGCCACCGCATATGAAGGAGCCACCGCAAAAAGAATGACTGCTAAGCCGTATCCAACTGTTGCTATTACTTGCTGAACAGAAGGTTTCAGATAACTTACGTAACCCGTCACAAGAGGAACCACCAATACCGCTCCGATACCTTGAGCGGAACCTAAAAGACCAAATAAGAAAGGTGAAACTTCAAAAACTTCTTCTGAAAAAACGATAATTTGTTGCACAACAGGAAATCCGAAAGTAGAAATAATCGCTATTGTCAAGATGGCGGCTGAAATCCCAGGTGAATTACGGACATACCTAACTGATTCTCTGTAATCAGAAATAACCGCTGGTCGGTCGCGACCAGCTTTGAAACTTTCTTCTGGTGAACTCATTAACGAATCTGCTTCCATCAAAAAAAGACACACAAGCATTGGCCCGTAAAAGAAAACTACGGCAGCGAGAGTCCAACCAGGTCCAGCGAACCCAAGGATTAAGCCTCCAATCGCTGGACCTAAAGCACGTGCAGCATTGAACTGTGTGGAATTCAATGTAATTGCATTTCGCAGAAGACTTTGTGGTACACATTCAGCTACAAATGCCTGACTAACAGGTATCAGTAATCCCGAAACTGTTCCATTTAGAAAAAAGATGGCAACCCAGACACCTGGCTCTTTGAGACCCAAACCCCAAGCGATTGCCATCAATCCGGCCATAAATGAAGCAACAATATTGGTTGTGATCAATACATTTCGACGATTTAGATTGTCTGAAATCCAACCTGTTAATGGATTGACTACAAGCATCGGTACAAAATTTGCAAACGCAGTCATCCCAACCCATGAAGCAGATTCTGTAAGTTTGAAAATGATATAGTACGTCGCCACATACTGCGCCCATCGACCATTGTTTTTTAGAACCGCTCCGATCCAATACAGGCGAAAATTCTTTACTTTTAATGAATCAAAAATTCCATAAGAAGAAATGGGCACCGTCTGACCTTATCTATCAAATTTATTTATAGTGGGAGTTGATAATACTCATGGAAGACTAATGGTATGGAATATTTAAAACTAGAACACAGAGATAGGGTCGCACTGCTCACACTAAATGACCCGGAACGCAGAAATGTTGTAAGTAACGAATTAAACGAAGAACTGGTATCTACTTTTGACGAATTGGAAAAAAGTGACGACACAGGTGCAGTTGTAATCACGGGTGAGGGACGCGCATTCTGCGCTGGTGCGATACTTGATGACTTACTAGATGCAGGAGAAATGCAAAAACAAGGAGATGACGCATCACTCCCACATATTTATCGCGGTTTTTTACGGATAGCTCATAGCACCCTTCCTACTGTTGCTGCTGTGAATGGTGCTGCTGTTGGAGCAGGGATGAACATGGTCTTAGCCTGCGATCTTGTCATTGCTGGAGTCTCTGCACGTTTTGACACACGATTCTTAAATATTGGACTCCACCCAGGAGGAGGACATACGTGGCGTCTCAGGAATATCACTAATCTGCAGACGGCCAAAGCGATGGTTCTTTTCAATCAAATTCTTGATGGTGAAGCAGCTGCGAAACGTGGATTGGCATGGGAATGTGTTCCTGATGACGAACTACTTGAAGCAGCTATAAGTTTTGCATCCGAAGCCGCTTCTCACCCATCTGAATTAGTTGCTTCAACGAAAAATACTTTTAGTGAAACTTCAAAAACTTTCGACTCGGTTTCTTCAGTCGAATTGGAAGTTGGCCCTCAAAGATTGTCTATGCAACAAAGTGCTTTTACAGACATGGTCGAAGGTTTAAAGAAAAAGATCACTAGCGAAAAATAAATTACTTTTACTCCAACCAGCTTAAAGTCATTTCCTTATTGCGTATTTCCCACTCTTCGACTGTCATTGCGTATCTGAGGTGATCTTCCCAGATTCCATTTATTTCTAAATACTTCTCCGCTAAACCTTCACATCTCAAATCAAGTTTTTCAACCACACGGCGCGAAGAATTGTTTCGAGGAACAATTGATACTTGAAGGCGGTGAAGATGCAGCTCTTCAAAGGCAAATTTAAGTATCACCACTAGAGCCTCGGGTGTATAACTATTTCCGGCACAATTCTCATCAATCCAATAACCGACATGACCACTTTGGAAAGCTCCGCGCGTAATATTTGAAATATTTATTTCACCTATAAATTTTGCAGATAAAAAAATGCCAAATGACCAAGCTGATCCTAAGTTCATTTCTCTTTCTCTGTTTGTGCAGCGACTTTCGAAATAGTATCTATCTTCCAACGAGTCAGGTTTTTTTAAATTTTGCCTAGGTTCCCAGAGGACCAACCAGTCGAAATTAGAAAGTCTCATATCGCGCCAAGATTCAAAATCTTCAGGAGACAACGGTCTAAGTTCTACACGACGGCCTTTCAATAGCAAAATTAGCCTTCCTTTTAGATTCCCAAAATAACCATAGATATTATTTTAAATTATTTCAGAAATAATTACTTGTTGTAATCATGAAGCATTGAATACAAAATACCGTCCAGAATGTCTGACTCTGATACCAGGCATTCTGTTAACTCTAGTTGTCTCATCACTTTGACAAGAATTGCTGTACCAGCGACAATTACATCTGCTCTGTCTTCCTCAAGACCGGGATTAGATATTCTTTCAAGTCTATTTTCAGTAGCTAAAGTTCTGAAAACATCCTCAACTGCATCTTTTAATAGATGAAAATGGTGAATTTTTTCTCTATCATATTTTTCTAAACCTATTTCGATAGCCGCTACGCAAGAAACAGTTCCAGCTAGTCCCACTAGAGTAACCCCATTTCCAATGTCGGGAATTTCTCGTAAAGCATCATCGACATGTCCTCCTATAACACTCAAACAGGCGTGCAACTCTTCCGGCAACGGTGGGTCATTGTCAAAAAACTCCTCTGTAAGACGCACACAACCAATTTGAGAAGAGTGGACGTTTTCAGCTTTTTCATTCCCGAAGACGAATTCAGTAGACCCTCCTCCGATATCCAAAATTAAAAAGGGTCCCTCAGAAGGTTCCAACTCAGCAATTGCGCCTTCAAATGACAAGCGTCCCTCTTCTTCACCTGTTAGCAGTTCCGGTCTTACACCGATTGTTGATTCGACTTGATTGAAGAATTCTTCACTGTTGCTGGCGTCGCGTGCTGCAGATGTGGCGACCATGCGTACTTCTGAGACTTTATGTGCGTCTAAACTCCGGCGAAAATCTTTAAGAACATCAAGCACACGCGACATCGCCTGGTTCGAAAGTTCTCCGCTCTCATCTAAATCCTGACCTAAACGCGTGATCTTCATTTTTCTATCTAAAGTCTCGAATTTGTTACCGATTAACAAACGGGTCGAATTTGTACCACAATCTATGGCTGCATAGTTATGGTCATTCATCTGCATGCTTTCATCTTTGCCTCAGTAGTCGACTCCCTTTAAGGCTTCATCAACCCATACACCTATAGGGTCATCTCCACCTGCTAGGAACCACGCATAGTGGGCATGCAAGCATTTAACACCTTTTCGTGTCCCACCGACTCCACCTGATGGTTGAGGGCCATTATACGAATCAGGTAGTTGTAAATCCCTTTCCTTGCCATATCTATCGTGTGCCTCTTTGATGGATTTAGAATCACATTCTTTTTCTGCTTGTTTAACTCCACCTTGTGATTCTAACGTTCCTATTTTGCTCCTGAGAAGAGGGTCGACCAACCAATACAGTGTTGGCATAGGTCTTCCGTTAGGCAACAAAGGACTGTTACGAATAACACGCGGATTGCCCAAGTCGTCTCTAACGACCACCGTAAATGAACCTTCAGGCTTGCGACCGAGACTCGCTGTTACAAAAACTAGGTCTTCTTTTGTCGGTTCCTTATCCACCCTGGCACTAACTTCTTTCCAATTGAGCTACCAGCAATGCTGAGTAAATCTATTGCTTCTGAATCTTGGTTACTTGAATCTTCTGATTGACTATCCTGAGAATCTCCACCTTCGGATAGAACTAGTTCACTTAAATTATCAGCAAATTGACCCATCAACTTTTTACTAATATCAGCCATAACACCTCGTCCGAACTGAGCTACTTTGCCCGTTATCTTCAAGTCTGTAACAACATTCACACGTGTGCCCTCCGCTGTTGATTCCAAAGATGCTGTTATATCAGCCGCTGCGTTACCCGCACCACGTGTATCACGTCCTTCTCCTCTAATTACCACACGATGGTTGGAATCATCTTTCTCGACGAACTTTGCAACACCTTTATATTGTGCTGTTATCGGACCAACCTTGACTTTGACGAAGCCCTTATATTCATCATTTTCGACTTCTTCCAACTGGGCACCAGGTAAACAAGGTGCAATCAACTCAACGTCATTGATAACTTCCCAAACTTTCTCGATAGGTGCCGATACTTCAAAATCGTTATTTAACTCCATTGTTCCAAATCCTTAAATGTGTCGATGTCATTACCGTTCCCCGGGCAGACGATTTCTGTAACTTTGTGATTACCTCCATTCAACAGGGGTCGTGCTCCGACATCACCTTCTGCTGGTAAATATTCAAAAAACTCTGAGGAAATTTTCGTTGGAGGTCTTCTTTCTCCATCAAAGGTAGCTACAACTAAATGATCTGGACACTCAGCTACTGAGATCCAGGCCTCTTTTGGAACTCCCGGCATATCTCCGAGTCCTACCACAACGGCCTCATGTCCTCTATTTTTTGCCCAACTGGTAGCGACAATCAATGAACTCGATTGACCTGATTCCCAGTCGGGATTGTGTAACTCGGTAGCTTCTTGCGGTATCAAATCTGAGATATCCACTGAGCCTGTAATTACTACCAATTCGTCCAACTGAGCGCCTACAGCCGAACTAATAGCCCACGAAACAACAGGTTTTCCTTTGAGGTTTGCGAGTAGCTTATGTCCTTGTTTGTCCCAACGCTCCCCTCTTCCAGCTGCAAGGATTACTGCCGCAACTGTCATTTACTTAACCGTAAATCAATCATGGATCGGGCCCTTGGTTTCCGATAGAGCGATCGAGGAACGTCCGGTTCTTAAAGCGATTATCTCTGCGACTATCGAAATAGCTGTCTCTTCGGGAGTTCGGGACCCTATGTCTAAGCCAATCGGCGACCTGAGTCTTGTCATTCCTTCGTCATCAACACCAACTTCGTATAAACGATTTATACGATCTTCATGAGTTTTACGTGACCCCATCACTCCTATATAACCAACGTCTGTGGCCAGCGCTGAAACTATTGCTGGAACATCAAATTTTGCATCATGAGTAAGAATGCAAACAGCATCCCTAGGTCCAAAAGTCTGACCTATTTTCTCTATTAATTTGTTTGGCCACTCAACAATGACTTCATCAGCAAGAGGAAAACGTTGAGTCGTAGCGAAAATTTCCCTAGCATCACAGACAGTTATCCGGTAACCAAGAACTTTACCTATCTTTACCAAAGCCGCTGTGAAGTCAACTGCTCCGACTATAAGTAGTTGCGGGGGTTGTATAAATGACTCTACGAATACTTGAACTGTTTCTTCTCTCGCTTCACCGGACTCACCATAGTTCCTGACACCACTACGTCCAGCTGCAAGCTCTCCTCTTGCATCACGGGAAACCACTCGATCCAAGTCACTGTTTCCCAATGAACCTTCAAAATCAACTCCACTTTTTCCATCAGGGAAAACAATCATTTTCTCCCCTACTGGTGGGCCTTTTACTACAGTGACTAAAGCAAAAGATTCCTCTTCATTAAGAAGCTCTTCTACACGATCAAAAATCGAAATATCTTTTTGAGTTTTTCCGTTCATTTTTTACCAATCAAGCGGCTCAATAAAAAGATGCACTGTTCCTCCGCAGGTCAATCCCACCGAAAAGGCTTCTTCATCGCTATACCCAAAGGAAACAATGTGTCGTTCATTATTCTTAATAACTTCGAGTGCTTCTAGAACAACAGCTCCCTCTACACATCCTCCAGACACAGAACCTGCTACTTCTCCTTCTTCAGTTACCGCCATCGCTGCTCCTGGTAATCGTGGTCCAGAACCGTCAAGGTCGATGACTCGCGCAACAGCAATTTTTTTGCCCTGCTTCTGCCAGCGACGAATATCTTTGACAATTTCTTTCATCTTTAAATTAACTCTCTCTTATTATGTCTCTGGTACTTCACTTAGTTAGCAGTATTGACAAATCTTTAAGTGAATCAAAAGAATTGCCTTCTACAAAATTATCAATATGAGGTAAAGCAGCAGCCATCCCTTTTGCTAGCGGTTCATAATCCGGAGTTGCTTTTAGAGGATTAGCCCAAACAATTCTATGAGTCACACGATGTAAGCGTTTCATTTGTTCAGCAACTATTTCTGAATCTCCACGGTCCCAACCATCAGAAAGAATTAAAACGGTGGCCCCTCTGGCCATTCCTCTAATTCCCCAATGGTCATTGAACTCTTTTATACCTTCCCCTAACCGTGTTCCACCTGACCAATCTTCCACAGAGTCGGATGCTCTCTCCAGTGCTACGTCAGGATTTCGTGTAGAAAGTTCTTTAGTTAAACGCGTGAGACGGGTTCCCAGAGTGAAAGCTTCTACATCTGACCTACCCAGCATCACAGCGTGAACAAATCTTATAAGAACTCTTGCATACACTTCCATCGAACCACTTATGTCCAGTAAAAGAACCAGACGTCTTCTTCTTTCTCCGTTCTCCTGAAAGTGTTTTTTAACAATCTCGCCACTGGTTCTAAAAGAGGATTTAACACTTTTCTCGAAATCAAACTTTCGGTGTTTTTTGGTTTTAACCATTCGGCGAGATTTCTTTCTTTCCCCCATGAAGCGGATCTCATTCATCAAATGAAAGAGTTCTTGGAGTTCTGCTCTATTGCAATTTGAAAAATCTTTTGAAGAAAGAATCTCCAAATTCGAGTACTTGACACTAAGAAAATCATTTTCTGATTTTGACGAATCTTCAAATTCTGAATCATCGGGTAAATCATCGAAAAGAAAATCTAATGCTGGAAGTTTATTTACTTCATCTGCTAAAGAGCCAATGCCTAACCAATGACTTTTAAAAACCTTGTTGTAGATTGGTATATCTTCAGGTCTATTTATAAGAGTTGATCGACCAGCCCAGTAAATATCTTCTGAAGAACCTGCTCCGAGTTCTGTGACAGCGAGTCCGAAATCTATTGAACTACCTAAAGAAATTTTTACACCCGTATTTCGCAGCAGGTCGACAAAATCAATCAGATGTCTATCGAGAGTCTTCTGCCTATCAATAACTTGATTCAATTATCCTTGACGCACTAGTGAAAGGATTTCATCAAAACCTCTCGAGCGCACCCTTTCTTGATCTTCTCGATACTTGATTAAAGTTCCCAAAGTCTCATCAACTGAATCTTCGTCTAGATCATCAACTCCAATAGTTACTAATGCTTCTGCCCAGTCAATAGTTTCAGCGACTCCGGGTGGTTTATATAAATCCATCCCTCTTAAGAAAGCTGCAGCTTTTGATACTTCTTCAGCAAGGAGAAGTGGGACTTTGGGTGCCCTAATTCTAATAATCTCTATTTCTCGTTCTACGTCTGGATGTTCAACCCAGTGGTAGAAACACCTTCTCTTCAACGCATCATGTAGATCTCGAGTCCTATTTGAAGTGATAACAACAATTGGTTTAACTTCTGATCGGTAAGTCCCTAGTTCAGGAATAGTAATCGAATACTCCGAAAGTATCTCCAGGAGAAAAGCTTCGAATTCGTCATCCGCTCTGTCTATCTCGTCAATCAACAAGACAGGTGGTGGATCATTTTTTACAGAGATCGCCTGCAACAAAGGGCGTCTTATGAGAAATCTTTCGTCGTAGAGTTCCCCTTCTAAAACATCTGTGGAGACATCTTTAGTTCGACCGCTTGCTTCTGCTGTTCGTAGATGAAGCAGCTGACGCGCGTAATCCCATTCGTAAACTGCTTGATTCGAATCTATGCCTTCATAGCATTGGAGTCTTATAAGGTCACCATCTGCCCAATTTGATAGAGACTTTGCTAATTCCGTCTTTCCAACTCCGGCTTCCCCTTCTAAAAGAAGAGGTCGATTCTGCCTAAGAGAAAGGAAAACAGCTGTAGCTAAACCACGATCCGCCAAATAGTTCTGTGTTGACAGTTTTTCTATAACTTTCTCCACCGAAGAAACATCTCTTAAACCCATAGATTAAGACTAGATGTCTTATTTGCTCAGCGGTCAGAAAAAAATCTTTATTTTCCTGATTCTTGAAGGCCTCGCTTAGTTAAAACACGAGCAAGGTGAGAGCGATATTCAGTAGAAGCATTTAGATCAGAAGGAGGTTCAAGCCCTTCTGCAGCTAGTTCAGAAGCTTCTTCTGCTGAAGCGCCACTTTCGACAGCTCCTTCTAAAGCTGCAGCACGTACAGGCTTAGAATCCATGTTGACAAGCCCGACACCACATTGATTGTCAGCTATTAAAACCGAAGCTCCTACAATTGCCCAATCTTGAGCTCGCCGATTAAATTTTTGAAATGACCATGTTGAATTCGGTAATTTTGGAACACGAATTTCAGTTAAAAGTTCTTCTGGTTCTAAAGCTGTCTCAAGAAAACCTGTGAAAAAATCATCAGCTTCAACTTCACGCTCGCCTGAAGGACCCTCGATAATGAACGAAGCTCTTAAAGCCAATACTGCAGAAGGTATATCTGAAGCAGGGTCACCGTGCGCTAAAGCCCCGCCGATTGTTCCTCGGTGTCTGACTTGAGGATCACCAACCTGTTTTGTAGCAGCCGCTAAAAGTCCTGTGTTAGCTAATACCAGACCGTTGGTTTCAATTTCCCGATGGCATGTTAAAGCTCCAATAGCTAAATGATCTCCCTCCTCACGAACATAAGAAAGTTCATTTATACGTCCGACATCTACCACTATTCCAGGTGCGGCTAACCGATATTTCATAAGCGGTATCAAAGAATGCCCACCCGCCAAAAGTTTTGCCTCATCTCCATGTTCTGACAGTAAAGAAATCGCCTGTTCTTTTGAGTCAGCTCTCTGATAATCAAAAGCTGCGGGAATCATGATTTACTTCCACTAGCTTGGAGTACGGCTTTCACGATGTTGTGGTAACCCGTGCATCGACATAAGTTGCCCTCTAATCCCTCACGGACTTCCAACTCCGTGGGAGCAGGAATTTCGTCTAAGAGTGAAACAGCTGCCATTACCATTCCCGGGGTGCAGTAGCCGCATTGAAGTGCATGACAATCACGGAATGCTTCTTGCATAGGATGCAGAGTTTCACCATCTGCTAAACCTTCAATGGTTGTGACTTCTTGTTCATCTGCCTGAACAGCCAAAACAGTGCAAGATTTTACAGATTCGCCGTTTAAGTGAACTGTGCAGGCTCCACATGAAGATGAATCACATCCTATGTTGGTTCCTTTCAGACTCGCCTGCTCTCGTATGAAATGAACCAGAAGAGTCCTTGGCTCCACATCTGCTGAAACCTCCGTGCCATTAATTGTCATAGAAACTTTCAACGACTTCCCCCTATTTGTAAATTTCTCAAATTTTCAAATCTCAATATCGAACTTAACAATAGTCCTAAAACTAGCCTATTTTTCAATCTATGAACCTATCCGCCTCAAAGAACGAAAAGCTAAAACAGACCCGACGGTGTTAGCCGCAGCAAAAACCACGACACCTGGCCACGTTAGATCCCATGTTATTCCATCTAGGAACCCTTGTCTCGCGAAACGTAGCACGTTTGTTGTTGGATTAAATCGTGCAACTTGATGTAACCATCCAGTCATAAATTCCAAAGGAACTTGGCCAATAGTCATGAAAAAACTGGTAAATGCTAACAGTTGAACAATCATTAGAGAACGAATGGTTTTAAAGCGGTAAACAATCGCAAGGCTAAAAAGACAAAAAACTGAAGCCATGAGTGCGGAAGCTAACGCTAAAAGTAAAATAGCTGGGAACCCGCCTGAAAGGTTCAAACCTCCAATCAAAGCTACAATAACAACTCCTACTGTGGGAAATAATGAGCGGAAAGCGCTCACCAAAACAGTCCCTAACAGAATTGAACTTCGACTACCTGGTGTTAAAAGAAGACGATCGAAAAAACCTGTTTCAAAGTCTTCTGCTGTAGATGCAGAGCCAAAAACACCAGCAAAAACCGAACCCTGTAGTGCTACGTATGGAGCCATCCAGTCGTAAATATTTTCGCTTCCATAGCCCTCAATTCTTGTTAGTGAGCCAAAGGCGCCTGTAAAACTAATCAACATAACCACCGGCATAAAAACAATAGGCAGTAATAAAGTTGGTCTGCTTAAAACCCTTAAAGTACCTCTTCGGCAGACCGCCATTGCTATCGATAAGGAAACACCTCTTGCCGCTTTGGAGGACGTTTGTGTTGTCATGGTCGCTGCAGTTTCTTATGCAGAGTCAGAAGTGAGGCACCTGTCACCATGACTGCTCCCAATAATAAAATACCTAAAGCGGTAACTGCATCAGACCAAGACCAACCCACAATCATCAATCTTCTAAGGGGGTCAATTACCCATGTCATAGGGTTAAATTCAGCTAATCGTTTAAACCAACCGCTCATAAGTTCTGTTGGGAAAAAAGCTGAACTCATAAAAATCATCACAAATATAAGTGGAAATGTGGCTCCCACTACCTCTTGGGAACCTGACCTGATCGCCAATATTTGACTTAGTCCACCGATAACAACGACGAGGAGACAGGCCGACAAAACTAAAACAAGCAAACCGGCTAAACCACTAGATACCTGAGCTCCTGCACTTAAAAATACTAAAACTATTATCACAGTCTTGATTCCAGCCAGAAGAGCTGAACCGCTAACTCTTCCGATCAGAACAGGCACTCTTGCCACTGGAGAAGCCAACAGTCGGTCCATAAAACCATTCTCTATATCTAATGCCAGCTCTGTTCCCGAATTACTGGCACCGAATGAAACCATTTGCAGGACTGTAGCTGGGAGAAGAAAATCAAGAAAAGAGTCAACTTCCGGAAACCCCGGAAGACTTAAGACTCGCTCAAATTGTTCCGCGTATGTAAAAGCCAAGAGCAAAGGAAATAACAGCCCTGGTAAAACAGTAGCAAGTTGACGAAGTTCACTTACTAAGGAACGTTGGGCTAGAACAATGGTTTGGGAAAAAAAGTTTTTAATCACTCTCGAAGAAGCAGTCGTATCGACTTTATTCATTCTCCGCCTCAACCCCTTCTAGTCTTCTGCCTGTCGCGTCAGCGAAAACGTCATCGAGACTCGGAGCATCCAGTTCTAGATGTTCTACTGGAATTCCCGCCTCGTCAAACGCTCTTATAACTTCTGCTAATCGTGTTGCTCCTCCATCCAGTCCAACAGCCGCACGTCCCTCCCTAGAGGGCCTTCTCTCACCAAAAGAATCTAAAACGACCTGTGCCCTCATAAGGTCTACTTCTTCAACATCAACACGTAACGTTGGGGAACTGATATTTTCTTTCAATTCTTTTGGAATACCCTGACGTACAATCCTTCCAGCATCAATAATCGCTATCTCATGAGCTAGTTGATCTGCCTCTTCCAGGTATTGAGTAGTCAAAAAAACGGTTGTTCCTAATTCAGTATTTAAACGCTTAACCTCATCCCAGAGTGCTTCACGACTTGTGGGATCAAGACCGGTGGTCGGTTCATCCAAAAAAAGAATTCTAGGCTCGTGGATCAAAGATAAAGCCAAGTCAAGACGTCGTCTCATACCTCCCGAGTAAGTACTAACACGTCGGCTAGCTGCTCCTGAGAGTCCCACACGTTCAAGCAGTTCACCTCCTCTTTTCTTTGCTTCAGTACGAGAAATTCCGTGCAAGACTGCTTGCAATCTGATCAATTCATTTGCCGTCATCAATGGGTCAATCGCTGCATCCTGAAGAGCAACACCAATTATTTTCCTTACATCAGCCGCTTCAGTAACGACATTAAATCCTGATACATAAATTTCTCCAGAAGTCGGATACAACAACGTCGTGAGCATTCTTATTGCTGTTGATTTGCCAGCGCCGTTAGGACCGAGAAAACCAAAAACTTCCCCTTCGCTTACGCTGAGGTTAATACCATCCACGGCAACTATCTCTCCAAATTTTCGTATGAGATCGCGCGTTTCTATTACAGTTTTCATGTTAAATCCATTTTCTCAGTCTTTTTGACCTTGAATTGATTCCCACACTCTTCGGGAGCTCAGTGGTAGATCAATGTTTCTTATTCCTAAATGACTCAGTCCATCTACTACAGCATTAGCAACTGCAGGGGTTGATCCAATCGCCCCTGACTCTCCTATGCCCTTACAGCCCAGTGGGTTATTAGGTGTTGGGGTTTCCATAGGAACAAGTTCAAATGATGGCAATTCTGCCATTGAAATTATTCCATAATCTGCGAAATTAGCTGATTGAGGATTGCCGTCAGAGTCGTAGACAACTTCTTCTGTTAAGGCCTGAGCAACTCCCTGTGCGATTCCTCCATGCCTTTGACCCTCCACAATCATAGGATTAATTATTGTTCCAGCATCATCACAAGTGATCATCCTGTCAAGGGTCACGCCGCCCGTTTCAGTGTCAATTTCTACGACCGCTACATGAGTTCCGAAAGGATAGCTGCATTTAGTTTGTTCATTTGATTCCGAGGATAGATCATCAGCTTCTTCAGCTATATCTGCCCAGGTCTTGTTAACAGCTGGAGTTCCTGAAACATGGAAGGTTCCATTCGAATGGTCTAAAACAATGTCGTCAACATTAGCTTCGAGTAAATCAGCAGCAATTTGTTTGGCTGATTCAACTACCTCGCCAGCTGCTCTGTGGATAGAAGAACCACCTAGCTGAGTTGACCTTGATCCAAATGTCCCCACTCCTTCGGCGACTTGATCCGTATCACCTTGTATAAGTTCAATGTCTTCAATGTCCATTCCCAATTGGTCAGCTGCAATCATTGCAAAAGTGGTCTGATGGCTTTGTCCGTGTGAAAGTGAACCAGAGAAAATTCGAGCTTTTCCTTCAGCAGTTATTTCAACTTTTCCGTATTCAGCCCCTCCTGGAGCGGGACCGGCCGTAATTTCTACATAAGTTGCTATACCGATCCCAAGCTGAACTACCTCTTCGCTTTCTCTCCGTCTAGTTTGCTCAGCTCTTAAATCTGAATAGCCTGCCGCTTCAAGAGCTAGTTCTAAGCTTTTTTCATAATCACCGCTGTCATATTCTGTTCCCACAGCAGTTGAAACTGGAAAATCTGGCGCTTGTAAATAATTTTTCCTTCTTATTTCTGCAGCATCCATTCCAATTTCAGCTGCGAACATATCAACTGCTCTTTCAATCGTAAGAGCTGCTTCGGGTCTACCAGCTCCACGGTAAGCCTCAGTTGGAGTTGTATTAGTCACTACGCTTCGGGCTGCTGTCTCTATATTTGGTATGTCGTAAACCCCTGAACTCATTATCAATGTGAACATGGGCAAAAAAGCTCCAAGACGTGTATATGCACCAGAGTCTGCCAAAACTTCAAGTCGGTAATGGGTGATATTGCCGTCTTTGTTGCCACCAATAGTAAAACGATGCACGTGGGCTCTTCCTGGCCCCATAGCCAGAAGATTTTCGGTACGAGTCTCGAACCATCGAACTGGCCTTCCCGCTTTAGCTGCTAACCAAGGAAGAAGAGCATCTTCAGGATATGGGGGTATTTTCCCACCAAAACCACCCCCAACATCGGGCACGATTACTTGGAATCCTCCTTTTGCTTGTTCTGCATAAAGAGGTTCCAGTGCACCCTTAACACCATGTGGAGCCTGATTAGACATCCACATGATTGCCTTATCACCTTCCCAAGTGGCTGCAGTCGAACGAGGTTCCAAAGGGGCTGGTGCTGTACGTTGATGAGGCACTCTTCCACTCAGCACAACTTCGCAACCTTCAAAAAATGAATCGTCTGTAACTCCAGTGGCCATACCCAAGGCAGAAAAATCAGCAGCGATATTTGTTCCTATTTCCTCATAAATCAAAACCGAATCAGTCGCCGCTTCTTCCATATCTACAACTACTGGGAGTGGTTCATAATCTATGGAAACTGCTTCAGCTGCATCCGCTCCTTCTTCAGGGGTTTCGCTTAGAACTACCGCTATGCACTCCCCAACGAATCTAACTGTATCAATAGCTAATATTGGTCGATTCAGCATTGCTTCAGGAAACATTGGAACCTGACCTTGAAGAATCGTAGGACCATCTAGATCAGCGGCGGTAAAGACTCCTGCCACTCCGGGCATGGTAGATGCTTCAGAAGCATCTACCACGATCTTTGCGTGCGCCATTGTTGAACGAACATAAGTCACCCAAAGCGCTCCCTCAAGGGCTGGCTCATTTAAATCATCTGTGTAGCAAGCACCTTCGGTCAAAAATCCAACATCTTCTCTTCTAAGTACACGATTACCCAAAATACTCATTTGTATCTCCTGGTTATTTTCTAAGAAGACTGTAGCCCGATCATCTCTCTAGTGTTTCAACCAGCGGAAATTTATAAAATGAAAATTAGATAGATCGCTAACTTTTGTAAAAAGGCCAAATTCCAGGGATTTCGATATCTTCAGAAGAAACTGGAACCACATAGTAGGCCTCTTCATGTGGTTTGACCAGATTGTATTCCGATCTTGCGATTCTCTCTATCTCTTCATCAGTCTTTAAAGCATCTATCGAAACTCTGTAAGAGTCATTTAATTCTTCGATCTCAGCAAGTTCCACTAGTAAGTCATTTTTTGTATCTCTCGCTTCGAACCATTCTTGTATCGGAATAATCCCTAAAAGCATTAAAGAAAACAAAGAGGCAGCAATGATACTTAGATAGCCTAAACGTCGAAGAGCCGACCGTTTCATCCTCTACCGGCTAACACGGCTTCCCCTTTATAGAAGGCGGATTCGTTTAAAATCTCTTCTATTCGTAATAGCTGGTTGTACTTTGAGACCCGATCACTACGTGCAGGTGCTCCAGATTTGATCTGGCCACAGTTCGTAGCAACAGCTAAATCTGCTATCAAATGATCCTCTGTTTCACCTGAACGGTGAGAAATTATAGCTGTGTATCCGGCACTCATTGCTGTTTCAACTGCCTCTAAAGTCTCAGTGAGCGTTCCTATCTGGTTCACTTTTACCAAAATTGAATTAGCTATACCGTTCTCAATTCCACGCTCAAGCCTTAAAGAGTTAGTAACAAATAAATCATCTCCAACCAATTGTGTCCTGTGACCTAGTTCCTCAGTGAGTTTTGACCAGCCTTCCCAGTCCTCTTCGGCCATACCGTCCTCTATCGAGCAAATCGGATATTTGTCACACAACGCTGCGAGGTAAGCAACCATTTCCTCTGAATGCAAAGAAAGGTCTTCAGCTTCAATTCTGTAAATACCTTTTTGAAAGAATTCCGTAGAAGCAACATCAAGAGCTAATGAGATCTCATCACCTGGAGTAAGTCCTGACTTTTCTATTGCCTCTACAAGTATTTGTAGTGCTTCTTCGTTTGAAGAAAGATTCGGTGCGAAACCGCCTTCATCTCCAACTGTCGTTGACATTCCTCGGTCATTTAAAACTGCCTTGAGGGAGTGGTATACACCCACTCCCCATTGCAATGCTTCGCTATATGAAGCTGCGCCTAAAGGCATAATCATGAATTCCTGAAAATCGATATTATTGTCAGCGTGCATTCCACCATTTATCACATTGAACATCGGAACTGGCATCAGGTGAGCATTAGCACCTCCTATATATTTAAAAAGAGGAATTCCTGAATCTTGAGCTGCTGATCTGGCTGTTGCCAAGGAAACTCCGAGAATTGCATTAGCCCCAAGTCTGCTTTTGTCGTCAGTGCCATCTAGGTCGATCATTGTCTGATCAAGCACTCGTTGATCTGTGGCATCTAAACCCAAAACGGCATCCGCTATTTCATTATTTACATGACTTATAGCCTTCTTCACGCCTTTTCCTGACCAGATTTCTCCTCCATCTCTCAGCTCCACTGCCTCAAACTGACCTGTGGAAGCACCACTCGGAACCATTGCCCGTCCAGTAGCCCCACTGTGAAGTAAAACTTCCACCTCGACAGTTGGATTTCCACGAGAATCTATTACCTGTCTTCCGGAAACAACTTTAATTCTGCTCACAGTCACCCCTTAAGTAATACTGCTATTGAGCTCCGCCTATTACTAAACTACCCCTTAAGAGCTACCCAAATAGGACGGATAAAAAAAAAGTTAAGATCCAAATAGTCGCTAGTCAGTAAAATCGCGGTTTCTGATCTCCGCTTTCAATTCTTTCTTAGTGTGACCGTCTGCAGAAAATAAATCCACATCTCTAGTCTCAGCTAGTGCTTCAATATTTTTAATAAAAGCAACGAACTTAGAATTAGCTATTCGTAAAGCCCGTTCGGCTTCAAAGTTATTTTTTGCAGCCCAAAAAACAAGGTCTAAAAGAATATTTCCAAGCTCTTCGTCGGTTTCAGGAAGAGGTCCACCGGTGTAAGTTTTTTCGTCGAGCAGGTCTAATGTTTTTGATTTTTCAAATACTTTCTGTGCATAAGCAAGTGCTGGAAGAGCATCTGGAATTCCATCCAAAACTGAAGATCGTTTCTTTTCCTCTTTTTTAAGTTCTTCCCATCTTTTATGAGCGGAATCTGGATTGTCTCTCAACGGTGAGTCTTGTTCAGATGCAAATATCCTGGGATGCCTCCTGCGAAGCTTTTCATATATTCCTTTCGTTACATCAGCCAAATCGAAACGGGCATCGTCTGCTGCTATACGCGAGTGAAATACGATCTGAAATAATAAGTCACCAAGCTCTTCTTCTAAATCTTCAGAACCTTCCCCTGTCTCCTCATTAAAATTCTCGATAGCTTCCAGAACCTCGTAAGTCTCTTCTAGTAAATGTGAAGTAAGTGAGGAATGGGTTTGTTCAGAGTCCCAAGGACATTGGAGTCTTAATACTCCTACTAGGTCGACAAATTTTTGCAATTCAGATGCAATCGGAGATTCTAGATGTGGAATAAAACACGAAGTTAAATGATCCGGTTCAACTTTTTCAATTAAATCTTCCCATTGAAGTTCCTGCATCTTTTCGTCTTCTAAGCCTAAACGTTGCAATATAGTTACTGGTTGTGTTGGCGGAGAGTCAACTGCCGCAACTATGTCAGCCAATATTTCTCTACTATCTATTTGAGTTACTAGTAGTGGACCTCTGTCACCAGCTGCTTCGGTTGCAAATCTGTGAGCATCAACAATTCGCACTCCGATTTCCATGGGGTCAATCTTCAAACAGCTCCACGCTAAATCCACAAAAGAAAGACATGGAAATACTTCTATCTCAACCTCGGTTTGTTCAGTTAATAGCTGAACCGTTCTTTCAGCTAAAAATGGAGAACCCGGAACTGCGTAAAGTATATTTTGATTCTTTTTAGCAGCTGCTATCAATTCTTCAACGATAGTCACGTAAACCTCGTCAAAGGAATCTGATGACTCATAAATATAATCAAATGAAACAACGTTAGGTCCTAACAAACAACTAGATGGATGTCTGGTCGTTCTCACATAACGGAATTCGTGTTCTTCTATAAGTTCAAGATTTTTTGCACTACAAAAAGACGGCTCCCCAGGACCTAAACCTATGACTGTCACCTTAGGTAAAGGTTTCAAATCAAGAACCTTTTGAAATTCATGTAGGTTCTATCTGTCCGACTACAGGGTTCCACGTGCCATAACGACTATCCAAGTCAACTTCTCTCGTAAGAGAGGAAAGGTGCATAATCGACATAAATAGTCTCTCACCTTGTTGTTCAAACGGTATTGGTTCCACAGCACTAATTTTGTCAACCCGTATCATGTGATATCCAAACTGGCTGCCAACAGGACCTACTAGTTCTTTTGAAGCTTTAATAGCACCAAGTACAGCCCTTTCGAAAGATGGAACGAAGGCGCCTAAAGGCACACACCCTAATGAGCCGCCGTTAGCACCGGAACCCGGGTCAATCGAGAACGTTAGAGCCAGCTCTTCAAATTTCTGTCCTGATCCAAGAAGTTTGATTATTTCTAAAGCTTCCTGCCTTGTATTTGTAAGAATATGGCTTGTGCAAAGCTCATGACCGAGGAGTTCTTTATTAGCTTCGTAAGCTGCTTTAACTTCCGAACTGCCCTCTGCGGCAAAATTACGAATAGCTTGCCATTCACTGTAAATATCAAGACGTGGATCTGAATCCGCTATTCCCGCTGCTAGAAGTTGATCCCGTGCTTTTACAACATCCACTTCGTCAAAGACAGCTCCATATTCACTCAAAAAGTCAGCTAGTGCCTGATTCTGTATCCACTCGTTAGCCGTTTCGATGAGAAGTGACATCGAAGGATTAGCAATACCAGTGCGTTCTTCATTCCATTTAATTAAGGTGTCCCTCTCAATTTGTGTTTCGCCAACCTCAATGTCAACTTGAGAACCACCGCAACTTAATAAAAGGCACATAAAAAATACAGTTAAAAAACCTTTTACGCTTTTCGAAAGTAAATCTGTTCTCATTAAACTCACTCCAAGATGCTACGTGATTGAAGTGGGAACAGGAACCAAATCTTTTAAGTACTCACTTAATGCCCCAACCGGATTCTTCTCTGGTATAGGAATTTGTAACTCTGCAGAACTCTCTTTTAAATAAGCTTGAGGATGCAATCTTTCTAAACGGGTTTGTTTACTGAGCGGTAGTAAAACAGGCGAACAACGGGCTAAAAAACCTGAATTCAAATTTTTTCTTTTAGTAACCGTGACTTCTTTTATGCCGCGTTCAACACAGAGAGTTCGCAAATAACCTATTGCTAGAAGTTTTTCTGCTTCTTCTGGGATCGGACCGTACCTGTCTTCCCATTCTTGTCTTACTTCTTCGACTTTTGAAGGGTCTGAAGTTTCTCCCGCTGAAGCAAGTTTTCTATACGCTTCAAGTCTTAAATCCCCACGAGCCACATAATTCTCAGGCAAATACGCGTCTACAGGCATTTCCACTCTAATTTCAGTTGTAGCAACTTCTTGAACTCCTGATGCTTCTGACACTGCCTCGTTCACCATTTGACAGTAAAGGTCATAACCAACTGAAGCCACATGTCCACTCTGCCCAGTTCCCAAAAGGTTTCCTGCGCCTCTTATCTCTAGGTCTTTCATTGCTAAACGAAACCCAGAACCCAGTTCCGTTGTCTCACCGATTGTCCTCAACCTCTCAAAGGCTTCCTCGCTGAGTGATCGATCAATAGGTGTAAATAAATATGCATAAGCCCTCTGACCTGATCTACCAACCCTTCCGCGCAACTGATGCAATTGACCAAGTCCTAAGAGATCCGCTCTATCTACAACCAACGTATTTACGGTCGGCATGTCAATTCCGGATTCAACGATCGTAGTGCAAACCAATACATCATATTTCTGTTCCCAAAAATCTATAATCACTTTCTCCAAAGAAGATTCATCCATCTGTCCGTGAGCGACCGCTACACGTGCATCAGGAATCAACTGTTTGATACCTGCGGCTATCTCTTCAATGTCGTGGACTCTGTTATGTACGAAAAAAACCTGCCCCTCGCGTAATAACTCTCGTCGTATCGCTTCCACCACTGCACTTTCGTTATATTCACCAACAAAAGTAAGTATTGGTTGCCGATCCGCTGGAGGAGTGTCGATTAGGCTTAGGTCCCTGATTCCTGTTAATGACATTTCTAGAGTTCGAGGAATTGGAGTGGCTGTCAAAGTCAAGATATCCACTTGCGCTTTCATAGCTTTAATAGCCTCTTTATGACTTACCCCGAACCTCTGCTCTTCATCAACGATCAATAAACCAAGATCCTTGAAGGAGACATCCTGAGAAAGAAGCCTGTGCGTTCCGATTACTATGTCCACGGATCCATCCTCTAAATCTGAGAGAACTTTTCGCGCCTGAGCTTGTGTCAGGAACCTACTGAGAACTTCCACTCTGATCGGATAAGGAACTAGACGCTCTCTAAAGGTTTCTCCATGTTGCTGAGCTAACAGTGTCGTGGGCACGAGAATCGCCACTTGACAGCCATCTTGAACCGCTTTGAATGCTGCCCTAAGAGCAACCTCTGTTTTTCCAAATCCGACATCTCCACATATGACACGATCCATCGGGAAGGGTCTTTCCATATCAATCTTTACTTCTTCTATGGCTCTTAATTGGTCAGGGGTTTCTTCAAAGGGAAATGCTTGTTCTAGTTCTGATTGCCATGGTGAGTCTTTTGCAAATGAGCGACCTTCTGAATTGATTCTTTTTTTGTAGAGCTCCACTAAGTCGGAAGCTATTTCTGAGATAGCAGACTTCACCCGAGATTTAGTTCGTTCCCATTCAATTCCTCCCATCCTTGAAAGAGTGGGAACATCACCAGCGCTATAAGGTCTGATCACTTCAATTTGATCTGTAGGCAGGTAAAGACGGTCACTGCCTTTGTACTCCAATAACAAATAATCCTTCTCAGCTCCACCTAGTTTTTGACTCACTAAACCCGCAAAACGAGCTATTCCATGATGTTTGTGAACCACATAATCGCCAATTGAAAAATCCTCAAAAATGCGTACTGTTTCTTTTCCACGTTTCCTTATATGTTTATGAGTTCTGCGTCTACCTGTTATTTCATTTTCTGTAATTAATGCAAAATTTGAATTTTCTAAAATAAAACCTCGTTCAAGAGACCCGATCGTGATGTGAATTCCCGTAAATCCGACAGTGCGGTTTTTCTTATTTCGTGAAACTGTTAAACCTTCTTTTTTTAGAATTTCTTCTAATCGATTCGCACTTCCCTCACCGTCTGCCGCTACAACAACGGAATAGTTTTCATCTAATAACTCTGATATTCGATTTATCTTTCCGGAAACATCAATATGAGATGTGTCAGAAGTTTTAGTCGATTCCCACGTACTTGCTTTTACTTCTGCAGTATTTGTGACGTTACGAGTGGAATCAATAAACCAAATCGGTGCTTTACAAGATTTCATCGACCTGTCAAAAGAAACATGAAGTTCTGGAAGTTCTGATCCTTCAAAGGACCATGTTTCAGCTAGTGACTCAGCTAGTTTTTTCTCTTTTTCTAATAAATCTTTGACTCTGGAATCAAGACGGCTTCTATCTATTAACAACAACAAACCGTCCCTTGGAAGAATGTCAGCCAATACTGTGTCTTCCTTCAGAAGCCATGGCATAAAAGATTCCATACCATCGAATAACTCACCATTAGCGAGCCTTTCCCATTCAGTGGAACCCCAATTCTGCAGGTCAAGCATCGATGCTGCTATCTCTATCATCTCAGAATTTAAAACCAGTTCTCTGCAAGGAAATATCTCGACTTTGTCTACAGAATGTTTCGTCCTTTGATCAGCTACGCCAAATTCACACAATCTTTCGATCTCATCTCCCCAAAGATCTACACGGACAGGAGAATCAGTTGTCGAGGGCCAAATGTCAATTATTGAACCTCTTACAGCCACTTCGCCACGATGTTCAACTTGATACTCTCTTTTATAGCCAAAAGTGATCAGCTTCTCTAAAAACTCTCCCTGATCTATCAAATCTCTTGTCTTTAGAGAAATAGGAAATATTTTCTCTTTGGTGGACAACTTCTGCACAAGAGCTCGTGCTGAGGTAACAATTACTTCTAGATTTTCATCACAAGTAACTAATCTGTGAAGGACCCTTAATCTTTTACCCATTGTCTCTACCCCTGGGCTGATTCTCTCGAAGGGAAGTGTTTCCCATGAAGGAAAAAAATCTACTTTTTCAAGACCGAGAAACAATTTCAGATCATTAAAAAGTTTTTCAGCTTCCACATTCGTGGGAGCCACTACCACCAATGGTTTTCTTTCGCTTGAACGTGAAATAGTCGCTGAAACAATTGCATGGGCACATTCCGGTACGAAAATTTCAGCATTAGGAAGACCTAACGATTTAACTAATGAAGGTTCTTCTTTTAAAAGTTCAGGCAGGGTCTGATAAATCTCATGGTTCATATGCTGTTAAGTTTTTTTATTGAAGATCTGCATTGCATCATCGAAACCTGTTTCAAGAACGCTCTCTATCGAGTCCGCTGCATTAACCACGGACAATAATAGTTCTTGACTTTCCTTTTTTCCTGGTTTGGAAAGAACATACTGAGCACCTTTTTGATTTGGAAAAGGTTTTCCGATGCCAACCCTAATACGACAAAAATCTTGATTTTTTATATGCTGTTTTACGGATCGTAAACCATTGTGCCCGGCTAAACCTCCACCTTCTTTTAGGCGGATAGCTCCGACCTCTAAGTCCAGTTCGTCATGGACTATCACCAGTTTTTTTACTTCACTTAGTCGATAACGTTTCATTAATTTCGCCACTGCGATTCCTGAATCGTTCATGAAATTCATCGGGATGGCGAAAACTATTAACTTTTCGTTATGTCTAATTTCGGAAACAAGTGCTTGTTCTTTTCCCGCTTTTAAACTTGAATTATTACGTTTAACCAACTCGTCTATAACTTCTCGACCAACATTATGTCGGGTACCTGCATACTTCGACCCTGGGTTTCCAAGCCCGACTACAAGCAACTCGGCTGATTCACCTCGGCGTGTTAATGAAAGACGCTCGCCCCGCACTAATCGGGACATGCAAATACCTACTACCCGTCTTCAGCGGCATCTTCAGACTCATCACTGGCACCGCTTTCCTGTCCAGCAGACTCGTCGTCTTCACCTCCGGCAACGTCAACTCCTTCTTCAGCTTCTTCAAGAGCTGCAAGCTCAGCGGCTTCATCTGCAGCAATCGACTCAAGTGTTGAACGAGTAATCATTCCTACTGCTATCGGGTCTTCAGGATCTCCTTCAGAGGTAACACCCTCCGGCAAGTTGAGATCCCCTACTCTT
The DNA here is from genome assembly GCA_002716285.1 of Acidimicrobiaceae bacterium. Lineage (GTDB taxonomy): Bacteria > Actinomycetota > Acidimicrobiia > Acidimicrobiales > MedAcidi-G1 > MedAcidi-G1. The sequence goes on from PBAM01000010.1 coordinate 77,746, forward strand.
ACCGCATCCCCAACAGTCAAGGCGGAAATATCGACTTCGATCTCTGTTGGTATTCGATCGGGAGGGGCACTTACGGTAAGCGAAAACATATTCTGATCCACCATTCCGTCCGCTGCCGACACTTCGCGTGCTTCACCGATCATTACTAATGGAATGTCTACAGTAACATTCTTATTTGGATCGATTCTAAGAAAATCAACGTGTAGGACGTCACGCTTAACGGGATGACGTTGGATGTCTTTAACGATGGTCATTTGTTTTTTGCCATCTATTTCCAATTGGATAATTGCATTTACTCCAGAATCTGTAGTTAATGCACGCCTCAAATCAGGCCAAGTTACAGACAAAGATACAGATTCTTTGTTTAGGCCGTATAAAACACCTGGAACAACCCCGTCTTTGCGCACACGGCGACTTGAACTGCTCCCGATCTCTCTCGTTGTATTTGCGGTTAGAAGTATTTCTTCCATAAGATTTTTCCTCAAGTTCAAGTATTGTGACCCGACAGGCGAGTCTAGCCACTGATTTCACAACCCAAACGGCTATCACTAGTCATTTGTTTTTAAACTAAATTATTTCCACCAAATATCTCTGAAACAGAAGTGTCTTCAAATACTGCTCTAATAGCTTCTGCGATTAAAGGAGCTACTGAAAGCACTTCGACTTTATCAGTTTGCATATTTTCCGGAAGCGGAAGTGTGTCAGTGACAATAATTTTTTCTATTGGAGATGAGGAAAGCCTTTCGGATGCAGGTCCTGAAAAAACTCCATGAGTAGCAGCTGCCACAATTTGTGAAGCTCCTCTGTCCGCTAATTGTTCTGCGGCTGAACAAATCGTTCCAGCAGTGTCAATCATGTCATCAACGAGAATACACACGCGACCATCAACGTCTCCAACCACCTCCCTTGCTTCAACAGTATTAAATGAACTATGACTTCTTCTTTTGTGCACTATCGCCAGTTCCGCTCCTAAAATCATCGCGTAACGTTCAGCTACTTTCACTCTTCCTGCATCTGGTGAGACAATAGTTAAATCACCATTTAAAGAAGAGAGTCTTTCAACTAAAACCGGCATGGCGGTTAGGTGGTCTACAGGGCCATCGAAAAATCCTTGTGTTTGACCCGAATGAAGGTCTACGCTCACCAATCTACTTGCACCAGCTTCTTTGAAAAGGTTGGCTACAAGTTTGGCGGTAATGGGCTCACGTCCTGAAGCTTTTCGGTCTTGTCTCCCGTAACCATAAGCTGGACAAACTACGGTAATCCTCTTCGCTGATGCTCGTTTTGCTGCATCAACCATAATTAATTGTTCCATTAGAGAATCATTGATTGAAGAGCCTTCAGAATCACTGTGGGTTTGCACTATGAATACGTCACAACCTCGTATCGATTCAGAAAACCTACAATGGATTTCACCGTTGGCAAATTCTGCGAGGTTAGGTTCGCCCAGATTGACACCTAATTCTGAAGCAATACTTTCCGCTAATGGTTGGTAAGTTCTACCTGAAACCAAGTAGAGCTTCTTGTTTGTTACCAATTCCATGCTGAACTCTTACCTTCCATTCTTTGTATATAACGAGCATAGATCATGATGAGAAGGATTCTTTCTTAAAATAACTTTTAGCAGACATAAAGTGGTTTAAGGGGAACTCTTACATCTATTTCTATTGTTGCACTCGTTTCTTGATTTTCGTGATTTAACAAGCCATCAGCCTCTGTTTGGATTTGACTAGGTGTCGTCGTGCAAGGTGCAGGTGGAGTCACAGTAGTCGTAGTCGTAGTCGTAGTCGTAGTCGTAGTCGTAGTCGTAGTCGTAGTCGTAGTCGTAG
>PBAM01000011.1 GCA_002716285.1 Acidimicrobiaceae bacterium
CGCAAATTATGAGAGAAGACGAATCGGTTTTCGTAGCGGGTGAAGATGTTGGTGCACACGGTGGTGTTTTTGGTTATTTCCGCGGTCTTCAACCAGAGTTCGGTGAAGACAGAGTTGTGGATACTCCTATCGCGGAACAAGCAATCATAGGTCTCGGGATCGGTTCCGCTGTTCAAGGTCTCCGCCCTGTTGTCGATTTGATGTTCATGGATTTTATCTGTGTAGCAATGGACCAAATAGTAAATCAAGCAGCCAAGCTCAAATACATGTTTGGTGGTGGAGCTAAGTTGCCTTTAACTATTACTACAGCTGGAGGGGCAGGACTCTCAGCAGCGGCTCAACACAGTCAAAGCCTCGAAGCTATGCTCTGCCATGTTCCAGGTCTCAAAGTAGTCATGCCCTCAGATGCCTATGAAGTGAAGGGGCTTTTAACTTCCTGTGTTCGTGAAGACAATCCGACAGTTTTCATTATCAACAAGAGGAAACTAGCTGACACATGTCATGTCCCTGAAGAATTATTTGAGATACCTCTAGGAGAAGGACATGTTGTTCGAGTAGGAAATGATGTAACTGTTGTTGCAATAGGAAGAATGGTGGATGAGGCCAAAAGTGCAGCAGAAAAATTATCTAATGAAGGAATAGATTGTGAATTAATTAATCCACGAACTGTTCAACCACTAGATATTGATCTAATAGTTAAGTCAGTTAGCAAAACTGGTCACTTAGTTATTGTTCACGAAGCAGTTAGATTCGGTGGTATTGGAGCAGAGATAGCGGCACAGATCCAAGAACAGGCATTTGATTATCTTGATGCTCCAATAGGAAGAGTTGCAGCACCATTTAGTCCAATACCATTCAGCCCAGCTTTGGAAAAACAATATATTCCAGATGCAGAACGCATAGTTGCCGGCATAAAGAACTTGTTCTGAGGTTTTAAAACAGGTGACAACAGTTGGGTTAATTGCAAATCCTCTAGCAGGGAAAGATGTTCGCAGGTTTGTATCTGCAGCATCACTAAACAGCGACAGAAGCAAAATTGAGATTCTAAGACGATGCGTTTTAGGTGCAATAGATTCAGGAGCAGAAAAAGTTCTATTAGCTAATGACTTCAGGAATCTGGCATTAAGAGCTGTTGATGGTTTAAATCTTGGTAGCAAAATCGAAGAAATGTTATTTAATCCTGAAGGTAGACGTACGGACACTACTGAAGCAGCAAAAATATTTAAAAAAGAAGGAGTTAAATCGATTATTTCCCTAGGAGGTGATGGGACGCAACGAGATTTAGTGTTGGGATGGACAGATGCTCCTTTATTGCCGATTTCTACCGGGACAAATAACGTTTTCCCATTCATGGTGGATCCAACTGTTGCTGGTACTGCTGCAGGGCTTATTGCTTCAGATGAATTAATTATTGAGGAAGTATCTAAGCAGGCAAAGGTAATTCACGTTGAATTACCTAATGGGATTAAAGATTTGGCTTTGGTTGATGTGGTTTTGGTAGATGACCGGTTGACTGGTAGCAGAGCTGTTATTAAACCCGATTCAGTAAAACAAGTTTTAGCCGCAATCGCTAACCCGGCTTCTATAGGGCTTGCTTCAATTGCCGGACGATGTAATCCAGTTTATTTCGATGATGAAGCAGCTGTTTCAGTCATTTGCGACCCAACAGCAAAGCAAGGTGTTTTTGCTCCCATCATGCCTGGGTCAGTATCTGATGTTGGAATTATAGAAGTTAAAGAAGTGGAACTTGGTGAGACAATTGAACTTAATGGCCCTGGAGTATTGGCATTTGATGGAGAAAGAGATTTTGTAATGGGAGAAAATGAATCAGCAAGAGCTACAGTTTTACGCGATGGTCCAAAAGTTATAAATCCTATTTTTGCCATTCAAACAGCAGCAGCCAATAAAGTATTTCTTAGGAAGAGGAATTCTTAATATGTCATCACCTATTTATATGCCGAAATTGGGTCTAACCATGACAGAAGGCACTTTGACGGAGTGGCTGGTTGACACAGGAGAAACTGTAAGTCAAGGGCAACCTGTTGCTTCAATAGAGACAGACAAAATAGAAACCGAAATAGAAGCTGAAGCTGAAGGACGCTTGCATCAATTATGTAAATCTGGTGAAGTTTTTGAATGTGGAGTGGTTTTGGGGTGGGTCTTAGAAGAAGGCGAAGAACCACCTGAAACACCAGAGACTCCAGAAGTTGCAAATGACCAGACAACGACTATCGAACAAAACGAAATTCTAGAAAAAGAAACTAAAACAAAAAGTGGTCGCATCGCAGCCTCTCCGTCTGCAAAAAGACTCGCAAAAGAAAAAGGAGTAGATCTTTCTACGATTTCTGGGAGTGGTCCCGGTGGAAGAATAGTAGTTGAGGATGTTGAAGCATTTTCAGCAAGCACACCAATGGGTTCTATTTCAGAGACTCTAGATACTAAAGCCTCTCAAGCTGCAGTTAGCGAAGCACAAAAATTGGGAGTGGACTTAAGCAAAGTGCAGACATCTTCAACAGATAGAAAGATCAGAAAATCGGATGTCCAAGCGCATATAAAGAATTCTTCAGGGTCTGCATCAGAAAAACAGGAAAGCTTTCTTTTTGAACCTATCGGTGAAGGGGAAAGGGCCCAGCTAACGGGAATGCGGAAAGTTATAGCGAGCCGAATGCATTCAAGTCTCCAATCGATGGCACAACTAACTCTTCACCTTGATGTTGGAATGGATAACGTGATTTTTCTTCGAAGGGAGATGGAAAGTGATGATGAGGTGCCAGGCTACACAGATTTTGTTATTGCATCAGTAGCGCGAGCTTTGAAAGCGCATCCGCAATTAAATTCTCAAATGCTTGAAAATGAAATCCTTCAGTTAAATGAAATAAATATTGGTATGGCTGTTGCTTTGAGTGATGGGCTAGTTGTGCCTGTTGTTAGAAATGCTGACCAACTTTCGCTAAATGAAATTGCTAAAAATACTTCCCGTTTGGCGGGTCAAGCTCGAGACGGAAAATTAGCTTTGGAGGATCTTGAAGGAGGGACTTTTTCTGTTTCCTCATTAGGAATGTTCGGAGTGGATGGTTTCACACCAGTTATAAATCCTCCTAATGCAGCGATTCTAGGCGTAGGTAGGATTCGTGAAGATATAGCTTGGGACGATCAGGCCCCGCGAAAAACATCTCGAATGGTGATAAGTCTCACTTGGGATCATCGTGTTTTAGTCGGTGCGCCAGCAGCTGATTTTGCAAGCACGATAAAATCAGGTCTTGAAAATCCTGAGTCTCTTCTTAACGTCAACTAGTCTCAGCCATCTGAATGGCTATTTCACCTGCAACTTGCACATTATTTAATATAAGATCAACATTTGCTTCAAGAGTCAGTCCCCCAGTTGCACTAGAGACTTTTGTCAAAAGAAAAGGGGTAATGGCATTTCCTGTAATACCGACTGAGGCTGCTTCATCTAGGCTTTCGCTGATAGCAGTTTCAACAATTTTTGTGTCTACGGATTTATCTTCTGGTATTGGAACAGCTACAAGTTGGCCTGTGCTTAACCCAATCCCCCAATGTGTGTTTAACAGAAGAGCAACTTCTTTTGCTTCAGATGCAACAATTTTTAACTCCAAGTCCTTACCAGGTGTCCAGAATTCAGGAAAGATATTTGTTTTATAACCAATAACGGGCACTCCGAGCGTTTCCAAAGCCTCGAGTGTCTTTGGTATGTCAAGTATCGATTTAACACCTGCACAAACTACAGCCACAGGTATATCAGATAGCGCTTTAAGGTCAGCAGAGATATCACCATCGGATCCGCGATGAACTCCACCTATTCCGCCAGTAGCGAAAACTTTAATGCCTGACAGATAAGCAGCGAACATAGTAGATGCAACAGTGGTTGCACCCAATGACTTATTGGCGATTACTTCGCCTAAATTGTTGAAACTTGTTTTTGTAACTATGCCACTTGAACCCAAGAGTTCGATTTCTTCGCGACTGACTCCTACGCGTAGATAGCCATCGATTAAGGCGACAGTAGCTGGTACAACTTTCAAATCTCTCAATGTTGATTCAGCTTTGAAAGCCACATCAACATTTAACGGGGAAGGAAGTCCATGTGAGATCAGAGTTGACTCTAAAGCAACAACAGGTTTTCTCTCTTTTAAGGCTTCTTGAATTTCATCAGAAATTTTTAGCATTGGTGTTTCATTCACTTATATATAACTATCTTAAAAATTCTTTTTTACTGCAAAAATAGTTATTAATAGAATGTTTTTAGAGTGGCTTCGGATCCATCTAATGGTCTTGAGTAAATTGTTCGATGTTTGTTTATAGAATTGTTGAATATTGGTAAATCTTGAGTGAAAACGCACAATTTAGTTTTCAGGAAATTTGATGGAGCAGAAATATGACAGACCTTGACCCTTATTATCTTGCTGAGGAGGCTTCAACAGTTTTAGCTGACAAAACTGGTATCGCCGATCATGATATTGCTTTGGTTCTTGGTTCCGGATGGGCTTCGGCGATTGATGAAATTGGAGACATTTCTGCTGAAGTTGAAATGGCAACTTTGCCTGGTTTCCCTGAACCGACTGTGTTAGGACATCGTAATTTAATACGTTCTCTAAAAGTGAAAGGTAAGAATGTGCTTGTTTTAGGTGGGAGGGCGCATTTATATGAAGGTCATCGAGTTGACACGGTTGTTCATGGCGTTCGAGTAGCAGTAGCTTCAGGTTGCAAAACTATTATTTTGACTAATGCGGCAGGTGGACTAAATCCTGAATGGCCTGTTGGGCAGCCAGTACTCATCTCTGATCAATTGAACCTTATGGGTCAGTCGCCGATGGCGGGACCGGCTCCACCAGAAGGCAAGGCAATTCGTTTTGTTGATTTAACAGAAGCTTACTCAGCACGACTACGACAATTAGCTAAAGAAGTAGACCCAACTCTACCGCAGGGTGTTTATGCCGGTTTACTAGGAGGTGCTTTTGAAACACCGGCCGAAATAAAGATGTTTGCAAAAATGGGAGCTGATCTAGTCGGAATGTCTACTGTCTTAGAAACTATTGCCGCGCGACACCTTGAGGCCGAGGTTTTGGGAATTTCTCTTGTGACAAATCAGGCAGCTGGTATGTCTGAAGAGAATCTTGATCATAAGAATGTACTTGACGCAGCGGCAGCTGCAGGGCCACGAATGTTCAGTCTGCTTGCGGGGATTTTGGAACGTCTGTGACGAAAAAAGAAGTCAGTTTAGACGAAGCTTTAGAAGTAGCTAATAAATGGCTCATTAACGATCCTGACGAAACTACAAAAGTTGAAACCGGGAATCTTATCTCGCGTGGAGACATTGAATTTATTCAGAGATTTAGCAATTCTTTACTCTTCGGTACGGCTGGTATACGTGGGGCTAGGGGGGCCGGACCGATGAGAATGAATAGAGTCATGGTCAGGGTCGTAGCAAATGCGATAGCAAAAGAATTATTAAGTGTTGAGCAAGGAGATGAACCACCACTAGTAGTAGTTGGTTACGATGCGCGTTATAAGAGTCAGATTTTTGCTCAAGACTCTGTCAGAGTTCTTGCTGGACTTGGAGTAAGAAGTTTAATTTTGCCGAGGCCCTTGCCAACGCCTGTTTTGGCCTACACAACTTTAGCTAAAAAAGCCAAGGCAGGAATAATGGTTACTGCTAGCCATAACCCCGCAGAAGATTCTGGGTACAAAGTTTATTGGGAAGACGGAGCTCAAATAGTAAATCCAGTTGATTTGAAAATAGCTCAAAGAATTGATTATAAAAATCCACCCACAGAGGAATCATTAGCAGATTATGAAGATGTATCGATTCTTAAGGGTGGTGATGAGCTGATAAAAGAATATGTAGATTTTGCTTCTTCTTTTGTTTCACCTGAGAGCAAACGTGAAATAAACCAGATTTATACGCCTCTACATGGGGTTGGTAAAGAAGTTTTTCTAGAGGTATTTGAAAAGGCAGGGTTTAAAAAGCCAATTTTGGTTAAGAGCCAAGCAGAGCCAGATCCGGAATTTCCAACTGTTTCCTTCCCAAACCCAGAAGAAGAATGGGTTTTAGATCTTGCTGTTGATCTTGCTGTTGAAAAGAACGCTGATTTGGTAATTGCAAATGATCCCGATGCGGATCGACTGGCTGTCGTGGTTAGACATGAAGACAAATGGCGTTGTCTTAATGGGAATGAAATAGGTGCTTTGTTGGCAGAGCATATTCTAAGTAAGGGGCAAGGAGAAGAGAGACTTGTTGTCACAACGGTTGTTTCATCCGGCTTGCTTTCTAAAATTGCGGATTTTCACAAAGTTAAATATGTGGAAACACTAACTGGATTTAAATGGATTGTCCGCCCAGGTATAGAAGATGAAAGATTGAAGTTTGTTTTCGGCTATGAAGAAGCACTTGGTTTTGCATTAGGTGATTCCGTGCGCGACAAAGATGGTATTACCTCTGCTTTAGTTTTTGCAGAATTAGCAGCTGAATTAAAAGCTGAAGGAAAGACCGTAATGGACCTATTGAACCAATTATGGGATCAGCATGGTGTACATAAAACAGCTTTGTTTACAAAACGACTTGACCCTGAAATAGATATCTCTGCCGACTTTATGTCTCCTTGGCGAGTATCTCCGCCCGAACAAATTGGCGAATTTGATGTTATCGAAGTAGTTGATTTGTTAATTCCTGAGTCGAATTTGCCTCCGACAGACGCTCTTGTTTTTAACCTTTCGAATGGACGAATAGTTATTCGCCCCAGTGGAACTGAGCCAATGGTCAAGGTCTATGTTGAGGTCATAGAGTCAGTTATTAACGGCGATGTCATGTCGGCTGAAACATCAGTAGACCATAAGATAGAAGACTTATTACACGGAGTTAACAGTTTGTTCCAAGTAGAGAAAGATTTATAAAAATGCCCACTTCTACTATTACATTTAGGGAAACCGTTTCTTCAATAAAAGTTATTCCGGTAGACGAAGTATCTCTTGAAGCCAGAGCGGCATCTCTGGCAACCCGTTCAATAAAAACTACAAGCAAAAGAGCGGCTCTTCACTTAGCAATTCGTTGCATGGATCTCACTACCCTTGAAGGAGCAGACACTCCAGAAAAAGTTGCTTCACTGTGTCAAAAAGCTAAACGTCCTGATCCATCCAACCACGGTGTTCCTTCTGTAGCTGCAGTATGTATTTATCCGGAAATGGTTCATCACGCTGTGGAAGCCACAGAGGGTTCAAACGTAAAGGTGGCAAGTGTTGCGGGTGCTTTCCCAAGTGGCCTGTCAACTATTGAAGCACGAACGGCTGATATAGCAGACGCTGTCAAAAGAGGGGCCGATGAAATAGACATAGTTTTAAATCGTTCAGCTTTTCTTGCTGGTGATGAACAACGAGCATTTGAAGAGATCGTTGCTTCAAAAGATGCCTGTGGTAAAGCACACCTCAAAGTTATTTTAGAAGTAGGTGAGCTGGGTAGTTATGACAAGATTCGGCAAGCCTCGGTGCTTGCAATGGCGGCTGGTGCTGATTTCATAAAAACTTCAACAGGAAAGATTCCTCAAGCATCAAGTTTACCGAGAGTGTTATGTATGGCAGAAGCAGTAAGGGATTTCGCACAGCAAACGAATATTTCTGTCGGTATCAAAGCTGCGGGTGGTATTCGCACAGCGAAACAAGCTTGGCATTATCTTGTTGTGATTGGAGAAACGCTGGGAACTGAATGGTTAAGTCCTGAAATGTTTCGTATTGGTGCGTCGAGCTTATTGAATGATGTGTTGCTTCAATTAAATCGTTTAGATTCAGGTAGCTATAGTGGCCCTGATTATGTGACGGTGGACTAATGGGAAATTCAAACTTTAAAGACGGATCCAGTTTGGAAGATTTTGGAATCGAATACGCGCCTGCGATTGAGTCAACGAGCCTTGTAAACATAAAAGATAAATATGGACTTTTTATCGACGGAAATTTTGTTGATTCCTCATCAGGGAAATCTTTCAAAACTTTAGACCCTTCAACAGAAAAGCCATTGTCGGTTGTTACGGAAGCTTCATCAGATGATGTAGACCGTGCTGTACGTTCAGCGGGTGTTTCTTATGAAAAGTATTGGAAGAAAATGCCTGGGGCGGATAGAGCGAGATATTTATTTCGGATAGCACGTCATCTTCAAGAAAGAGCAAGAGAGTTTGCTGTTCTGGAAACCTTAGATGGAGGAAAACCTATAAAAGAGAGTCGAGATGTTGACCTACCTTTAGCAGCTGCTCATTTTTTCTACCATGCTGGCTGGGCCGACAAATTGGAGTATGCATTTCCGCAAAGAAAGTTAGAACCTCATGGTGTTATAGGGCAGATTATTCCCTGGAATTTTCCTTTATTGATGGCGGCATGGAAATTAGCTCCAGCATTGGCTTGTGGGAATACTGTTGTCTTGAAACCTGCAGAAACAACGCCATTAACCGCCTTGTTGCTGGCTGAAGTAATAAGAGACGTGGATTTACCTCCAGGTGTGGTGAATATAGTTACGGGTGCCGGGGAGACGGGTTCTGCGATAGTCGAACACCCAGAAGTTGACAAGCTTGCTTTTACAGGTTCCACCGAGGTAGGCAAGTTAATTCACCGTTCGGCAGTGAAGCGTAATTTACCTTTGACATTGGAGCTCGGAGGTAAGGCTCCGCATATTATTTTTGAAGATGCAGCACTAGACCAAGCAATTGAAGGTGTTATCAACGGAATTTTCTTCAATCAAGGACATGTGTGTTGTGCTGGATCAAGATTGCTGGTTCAAGAATCTATTGCTGATTATTTTATAGATCGACTACAGAAACGAATCGAGTTATTAAGGGTTGGAAACCCTCTTGATAAAAATACTGATATTGGCGCAATAAATTCACTAGCTCAATTGGAGAGAATAGATCAACTCGTCAAAGCAGGTATTGATGAAGGGGCTGAGGTCTTTAAACCGTCTTGTTCTTTACCTGAAAATGGTTACTGGTACCCTCCGACAGTTTTAACTGGAGTCCAACAAAGCCATCGTGTTGCCCGTGAAGAGATCTTTGGACCTGTATTAGTAGTACAAACATTTCGAACCCCTGAAGAAGCTTTAGAAAAGGCAAACAATACTCCTTATGGTCTTTCCGCCGGCATATGGACCGAGAAAGGTTCTTTGATCCACTGGATGGCGGAACGCCTTAGGGCTGGGGTAATTTGGGCTAACACATTTAACAAGTTTGATCCGACAAGTCCTTTTGGCGGTTATAAAGAAAGTGGTTTCGGACGTGAAGGTGGGATGCAAGGTCTCACTGCTTATTTAAAGAATAGCGGGGGACATTCATAGTGACAGGAAAGATCCCTATAGCAAAGACCTACAAACTTTTTATCGATGGGGCTTTTCCTCGATCTGAATCTGGTCGAACTTTTTCGGTAAATAATCCTGAAGGGGAGCTAATAGCAAATGTTTCTCAGGCTTCCAGAAAAGATTTTCGTGAAGCAGTTCGTGCCGCTAGAGCGGCACAACTTTCTTGGGCTTCAAGGACTGCTTACAACAGAGGTCAGATTCTTTACCGTGTTGCTGAAATGCTGGAATCTAGAAAAATTGAATTTGTAGAGTTGCTCAAAAGTATTGGTGTGAATAGTAGATCAGCGACACGCGAAGTTGAAGACTCAATACAGAGATGGGTGTGGTATGCAGGTTGGTCGGACAAATACAGTCAAGTATTAGGGTCTGTTAATCCTGTATCAGGTCCCTATTTCAATTTTACTGTTCCTGAACCGACAGGAGTGGTCGGGATAATTGCTCCAACTGAACCCTCCATGCTGGGGTTGATTTCGAGGCTTGTACCAGCAATCGTTAGCGGGAACACTGTAGTAGTGGTTTCCGAAGGTCAGAGCTCTCTTACTTCTGTAACGATTGGCGAAGTGTTGGCTACTTCGGACGTGCCAGCGGGGGTAGTAAATATATTAACTGGAGATCAAAAGGACCTACTTCCATGGATGGTTGGCCATTTGGATTTGAATGCAGTCGATATAAGTGGAATCAGTCCAGAAACTGACCTGACTCTTCTTGAGGAGACTGCTTCAAATGTTAAACGTGTGGTTTCACGTCAAGTGAATGAGGAAAGTCTAGAACTGATTTCTGATTTCTTGGAGATGAAAACGGTATGGCACCCAATAGGGAGATAGTTATTAAATAGCGATTTTGTCCATAATCAAGGGCAAATCATCTGGTGAGGAGTCTGAGATTTCGATTGCTCCTTCTAAAGCGTCGATAGCGGGATCAAAACATTTTTCTGTGTCACCGTGAAGTTCTAGTACAGGTTCCCCTGCATTTATGTAGTCACCTGGTTTGGCCAGACAAATTATTCCAGCAGTGGGGCTTACCGAATCTTCTTTTTTAGCTCGGCCTGCGCCTAAGCGCCAGGCGGCTACACCTACGGAACGGCAGTCTAATTTACTTAAGTAGCCAGTAGATGAAGCATTAATAGTTTTTCTGTAATCAGCCACTGGAAGACCTTTTGATAGGTCTCCTCCCTGAGCTGAAACCATTTCTTCAAAAACTTCTCTTGGTTTTCCGGATGCAAGTACCTCACCAGGATCCAAATCTACGCCTGAGAGACTCAACATTTCCTGAGCTAATGCCAAAGTTACCTCAATAAGGTCTTTTGGCCCACCTCCCTCTAGAACTTCGAGTGATTCTGAAACCTCTAATGCATTACCAGCATTATTTCCTAGGACGGTTTCCATTGAAGTAATCAAAGCTACAGTTTTCATTCCTGAATTTTTACCAAGCTCAACCATTGTTTTGGCTAGTGTGCGTGCTTGTTCAAAGTCAACCATAAAAGCTCCTGATCCGGTTTTTACGTCTAAGACAAGAGCTTCAGTTCCTTCTGCGATTTTTTTGGACATAATTGAACTAGCTATGAGGGGAATCGAGTCGACTGTGTGGGTGACGTCCCTCAGTTCATAAAGACGTCTGTCAGCAGGGTTTATGTCTTCATTTGCTGCGGCAATAATTCCGCCAATTTCACGTAGTTGTGTGAGCATTTTTTCTTCACTAAGAGAAGCGGTCCAACCTGATATTGCTTCCATTTTGTCTAGAGTCCCACCGCCATGTCCTAATCCACGACCAGAAAGTTGAGGGACAGCTAAACCACAGCTAGCAATTAAAGGTACGAGAATAAGAGAAACCTTGTCGCCAACACCACCAGTTGAGTGTTTATCAACAGTTGGTTTACCTACACTACTTAAATCTAAAGTCACCCCTGAATCGACCATTGCTTTTGTCCAATTTGTCAATTCTTCAGCCTCCATTCCATTGAAGAAGATTGACATTGCTAAAGCGGCTGCTTGTTCATCGGGGATATTTTCGCCGTCAGAAAATTTTTTTATGAACCAGTCGATTTGTTTTTTGCTTAGAGTTCCACCGTCTCTTTTTGTTTGGATTATTTCTATAGCGTCCATCAAGGATTAGCCCTGTTTCGCCCATCGAGATCGTCGACTGTAAAAGGATCTGCAAGCAGTTCAACTATCGATTTAGGTCCACCAGGTCCATCAACGATTAGTTCTTTCCCCCCTGCTTCTATGAGTATCTGACGACAACGACCACATGGCGCTAGCGCCTCTCCTTCAGGATTAGAAGCTACTGCTGCGATTAGTCTGCCTGCTTTCTTTCTGTGTAAGTCGCTTATCATGCCGCATTCAGCACAAAGAGTTAGACCAATGGAAGCGTTTTCGACGTTGCATCCTGTTACGATTTCGCCACGATCTGTTATTCCAGCTGCGCCAACAGGAAAATTTGAGTATGGAGCGTAAGCCATTTTTGCGGCCTCTTGTGCTTTTATACGTAGGTCTTCCCAGTCAATTTTGTTATTTTCCATGAAATCATCCTGCCAGAAGGATGGACAAAGCACACACGAAGGGGTGCAAAGCTTCTAATTTTTGGAGAGGGTTATACCGAAACGTGACATGGTTGTCGAAGCAATCAGTAAAACCCATACAGCGCAAGCACCTAATAAGTGAGCGGTTACGACTGCACTAGAGCTAACTTCAGTGAAAACATGAACTGCTCCGAGTAACACATTTACCCCATATGCAACTGCAGCAAAATGAATCAATAGTTTTTCGTTTTTTGGCCGTTGACGTTTCTTAGCGTTAGAAATCAAGTATGCAATATAAATAATTCCTATTCCTGCTGCAAATCTATGGAGATAATGAACAAGTGTGTAGTGGTCTGAGATTTCAGGTTTCAACTGATTGTTCACAAGAGGCCAGCCAGAGAAATACCTGTTATGAACATATGCACCAAGTAAAAGTAATGCATATGAACCAAAAGCTCCCAAAGCGAGAAGTCGACTCCAATCTGTGTTATCGGTTGTTTCTAAATTTTCGTTTCTATTTGTTGATACCAAGATCACAACTACCATCAATAGGGCTATAACTACCATTGAGATTGCTAGATGTATAGCCACAAGGTCGGAATCTAAATCTGTTTTGACTACACCTCTGCCAATCATTGCCTGTACTGCTACTGCTACGACTGCGGCTACTGAAAGTCTCCTGGCGGTTAAGTTGTTACGAAGATTTTTCCTGATGCTTATCGCCGTTAACAAAATCAGAATTCCCACAATCGCTGCTACCCATCTGTGGAGCCATTCGATGAGCATGTGGTACTCACCTCGAGGTAGCAGACCACCTAAAAGGCCATCTTCACATAATGGCCATCTGTCAGAACATCCGTAACCACTTCCACTACCGCGAGTAAAGCCTCCGATGCCTATCAAAATAAAAGTTACTAAGAGGGAAATTCGTGCTAGTCGGTTTGTGGTGTTCACGTTTTGATGTTACGAGCATCTTGCATCTTGACAACTGTAATATTTGGCACGGGTGATTTTAAGGTTCGATAATTGACCAAAATAGAGGAAAGTTCGTAAGAGTTTCCCAGAATTTCAACATTTTGTCGACGTCGCCTTGGACCTCCACCCTTGCATCTTTAATCGCTTGAGGGAGAGAGTATTCTGTTGCAATTAGTTCTTCGAGAACGTTTCGTGAAGAACTAATTGATACGTCTGAACCTTCTGAGGAAGGTCCGATTTTAGAATGAAGTGTGCCATTTGATAATTCAAGGCGTGCTGTTTCACCTGTGTCAATAAACGACCAGTTGATAAACATCGGGCTTAGCTCTACGGCATTTTTACCTTCTACTTTTACGGCAATGAAATCGAATATCTGTCCCAGTGTCATGCCTTTTGCGACTTCCAGTCGTGGGCGTTGAAGAACAGGTACATCGATACTTCCATTTCTCAGTTCTTGAGCTCCTGTTAGATAGATGTCACGCCAAGGCCCAGATTCTGCTTGATAAGCAAGCTGTTCGAAAGCATCTGCTTGCAATAGTCGGGCATCATCATTTTGAGGATCTGCGAAGACTGCATGTCTTAATACTTCAGCTACCCATTTATAGTCACCTGCTTCAAAAGCAGTTTTTGCTTTTTCTACTAGTTCTTCAATTCCTCCCATGAAGTCGACGTACCTTTTTCCTGCTTCTACAGGCGTATAAGGGTCAAGACTGGAGGGATGCCCATCGTAAAATCCTATGTACCTTTGATAAACGGCTCTTACATTGTGGCTAACTGTTCCATAATAACCATGACACATGTAGTCATTCCAGAGTCCTGGAGGTAGATCAACCTGTGCGGCGATTTCATTTGGTGTATAGCCAAGATTTGCTAGGCGCATAGCTTGGTCATGTAGCCACCTGTATAAGTCCCTTTGACGTATTAAATAACCTTTTACAGCATTTTCCCCCCAATGAGGCCAACCATGGCTAGCAAAAACTATTTCAGATGAATCTCCCCAACGGTCAAGAGCTTCATCTATATACCTACTCCATTGAAGTGAATCTCTTACTAGTGCACCTCTGAGAGTTAGAACATTGTGCATAGTGCCGGAACAATTTTCAGCCATACACAAAGCTTTATATTCAGGGAAAAAGAAATGCATTTCAGCTGGTGCTTCAGACTCAGGGGTTAGTTGGAATTCTATTTTTATTCCATCAAGAATAAGTTCTTGTCCCGTTTCAGTTATTTCGATTGTTGGTGGCACCAAAGCTGAAGAACCAGTAGGGATACCTTTACCTAATCCTTGATCAACGTGCCCTTTTTCATTCCAAGGTAAAAGCATTCCAAATTGGTAAGTAGCACGTCTTCCCATAACAGGCGCTGCGATTACGTTTTCTGCAACTGCTTCGCGTAGGAAACCTTCAGGTGCAACGATCGGGATGTTTTCATCTTCGATTCGAGACCTTTCGATCATCCCAAGAATGCCACCGTAGTGGTCCAGATGAGAGTGGGTATAGATAACAGCACTTATTTCACGAAACCCCAGATGTTCAGTGACGAGTTCATAAGCGGCAGCTGCTGTTTCAGCTGTAGTTAAAGGGTCTATTACCACCCACCCAGTTTTTCCTCGAATGAAAGTAGCGTTTGATGTGTCAAAGCCGCGAACTTGATAGAAATCTTCGCAAATTTTATAAAGGCCATGCTGAGCATTTAAGCCAGCTTGACGCCATAAAGAAGGATTGACGGTTTCAGGAGATTCCCCTTCAACAAAATCTGACTTAGAAAGATCCCACGAGATGGGTTGCCAAGCATTTGGCTCGTGTTTTTCAATAATTGGGTTAGTTCGAGTTGCTATGAATCCTTTAGCAACATTGGCGGCATCAGTTCCATCGTCCGGAGGAAGGGTTTTTTTAAAAGTTTCATTTTCTTTTACAGTAAATTCAGTTGCTTCTTTTGGATGTCGGGATTCTTTTTCCATTCTAAGGTCCGGAAAATATTCGTTCGCCGACTGGCTTATAGACACTTCTCTCTATTTCATCGTCGCTATATCTTGCAAGTTCAAATCTCCCAACGACGAAGTGGTGGACTTCATCCGGTCCATCCGCAAGACGCAAAGTCCTTTGGCCTGTGTACATGGCAGCTAAAGGTGTCCATTGTGAAATACCAGTAGCGCCGTGAACCTGGATTGCTTCATCAATAATGTTGCAAACTTTTTCTGGAACCATTGCTTTCACGGCACTAACCCAAACGCGAGCTTCAGCATTCCCCATAGTGTCCATAGCTTTTGCTGCCCGTAACACCATTAGGCGACATGCTTCAATTTCGATTCTTGCACGCGATATTAGTTCAACATTTTTTCCTAACTGAGCGATTTTCTTCCCGAATGCTTCTCTCGATAATCCCCTAGTAGCCATTAATTCTAGAGCTTTTTCTGCGGCGCCTATGGATCTCATGCAGTGGTGTATTCGACCAGGCCCTAGTCTCAGCTGAGATATTTCGAAGCCCCGACCCTCTCCTAGAAGCATGTTTTCTTTAGGCACCCTTACGTTGTCAAGATGGATATGCATGTGTCCATGTGGAGCGTCATCTTGTCCGAAAACATGCATAGGTCCGACTATGTTCACTCCCGGAGTATCCATAGGGACCAGAATTTGTGATTGTCGCCTATGTGGAGGTCCATCTGGATTTGTTTGGACCATGCAAATCATTATTTTGCAACGAGGATCACCAGCACCAGAGATGTAGTATTTCTCACCGTTTATCAGCCATTCGTCACCGTCTAGGACTGCTTGAGTGGCGATATTTTTTGCATCAGAGGAAGCAAGACCAGGTTCGGTCATTCCAAAACAAGATCTGATTTCACCATTCAATAAGGGTTTAAGCCACATCTCTTTTTGCTCAGGGGTACCCACGCGTTCTAGGACTTCCATGTTTCCCGTATCAGGGGCACTGCAATTTAGTGATTCAGAAGCTAAGGGATTTCGTCCCAGTTCAGCTGCTATATATGCATAATCTAAATTTGAAAGCCCTTGACCGGTTTCATCATCCGGTAAGAAAAAATTCCATAAGCCGTTAGAGCGGGCCTTTTCCTTAACACTTTCTAAAAGTTCTAGTTGATCGTCGGTGTAGGACCAGCGGTCCTCACGATTCTCCCCTAGTTCATAGAATTGTTCAGTTATAGGTGCGACTTCCTCTGCAATAAATTTCTTAACTGCTTCATAAAGGGGTCGTGCTGTTTCAGACATTGCAAGATTTAATGAATCATCACTTGGATCATCTACGTGCATTCCGGGACCAATAGTCATTTTTCCTCTCTTTTCTTAATGGAGATGTTTTAAGAGTTGTTGGAATGTCTAGCAGAAGTTATCCAGTTTTGCGATTTTAAAGCCAAGTAATATAGATCAATAAAGAATATGATATGTGTTACACGTAACATGTGTTACACTTAATTATGGCTAATTTAACACTAGCGATCGACGAGGACTTGCTTCGCCGAGCTAGAGTCCGAGCTGCCGAGCAGGGTACGTCAGTAAATGCGGTCGTTAGACAATTGATCGAGGCTTATTCTTCTTCAGATCGTGCGGAAAATGCTCGTAAACGACTCGTCGCACTTTCTATAACATCTTCCGCTTCGTCATGAACGTCCTAAAAGTCAAGACTTGTGAGTAATAGGGTTTTTATTGACGCTTCAGTTCTGGTCAAGCTTTTTGATGACAACGCACTCGTGGAACAAGCTGCGGCTAGAAACTTAATTGGTGACGTAGATAATACGACCCTTGTTACTTCATCTTTGTCGATAGCAGATTTTTATGAAGAAGTGACCAGCAAATTTAGTCGAAACCTTGAAACGGTAACGGCCAAGCAAGCTTTAAATGATTTGACCGAACTGACTATTGTGCAAATTGATTCAGATTTAGTTTTAGCGGCTACAGAAACGCAAACAGTTTTGAATATCAAAATGCGAGAAGCTGTAACAATTGAAGCAGCGTTTACCTCTGGATGCGATTTTATAGTTACTGAAGTTCTTGACCAAAGACATACAGTCAAAGGAATACATATTAGAAGTCTTGAAGAGATGATGAACGATAAGGAGAATGCGGATGATTGAAATCGAAGGTTTGAAACAATATGAGATTGATATTCGCGGCGTAAATATCCATATTGCTGAAGCGGGAGACGGTCCTATGGTTCTTTTCGTTCACGGTTTTCCCGAATCATGGTACTCATGGAGACATCAGATAGCTGCTGTCTCCGCTGCTGGTTACCGAGCGGTTGCAATGGACGTTCGAGGATATGGGTCTTCTTATGCGCCGAAAGCAATTGATGAATACCGTCTTGTTTGTTTGGCCGGAGATTGTGTAGGAATTGTCCAAACTCTAGGCGAAGACAGTTCTTTAATTGTCGGACATGATTGGGGTTCTCCCATAGCTTCAGCTGCTGCATCTTTCAGGCCGGATATTTTCAAAGGCATAGCTCTACTTTCTGTTCCATATACACCGCGGAGCGACGGAAAGCCTTCCGATTTTTTTAGATCTCTAGGAGGGGAGGAAGAGTTCTATATTGAGTATTTTCAAGAACCAGGAAGAGCAGAAGCAGAGATCTCTCAAAATTATTCCAAATGGCTTGAGGGTTTTTATTTCACTGCTTCTGGAGATGCTCCTGCAGTCATGGGCGATGAAGGTTCAATGGGTTTTGTTTCTCCAGGCGGTGAACTTAAAGACCGTTTCAAGTTTCCAGAAGAGCCTCTTCTATGGTTCACTCCAGATGATTTAGATTTCTATACCAAACAATTTGAAAAGTCAGGTTTTACAGGTCCTCTAAACCGGTACAGATGCGTTGATCTTGATTGGGAGGACCTAAGAATCCAGCACGAGGCACCGCTGATACAACCTTCGCTATTTATTGGAGGGGAAAAAGACGGTCCCACAATTTGGGGAGCTGGAAGCATTTCACGCTTCCCAGACACTCTTCCTAATCTAATAAATTCCGTTATTTTGCCAAATGTAGGGCATTGGATCCAACAAGAGGATCCTGATTCAACTAACTCACTTTTATTAGATTTCTTTCAAACTTTCAATCTTGGACAATAAAAACGATGAGGTCTAAGGTTTCCTTATGAAGGCAGATAACAGAGGTAAATTAACAAGGTCACTTGCTCTGCGCCACGTTTTTGCTTTATCAACAGGAGCCATGCTTTCATCAGGTTTATTTCTTTTACCAGGATTAGCAGCATCTAAAGCCGGCCCGTCAGCGATTTTGGCTTATTTGATTGCTGGCTTTTTGGCTATTCCTGCCATGTTGAGCGTTGCAGAGTTATCTTCCGCGCTCCCCAAAGCAGGAGGAGCATATTATTTTTTAGAAAGAGCTTTGGGCCCTTCCATAGGAACTATTGCAGGAATTGGAACTTGGCTTTCTTTAGTTTTGAAAGATGCTTTTGCCCTAGTAGGCATGAGTGCTTACCTGGTTTTAATCCTTGATTTTAATGGCAAAGCTGTAGCGCTGGTTTTAATAGCTTTTTTCACTTTTGTAAATGTTGTCGGTTCGAAAGTAAGTGGTTCAATTCAATTATTCTTGGTCGTTTTCGTACTTGCAGTGATGGCTTGGTTTCTCACAGAGGGCCTTTTTGAAACCCAAAAACAAGGCATAGATAAATCTAATCTTGACCCATTTTTCACAGAAGGGTTTTCCGGCCTTATTTCAGTGATAGGTCTCGTTTTTGTTTCATATGGTGGTTTGACAAAAGTTGCAAGTGCAGCCGAGGAAGTAGATGACCCTTCCTTAAAGATTCCACTTGGAATGTCATTGTCTTTGTTAGTAGGAACCATTCTGTACACGCTTGGTGCCTTAGTAGCAGTAGCACTTTTACCCTCAGCGGTTTTGCATGACGATCTAGCACCTATACATTCGGCTGCCGAAACCATTCTTCCATCCGCAGGAGTCGCACTTGTTGTTTTAGCTGCGTTAGCAGCGTTCGCCTCAGCTGTGAATGCTGGCATTTTGGCTGCGGCTAGATACCCAATGGCAATGGCGCGCGACGGGCTCTTCCCTGAGGTAGCTGGAAGGCTAAGCCGATATGGAACTCCTGCATTCGGCGTAATCGTTACCGGAATTTCAATAGCGGTAGTGGTTTTGGTTCTTGATGCTGAATCAATTGCAAAACTTGCGAGCGCTTTTGTTCTGTTAACACTTGGCTTATTGAACATTGCTGTCCTAGTTTTAAGAGCTTCTCATATTCGTTCGTATGCGCCTGCTTTTAAAGCACCTTTTTATCCGCTAACACAGTTCATCGGAATAATTATTTCTATATTTCTAATTTTTCAACTTGGCGTAACTGCCTTATTATTTGTGGGTTTTGTTTTTGTTGCAGGGTGGACATGGCACCGTCTTTATGCAAGTGGAAAAAGTAAAAGATCAGGTGCAATTAGACAGGTTTTTGAAAGATGGGGAGCTGATGCCGATCCGAAATTAGGTCGAGAAATGAGTGCTGCGATGGCTGGTCATGGCTTGAGGACCGGGGATGATTACCCTGGATTGATAGCCAGAGCTGGAGTTTTAAGCGTGCCACCAGGAACGACTATCACAGAAGCAGCGGATAGAGCGGCGACGGTTCTCTCTGATTTGATCGGTTTAACGGGAGAGAGAGTAACAGAACAGTTTTTAGAAACTGGTTCTTTGTGGATCCAACCTTCTAAACAACACCCGACAGCAACCCCAGTTGCCTTATTTGAAGATATTGAAGAAGATCAACTTGTAATAGTCAGAGCATCAGAAGGAATTCGTATTCCTGCTTCTTGGGGAGGTTCTGGTGAATGGGTCAACGCGTTATTTTTCCTTGCAGGAACAACCGAAAATCCAGGTCGCTCATTAAGAGTTGCAGGAGAGCTTGCCGGTCACCTGCATACGGGTGCGAAACTGATAGGACTAGCTCAAACAGAAGCTGAAGTTAAATCAGCCTTACTCCCTGAGATGACATTCCGTCAATACGCTCTTCTGCCAGAAGGGAAAGATTCAGCGCTTATCGGATCAAAAATTGCTGAACTCAATTTTCCGGATGAAGTTGAAGTAGTTTCTGTCCACCGAGAAGGGATTCTGATCCGGCTTAATGAAGAACTCTGTTTAGAAGCTGATGATCAAGTAACACTATTAGGCCCGTCGGATACGATGCCGTCGTTAGGTGAACCTTTACCTATTAAAGAGAATCTCGAGTAAGTTTGAAGAAAAGGATTTTTTGTGTTTTCAGTTGACGTGCGTTCACGTTTGGATAGCGATGCAGAGCAGATCGATTCAGAAGTCTGGATCAACGATCAATTACCTTTTCTTTTAGAACAAAATTCTTTGATTGCTTACGAAGGTGCTCAAATTCTGGGGTGCCGGTCATTAGGCGTTAGGGTCTCACAAAAATCATTTACTCTCACTCCTTTAGAAGGAGTAATCAAACTGGATTCAGGTGTATCTAATGCTTCTGTAGTAGTTGATTTGGATGAGATTTCATTTTCTGATTTAGTGCAAGACATACAGACTCCCCAATCTTTAGCTACTTCTAAAGTGATTGACTTACCTTTGAAGGAGCATTTTAGATTTTTAAAGTGGTGGCCTGTTCTTAGAGCGATAATTGATGGCAGATCAGTTTATAAACCAGGTGAAATTGATTTCTTAAATCAAGACGGAAGTCCTCTTGAGTTGAACAGGTCTTTTACTCAGGAAGATTCTGACGAAGAAATTTCGTGGTTTTTATCGCAAACTGGTTATTTGCACCTTAAGGGATGGTGGAGCCAAGAGTTAATGATGGAAATTTCTAACGATATGGACAACGCCGTAGGAAAATATGAGAGAGGTGATGGTAGATCTTGGTGGGCGAAGACAAAGGATGGAACAGATCGTTGTGTCC
Source organism: Acidimicrobiaceae bacterium (assembly GCA_002716285.1). Lineage (GTDB taxonomy): Bacteria > Actinomycetota > Acidimicrobiia > Acidimicrobiales > MedAcidi-G1 > MedAcidi-G1. Next base: position 20,713 of record PBAM01000011.1, read on the forward strand.
GCCTACAGTATTTTCAGACCGAATCGGAATCCGCGAAAGGACTTCTTACTGATTACCGACATGAGAGGATCGCCGCGATACCTGGAGATGGACACAGTATTAATTGGGATGGAAGTAACGATCAGAATGCAATTGAAGCTTTAGTAAAACCAATAGGAGTGGTTGAGGGGATCTCTGATCTTCCTTGGCATAAAGACTGCAGTCTTGGAAGACATTCCTATGACTGTTCTTCTATGACGGTTGGAGTTTCAGTGACAGGAGCAGATTCTAGAAGTGGACAATTATCAGTGGTAGCAGGTTCGCACAGGGCCAACTTGCAACCTAATTTTATTCATCCCTATCTTGATCTGCCCATGATTGATTTGCCTACCAAAACAGGTGATGTGACAGTTCATTTATCATGCACACTACATATGAGTCATCCTCCTGTAGAAAAAGAAAGACGAGTTATGTATACAAGTTTTGTTTTGCCTCACACGGGTAAAAAAATTGGAATAGATCGGATTTCAAAAGTACGTGAAGAGGCTTATATGAAAGTAAGCCAAGCTCCGGTTCACAAAATGGATTAATCTCCCCTTAATAAATGGGCAACCAACATTGCGCTTTTGCTGGTTCTATTTGTTCGTGTTTCTGAAATATCTGCTGAACCCATGAGACGACGACTGGTGCGAACTCCCAACCAACGTAAAGGTTCAGGCTCCCAACGCCTCGACTTTACACCTACCCAAGGAAGAGTCACTCTTTCAGTGTCATGTCTTAGGATTAACTCTGCCATTGTTCTACCCGCTAAGTTCGCTGCTGCAACCCCTTCTCCTACGTAACCGCCAAGCACTCCAAGTCCGGAAAAAGAATCAAAATGCAATCCCGGAAGCCAGTTTCTTGGAATTGCTAGCACTCCACCCCAACGGTGGGTGATTTTAAAATCACGGAGAGTTGGGAGTAAATCGATCAAGGTTTGATGGATTAATTCGTGGGATTTTTTGTTTACTTCTGCAGTTTTGCTGATTTTTGACCCAAAAAGATACGGTGGCATGCCCTGACCACCAAAAGCGATGCGATTATCTTCAGTGCGTTGACCATAGATAACCATGTATCTTCCATCAGCAAATGTTGGCCTGTCCCTTAGTCCTATTTCTTCAAAGACTTTCTCATCAAGGGGTTCTGTAGCAATCATTCTTGAGTAAACAGGTAATAAATCAAGTTTGTGCCCTTTTAGGTTGCGGGTGTACGCCTCAGTCGCCTGAACTATTACCTCTGCTTTCACCAATCCATGATTTGTTTTTACTTCATTTTTAGAGATATTAGTTGCTTTAGTCGATTCGACGATTTGTCCACCTAATTTTTCAACTGCTACTGCTAACCCTCTTACTAAACGAGCAGGGTCAATTGTTGCCGAAGGTGCGAAGAAAATTCCAGAGAGAACTTTCGTAGCGTTTAAATAATTGAGTGCTTCATCGCGCTCAAGAAGACGGATTACATCTTCACCAAACCCATTTTCACGGGCAGATTTGATTTCATCACGTTGCCTTTGAGCTTGGGGTTGATTACGAGCCACGCTTATAACACCGCCCTTTGTGAAACCACAATCGATGCTTTCTTTATTTGTAATTTTTTCAACTTCATCAACAGCATCGAACATTGCTCTTTCAAGTCTCTTAGCATCATTTTTTGATGATTTTGCAGCGTATTTCTCAGTACCACCTGCTAGAGCACCTTCGCACCATCCGCCGTTACGACCTGACGCGCCAAATCCACAGTATTCACTCTCAATTACTAGAACATTTAAGTTTGGATCGGAGGCCAACAAATAATAAGCAGTCCAAAGACCACTAAACCCACCGCCGACTATTGCAACATCAACTGAAAGGTCTCCATCAAGTGGGGACCTTTCAGTAATAGGTGGATCAAGAGTATCGAGCCAAAGAGAGTCAGGTTGCTGTGAAGGTAAGGAAGACATCACTTACATGCAACTCTAAACCTCTATAAATAGCAAGTAATTCGAATTTGAAGCCGGCTAGCACCAAGACTTCTAAATAGGTAGCCTGACATCAGGTCAACAGAATAGAAGGACATATGATTCCTGCCCTATTACATGCCTTTTCAAAACCAACTTCTGAGAATTTTCATACGCTAGTCCGTTCTGAAGGGGTTCGAGTTTGGGATGACAAAGGTAAAGAATACATCGATGGGCTTGGTGGACTCTGGTACTGCCAGGTAGGCCATGGAAGGCCTGAGTTGATTAATGCAATCACTGAGCAATTACAAAAAATGAGTTCCTATCACACTTTTGCTCCTATGGGGAGCGATGTATCAGATGCAGCAGCTGAAAGAATCCGCTCTGTTTCACCTTTTCCAGATGGTCGCGTTTTTCTCTGTTGTTCGGGTTCTGAATCAATTGATACTGCAATAAAACTATTGAGAAAAATACCTATATTAAGAAAACAATCAGAACGTCAAATTATCTTGAGGCGTGGTCGCGGTTATCACGGTGTAAATATTGGCGGAACCACTCTGCAAGGCATCCAGGCTAACCGCGAAGGCTGGGGTGAATTGTTTCCGAATGTAATAGAGATTGATCCAACCAATATTGAATCTGCTGCCTCAATATTTGCAGAATATGGTGAACAAATAGCAGGAGTTGTAACTGAACCACTGCAAGGCGCTGGAGGAGTTTTTCCACCACCGTCTGGGTATCTCGAAGGTTTGAGAAGATTATGCGACGATTACGGGGCACTTCTTGTTTTCGATGAAGTAATTACTGGTTTCGGTCGAACTGGCAATTGGTTTGCCTCTGATACTTATGGTGTGAAACCCGACATCATAACTTTCGCAAAAGGCGTCACAAGTGGTTACCAGCCATTAGGTGGAGTATTAATCAGTAGGACAGTTTGCGATGTAATTGAGTCCGACCCGGATTTCACATTTATGCACGGTTATACCTATAGCGGACATCCGGCAGCATCGGCAGCAGCTATAGCGAACATAAATATTATCGAAGACGAAGGATTAGTTCAGAGGGCAGAAATCATAGGCGACAAACTTTCTGGAGGACTTAAAGCTTTAGAGAAAGATGGAATTTTTTCTGAAGTACGAGGTGTAGGAGCTATATGGGCTGCTCAGGTCACTGATGCATCAACTGAGCAGGGTTTAGTCATACGTGACAAGATGACTGAAATGGGAGTGATCTGTCGGGCTATAAATGGAGCGTTGGCGTTTTGTCCGCCGCTAGTGATAGAAGAAAACGATATCGATTTAATTATTGATACTGCCGCAAAAGCAGTTGACGAGGTTACCGCAAAGTGAAACGCCCACCCATAAGAATTCTTGAGCTTTCTGGAACACCTGAAAGTATCGGTCACGAGCATGGAAAGACTTTTGCAGATGAAATCCGCGCCTACACAAAAGATAGGATCAAACTAGTTTCTTCAGGTTTGTGGTCAGGTGGCTCAATATCTGAAACCGAAGTCATAGAACTTGCTGAATCAATGCTGCCAGCACATCAAAAATTTGATGAAGATTTGTACGCAGAGATGTTGGCTCTTGCTAATGCTGCTGGGATTTCGCCAGCAGAAGCAGTAATAGTTGGAGGTTTTACAGACTTTGTTGATGCTGTAAGAGCGACAATAGGAGCAGAAACGCCTGGAGAACTTCAAGAAGATGATTGCACGTCAATGATCATTCCTGACTCTCGAGCTGATGGCTCAGGATTTTTAGCTCAAACATGGGATATGCATGACACAGCAACTGACCATGTGTTACTTCTAAAGATTCCCCCTACCGATCAACCCGCCAGTCTGATATTTACCACTACTGGATGTCTCGGTCAGCTGGGAATGAATAACGCAGGTGTTGCTGTCGGTATTAATAATCTCACCTGTCTAGATGGAAAATGTGGTGTCACTTGGACTTCAGTAGTTAGGGGCATGTTGAAATCTGAAAGATCAACCGATGCTTTGAATGTACTTCTTGAAGCTGACCTTGCAGGCGCTCATAACTATTTGATATTTGACAGCTCTGGTGACGGCTACAACATTGAAGCTATGCCTTCTGTTAGACCTGTTAACACACTTGGTCCAGATCCATTAGTCCATACGAACCATACGATTCAATCTGAATCCAGTGATGTTCAAGCCGACCGTGATGCTTCNCTTTTAGAAANNTCAGTTCNNCGTTTGGAAAAGGCTCAANAAATTTTAGAAGAAGGAACTGTTGANTCAGANCGNTTAATGACACTTACGCGAGATNCTGAAGCAATTTGTCAAANNGCTAAAGAACCATATTTNNTTGAATCTAGCGGGGCAGCAATNATGAGACCNGCNACNCANGANTTTTGGGCATGTTGGGGNAGGCCAGCTGANAACGAATATNANNGNNTGGANTGGTNCCATGNNTAAAGAACCNTTNNTTCATTTGGGTGAAACTTCAGGAATNAGATATATGAACCCTCTAGTTGATTGGGTGGGAGGCATGACTCAATTGGAACTGTCTTCATTTCCCACCTCTGACCCCGAAGACCTTTATAACGAGAGCGAACTAACAGCATTGGTTGAAGATTTTTCGGAAGGATGTTTTGTCGGTTTTGACCAAGAGAACATAGTNGCTATGGGGCTCGGTATTAGAGTCCACTTTGATCTCGAGAAACCTCTTCACACAGTGCATGACATAGTTCCNGGTAATGGAANTTCTGGNCATCATCAGGACGGAGATTGGTATTACGGCACTTCCATAGCAGTAAGTAAGCANTACCGGAAACGTGGTATTGGAAACGAGCTTTACAAGCTAAGGAAAGAAGTTTGCCAGTGTTTTAATCTCCGAGGAATTGTTGCTGGAGGAGTTATGCCTGGATACGTNGACNANAAGANTGATTATTCAGCNGATGAATANATAGAACTNGTNCGGAANGGTGAGATTTACGACCCTACTCTTACGTTTCAGAGGGATAACGGGTTTCAACTTGTCTGTGCATTACCTAATTACATAGTTAACCCTGAGATTGATGACAACGCTGCATTAATAGTCTGGCAGAACCCCGATTATGAGGTGGTTACTGATGACTAATATTAATGAAGGGGATCAAGCGTTCAGGAGCGATTCCTTAAAGGGGAAAGACTTGGAAATGCCTTTTGGAGGGGCTCTTTCTTTTCTCCGAAGGAAGTACACACGAGAAATTGATTCAGCTGACATTGTCGTGTCGGGTATACCATTCGATATGGCGACCTCGAATCGTCCAGGAGCTCGCTTCGGACCTAGAGCTCTAAGAGCNGCATCAGTAGGACTTGCTGAACTAGATGCATATCCATTCGGTTTCGACCCATTTGATTTTGTTGCTGTAGCAGATTATGGAGATTGCTATATCGATTATGGCTACCCACAGAATGCAACAGATTTAATTGAACGCCATGCTGACCNAATCATAAATACAGACTCGATGATGGTAAGTATGGGAGGCGATCATTATGTTACTTACCCGCTTTTAAAGGCTCATGCAAAAAAGTTTGGACCCTTGTCTTTAATACATTTCGATGCCCATTGTGATACATGGCCAGATGATGGGAATCGTCAAGACCATGGATCAATGTTCCTTCGGGCTGTGCGTGAGGAAATAGTCGACCCAACAACTTCAATTCAAATCGGTATTCGAACACATAATCAGGACACATTTGGTTTCACCGTTTTGGGGGCTCCGTGGGTTCACCGGGAAGGCATTCCNGCAGTTATTGAAGTGATTAGAGAAACTGTTGGTAATAGATCAGCATATTTGACCTTCGACATTGATTGTTTAGACCCGGCATTCGCACCCGGGACTGGAACTCCTGTCGCTGGTGGTCTTAGCTCGGCTCAAGCCCTTGAAGCGATACGTTCACTTGGAGAATTCGAAATTGTGGGAATGGATCTTGTTGAAGTGGCTCCGCAATATGATGTTGGCGAAATCACGGCTATTGCTGGTGCCACGATCCTTCATGATTTCATTTGTTTACAGGCAGTTAAAGCTGGAGCTANCCCTTTACCTTTTGGAAGAGTTTAGAATATGGAAACCGATTTCTACTTTAGAGAGATAAAACAAGATGACTTCTGCAGTTGAGCTAAGTGGAATAACGAAACGGTTTGGTGATGTAGTTGCTGTTGACAATGTTGACTTGTCAATTGCAGACGGAGAGTTTTTCGCGATGTTGGGACCCAGNGGTTGTGGTAAAACAACAACTTTACGACTGATCGCTGGTTTGGAATTTCCTACTGAAGGAAGTCTTTCAATTTTTGGTCAAGAAGTAGGGACANTAACGCCTGATAAAAGACCAGTTAATACCGTCTTCCAGAACTATGCATTATTTCCCCATCTAACTGTTTTGGAAAATATTGGATTCGGTTTGAAAATGCAAGGGATTGACAAAGAAACGACGCGTAGCAGATCCATGGAAATGATTGAGCTGGTTCAACTCGATGGTTTAGCTGAACGAAAACCTTCACAAATGTCAGGTGGNCAGCAACAGCGAGTTGCNCTTGCTAGAGCTTTAGTTAACCANCCAAAAGTATTGCTTTTAGATGAGCCCTTAGGCGCACTTGATTTGAAACTTCGGCAAGAGATGCAACTTGAATTGAAGAAACTTCAGAGAGATGTTGGTATCAGTTTTGTTTTCGTGACACATGACCAAGAAGAAGCGCTCACAATGTCAGATCGTATTGCGGTTATGGATGATGGCAAGTTGCTTCAAGTCGCTACACCTGAAGAAATATATGAACGTCCGGCAAACCGTTTCGTGGCTGATTTTATAGGTCAGACAAATTTGCTTGAAGGTACTGTTTCAGATGCAGAAACTGTGATTCTTGAAAACGGTATTTCTGTCAGAGCCAAAAATGGATTTACTGCAGGAACCCATGTTGCGGTTAGTCTTCGACCCGAGCGTGCTCATATTCAATCTCAAGGTGAATTTGAAGAAGGTTGGTCACACGTAAATGGTTTTGTTGAAACAGTTACCTACTTGGGCAACGCACTTATCTATGGNATAAAACTCGATTGGATGGATCTTGAGGTTCGTGAAGAAAACCACCCTGGGGTTGAGCTACACAGGCCAGGTGCAGAAATTACTGTCAGCTGGGACCCTGAAGCAATCTCTGTGGTTTCTGACTGATGAAGACTGTAGTTAAAANAGATACTGAAACTGCGACTGCAACACCAGAATTTGAAAAGGCAGCACTTCGCCAAGAATCAAGACGCGGTCTCTTTCTCGCNCTGCCAGCTTATTTATACTTAATTTTCTTCTTCGTAATTTCACTTTTCATCGTTTTTATTTACAGTTTTGCGACTCGAAACCGTTTTGGTGGCACTGATTTATCCGGATGGAATCTTGATAGCTATGCAAGAATCAGTGAACCCATAGTTAGAGATGTCCTCTTTCGGTCCGTATGGCTTGCTTTTCTGACCACAGTTATTTGTTTGGTTATTGCTTACCCTTTTGCTTATTTTCTTTCAACGCGTCGAGTTGCTGTAAGGAATGTCATGTTGGTATTCGTGATGATTCCGTTTTGGACAAATTTTTTGGTCCGTAATTTTGCATGGAGAGTGATACTAGGAAATNACGGTCCTCTAACTAATGCAACTGAATTTTTGGGTTTAGGTTCTGCAGAACTTNTGTTCACGCAAACCGCAGTGGTACTGGGTCTTGTCTATGGCTACTTGCCTTTTATGATTCTTCCTCTGTACGCGGCTATAGAGAGAATAGATCGACGCTTATTAGAAGCAAGTCGGGATCTTTACGGGACAGGATTGCAATCTTTTCGACATGTGCTTTTCCCTCTGTCACTGCCGGGTGTAATAGCTGGGTCAATCCTAGTTTTTGTGCCAAGTCTAGGGGCTTATGTGACACCAGAAATTTTAGGTGGAGCTAAAACCACATTACTTGGAAGTTATATCGTCACTCAGTTTCTCACCGCTAGAAACTGGCCTTTTGGTGCGGCGCTTTCTTTCGTTCTTATGTTAGTGATGTTAGTAACCACAATTGTTTACTTCCGAAAAGGTGGCAGGACGTTATGAGCACTTCCGTGGAACCACGTGGTTGGGCTAAAGCAGCTTTACATGTAAACGGTTGGGTCGTTTACATGTTTTTCTATGCACCTATAGTTTTGCTAGTTATCTATTCATTCAGTAATAGTAGAAATGTAGGTACATGGGGAGGTTTCACACTCGATTGGTACCGTGATTTTTTTGATAGCTCGAATGCCCGTGGAGCATTATCAAATTCAGTGAAAATAGCGATTTTCTCTACCATCATTTCTGTCGCACTTGGAACTATGGCAGCGTTATCGCTCGAACGTTTTACATTCCGAGGAAAGAAAGTTTTTGATGCTCTTCTTTATTTGCCGATAATCATCCCTGACGTGACTATGGCAGTAATGATGCTGCTGTTCTTTGGTGAATTTTTTGACGTCCTTGACGCTCTGTTTGGTCTTGGACTACGAAAAGGTTTCTGGTCAATTTCAATAAGCCATATTGCCTTCAATATCAGTTTCGTATCAGTTGTAGTCCGGGCTCGTCTCGCTGGTATGGATACTGACTTGGAAGAGGCAGCAATCGACTTGTATGCCTCTAGATGGAAAGCTTTTCGCTATGTCACATTCCCACAGATAGTTCCTGGAATTGCGGGAGGTGCACTCTTAGCTATGACCTTGTCCCTTGACGATGTTGTAATTACTCAGTTTGTTGCGGGTCCGGGTTGGACGACNTTACCTGTCTATGTCTTTGGACTAATACGCAAGGGTGTAACCCCTTTAATTAATGCAGTTTCAGTGACTATGCTTGTGGTTTCAATGCTTCTGGTCGTGCTATCGCTTGTCGCTCAACGAGTACGAAGAAGCGGTTAAGCGCTATTATCGCTTCTAAGTNGGTCTAGTTGGCCTAGAGGGGAAAGAAGTATATGAGAAATTTGAAACGTTTTAGATATTTAGCTGTTCTACTNGCCTTAGCTTTAGCAGTTTCTTCTTGTGGAAGTGACAGTGATGAAGCCGCTGTAGCTGACTGCGAATTGAACCAAGTAGATGGTAATTTGGCTTTGTACAACTGGGCTGAATACATTGATGAAGAACAACTAGCTGAGTTCGCAACAGAATATGGCATCAGCGCAACCATGGATGTTTATGATTCGAATGAGGCGATGCAACCAATCATTTCTGCAGGTAATTCTGGTTATGACGTTATTGTGCCGTCTGACTACATGGTTTCTATTCTTATCGCAGATAAAAAGGTCCAGAAACTGAATTCTGACGCTATTCCGAACGCTATAAATATCTCATCTGATTTTAGTGGTTTGTATTATGACCCTTCTGGCGAATACACAGTTCCATATCAGTGGGGTACTACCGGTATAGGGGTTAATACGACAGTTGTTGGAAAAGATTTTCCACGTTCTTGGGGGTTAATTTTTGATCCAAGCATTTCGGGCGCTTTNGATGGGAAGATCCAGTTGCTTAATGACCCACGCGAGACCATGGGAGCGGCACTGAAGTATCTTGGTTATTCACTAAACACGACTGATAAGGGTGAGTTGAACAAAGCCAAGGACTTGATTGCTTCAACTGCTGACAGACTTGCTGCTTTTAATACAGATTCTGCTGATGAGTTCCTAACTAGTGGAGAAACTGTAATTGGACACGGATATTCAGGTGACATGTTCGTTCAATTCTTGGAGACCGATAATCCTGAGGATTACGTTTATTTTGTTCCTGAGGAAGGTGGAACAAGGTGGATAGACAATATGGGAATTCCTTTTGATGCCCCACATCCATGCACCGCACATACCTTTATTAACTGGCTACTTGGCGCAGACCAAGGAGCTGCTCTTTCCAATTGGAACTACTATGGAACCCCTAATGATGCTGCTGTAGCAGGTTTGGACGAAGATCTGCTTGATTTCGTTAATGATCCTGAATTGTTAGCAGGTGGTGTTGATTCACTTGAAGAGATTGAGGATACAGGTGATTTTGAAATCAATTATGCTGACGCTTTTGTGGAAGCCAAAGGTTGATTCAAGTTATTAAAGAAGCGGGATCCCCTTTAGGGATCCCACTTTTTTAATTTATGCCTGTGTGTGATTCAGAAAGCTAATCGTTTCTTACAGTTATTGCTGGATCAAAGCTGATACATGTTCCGGAATTTCAATACCATTTCTCAAAAGAGGATCAGGTTCGGGTTTACCGAAGGAGATTTTTAAAGGTAAAACCCCTGCCCAGGTATCGAGAAGGTGGTCTTCATCATCATCTACTGGAGGTCCTAGGCGTATCTTTGCAGATGCTTCATTTATCGGCAACTTAAGAACAAGGGTTGATTTTATTTCTTTCTCAGAATTTGAGCGAGTGTTTTCAACCCTTCCCGGGATTAGATTCTCGACGATTAAGTCGAGTGCATATTCCTTCTGATCTGTTTCCTCGATTTTTTCAGCTTCTCCCATAACGACTAAAGATCTGTAGTTCATTGAATGGTGGAAGAGAGATCTTGCTAGAACCAATCCATCTAAAATCGTGATTGTGGCACAAATATGATTGTTGTTGCTTTCCTTGAGTAACCGACTTGCGGGGGATCCATGTATATAAAGATTGGTTTCGTCAAAACCATAAGTCATAGGTATTACTACTACTCCCGTATTTGTTGTTAGGCCCACGTGCGCAACCATGCCTTCTGTCAAAATTGATTGAACAGTGTCTTTGTCATAAGAAGACCGTTCAGGGATTCGTTTAATTGTTGTTCTTTCACTAGGTTCGTGATTCAAGTTCTTTTCCTCTCAACATCTAAGTGTGTCGATTTGGACACAGCGTTATTTCAACACCTCAGCCATTGCGTCGATCACTTGACCTATCTCTTTGTCACTAATAGTTAGTGGAGGGCAAATTGCTAGTCCGGTATTTAAGGGTCTCAAAATAACTCCCTTGGAACGGATTTCATTTCTAATTTGCATAGGGTCTTGTTCAATTTCAACTGCGTATACAGCACCAGTTCCACGCCAAGATTCAATTAGGCCATCTGATTGTAATGATTCCAAACCTTTTCGTATCTGCTCTCCAACATGGTTAGCTCGATCAACCAATGATTCACGTTCCATCAATTCTAAATTCGCAATACCAGCTGCACAAGAAGTTGGATGACCAGAATACGTATAGCCAGTTCTGAGAACGAAATCAGGTTCTTCAAGAGTGTCACAAACCCTTCTAGAAACAATTACACCTGATAGGGGTAGATATCCAGAGGTAACACCTTTCGCAAAAGTCATTAAGTCAGGCGTTACCCCAAAATGTTGAGCCCCAAACCATTTCCCTGTACGACCAAACCCACAAATAACTTCATCGAAAATAAGCAAAGCCCCGTTATCATCGCAGAGTTTTCGTAGACCTTCTAAATAGCCGTCGACAGGTGGGTGGACACCACCTGCTCCTTGTATGGGCTCAACAATTATCGCAGCGATCTGGCTTCCATGATTTGCAAAAATGGTTGCAGCGGCTTCGAGATCATTATTTGGGACTTCCATGAAATGAGGTACCAAATCACCCCAGCCTTCTCGATTGGGTGCAATCCCTTGAGCACTAGTTCCTCCGAAATTAGTCCCGTGATAACCGTTCGTGCGACGAATTATAATTTGCTTTTCATTTTCTCCACGTAGTTGTTGATAGAGTCTCGAAAGTTTTAGAGCAGTGTCCACTGCTTCTGAACCAGAACAGCCTAGAAAAACACGACCGTCAGGATGAGGTGATCTTTCAGCCACCATTTCAGCTAATTGTGCTGCTGGTCCATTAGTGAAAGGGTCAAAGACGTTGTAAGCCTCGAGAGTTTTCATCTGTTTTGTTATGGCTTCAATAATTTCAGTTCTTCCATGGCCAACCTGGCAAAGCCAAAGGTTAGCCATAGCATCTATATATTGGTTGTCTTGGTCATCCCAAAGCAGGCAACCTTCACCACGAACAATGTTCACAAAGTCAGATTCGGCTTTTGAGGGTGGAGCAAATCCGTGAAGTAGGGGGTGTATTTCTTGTGTCATCCAGAAAGCCTCCTTTTTATATCAAATGGTATGTCAGGTCGTACTGGTTGATGATCGGGTGGTTTAGTCAATATCCAACCAAAAACTAGCAGCACGATCATTATTATTGAAGTCGTAATCCAAACAACTGTGTCATTTGTGGTTTGATAAATCACTGCGGCCATAATTGAGGCTAAAGCTCCAGCGGCAACTTCAGTTGCGCCTGCCAGACCTTGTGCGGCAGCTTGACGTTCTTCAGGCACTGAAACTGAAACGAGCATTGGTCCCGCAGGGAAACCCAATCCTTCGAAGAGAGAACAAAGAATTGTTAAAATAATGATAGTTAAAAGCCCTTGAAACATTCCAAAGCTAGCAACAAAGNCAGCGCAAATGCTCATNGTNCCCAATGNCCAACGTCTGGCTCCAAANCGTTGAGCTAGNATNCCACCTTTCATTGCTANGAGAGGGATTGGAAGTGCTGCGAGGGTGAGNGCAACACCNATNTGCCATTGTGAAGCACCNCGAAANTCAAGTTCAAGAACCCAAACAGANTCAAAANCCCCAATAAAANCAAANTANGCACTCAGTATTAGAAGAGCGCCNTTAAGTCTNCGTATACGAAANAAATCTAAGGGCNTTCTNTTTTGAANATCACGTNCAGCNGNATCAGGTTTAGCCTTCCANGCTGTAGGCAANAAGAAGANTAGNGCTNCACCCATTACCCAAAAAGGNGTNCTGAAATCACCCATAGCGTTTAGAGCAGCNGTAATACCTGGTCCCACGACCCAACCAGCTACATCGTATGCTCCTAACTTTCCAAGATTTTTCCCTAACTCATTGGGATTTGCGACTATCACAGTTCTACGAGCCGCAGGGGCAGCCGCCCCCAAACCAAAACCAAACAGACTTCTACCAACTATGAAATACCAAAGTGAATCACCTACAGCCAAAAAAAAGAGAGCGATGATTCCCAAGAGTAAACCTGACTTAAGAAGTATTGGTGATCGACCACGATCGGCGTGCGGGGAAAGAGTTATCAATGCAATAAAAGAAAAAGCAAATCCACAGAAAATTGTTAAACCAATTTCAAAGTTTGAAAAGCCAAATTCTTGCTTGAATTCTGCGACTAAAGTGACGACACTAGATAGTCCTGCAGACATTCCAAAAATTATTAGAAAGTAAGGGAATAACTTTGGACTCTCTAGGCTTGTAGAAGAATNCGACATCGAAATAGTATATTTNAATTTATTCAGTTCTCTAAGATTTCGAAGTCTTTAAAGTGTGTTTCTTTGTGGCAGTATCAATTTAGAAACGAGGAACGAAATTGAGTAATGAATTTGACAGATATAGACATGAGCATGACAAGGGTGCAAGAGCGAAAATTTCATGGTTGCTTAAACTTCCAAAATTTTGGCGTTCCCCTTTGAGTAAAGAAGTAATTCGAATTGTCGATCCCCAAAAAGGTGAAAATGTTCTAGATATAGGAGCTGGTATGGGACCTGCAGCAGTAGAAGCTGCTAGTAGAGGTGCCCATGTTGTGGCCATTGATCCATCTAGATTCATGAGAGCCATTTTGGGTCTTCGAAGACAGTTTCAAAAAAACCCTGGACTTATAACAGTAGAGGCAGGCGTAGCAGAAAGAATCCCCTTACCAAAAAGGTCAACTGATGTGGTGTGTGCAGTAAATGCAATTCATCATTGGACCGATTTGGAGGGTTCTATAGAAGAAATAGCAAGAGTAATCGTACCTGGGGGAAGAGTTTTGTTAGTAGATGAAGATTTCACCGACCCTAAACATCCAAAACATGAGACACATCATGATCATGAAGACGAAATGACGAAAGTTGATGTTGAAGCAATAAAAGGCCTTTTTGAAAGCCATGGGTTTGAAGCAAAAGGCGAGAAAGTTTTACTTTTAGGTGTACCTGTAAAGCTTGTAGAAGCTAATTTCCAATAAACTTTCGTCACTACAATTATTTTAAAATACTGAATTTCTTTCTACTTAAGAGGAGTTAGAAAATGCCACAAATTGAAGCCAACGGTATAAGCCTTGAAGTAGAGACTATGGGNAGNAGNGAAAACCCTGCCGTGTTATTGATTATGGGACTTGGGGCACAAATGACAGCCTGGCCTGANGATTTTTGTAAGCAACTTTCAGAACGAGGATATTTCGTTATTCGCTTCGATAATCGTGACGTTGGATTGTCGACGTGGTTTNATGAGGCTGGCGAACCAAATATGAATAGAACTTACTTATCTGCTNTATTGGGTCGAAAGATAAAGTCTCCATATTCATTGTCAGATATGGCCGATGACGCTGTCGGGGTATTGGATTCATTAGGTATAGATAAAGCTCATTTGATGGGAGCGTCAATGGGTGGAATGATTGTTCAACGATTTGCATTAAATCACCCTGAACGTGTTATTTCTCTTTGTTCGATTATGTCTACTCCGCGTTTTATTAGACCGGAGTACCAACTAACAATGGAATTGATGGAACCTGATTCAGGAACAACAGAAGGTCGGATAGAAAGTGGACTTAAATCTGCAAGGCTCATTCATGGTGAAAAATTTCCACTCCCAGAAAATCTTCGTGAGCTAGTCGCAGTNTCTATTGATCGTGCATGGAACCCTGCAGGAACTACTAGACAATTTACGGCGATATTGGCTGATGGGGATCGCAGACCAGAATTAAAAACACTTTCCATTCCAACAACTGTCATTCACGGAACTGATGATCGCTTAGTGCCGCCTAGAGGAGGGAAAGAAACGGCAGAAGCTATTAAAGATTCCCATTTAGTTCAGATAGAAGGAATGGGGCACAGTATGCCTGAAGAAACTTGGACAGAAATTTTTCAGGTTTTTGACGAATTAGTAGAGAGATCAAAACTTTAATTTTTTCTACAAATCAATTTATTTCGCTGCTTGATGTGTGAGCCAACTAAAAACCGGATCTGCCCCTGGCAGTAATTCAGGATGCCATTGCACAGCAAGAATTCGACTATTGTCAACTTCGATTGCTTCTATAACCTCTTCAGTGGCTTCTCCTCCTGAAGACCATCCCACTACTTTGACTCCTTCACCAATTTTATTGATTGCTTGATGGTGTAGCGAGTTCACTTTAATTTCGGAACCGTAGATTTCTGACAANATGGAACCCGTTGCGAAACGAACTTTATGATGTCTGTCGTCGTAAGGTTTCTTGATATTCGCATGATCTGGAATATCTTGGAAAAGAGTGCCACCTGCATGGACGTTAATTACTTGTATTCCTCTACAGATACCTAGAATAGGGATATCTTTTTCGATAGCTTCTGTAAGGATTTCAAATTCATGAGTGTCACGTCCAGGTTCAAACTTGCTTAAACTAGGGTCTTCTTCAGGGGAGTGAATTGCTGGATCTACATCAGCTCCACCACTTAGAACTATTCCATCTAGTTTTGATACAACTTCAGCACTTGTATCACGAGGTATGAGTACAGGGATGCCCCCAGCCATGCTTACTTGTCGTCCNTAATTTGTGAAAAAAAGATCTATATCTAATTCACCTTGGACCGCGAGTACTCCAGTTACATCGCTTCCTTTTTTTCGACGTCCAGTAATACCAATTAGAGGAAGTGTTTTCATTTATTTACCTGCATGCCTTTAATCTTAAAAGTTTGTTTTGTTTAGACTCAAAATATACATGTTTTTTTGTTAGCAAATAGCTAATGAATGGTATGTCTCATCTTTTGGGTAATCTCGCGATATGGATCCTTTATTAATTGTCATTATTTTATTAGTACTAGTAATTGCTGGTCTTATTTTTAAGTTGTCTCAAGATCAGCACGGATCCCCAGTATCTGCTGAAGATGTAGCTACCAAACTTGAACCCAAGATGTTAGAACTTTTATCTAAAGCGATGAAAAACAATAATGATGAGTTCACTGAGTTGGCTGGAACAAAAACGGAAAATCTTCTCAATCCTTTTAAAAATCAGATTAAAAACCTTGATACAGCAGTAAAAGATTTGAAAGCTTCACATGAATCTGAGAAAGGCACTGTAAAGACCCTTGGTGAACAAATTATGGATCTTGCTTCTTCAAATCGTTCAGTAACAGAGTCATTACGCTCTTCCACCAGTCGTGGACTTTGGGGTGAGCATCAATTACGTAATGTTATTCGGTTAGCTGGAATGGAGCGTCATATTACATATGACGAGCAAAAGGTGGGGCAAAATCTGGAACAAGAATTGGAGGGAGAAGGAAGTGGCAAACCTGATTTCGTTCTAAGCCTTCCTAACGGTTCATCCCTAGCAATAGACTCCAAGGCGCCTACTTAGCTTTGGATTGAAGCGCAAGAAAATATAGATTTACCAGAAGCCGAGAAGGAAGTTATTCAAAAAAATTACTCAAAAAAAATTAGAGGACACATAACGAAATTGTCTGAAAAGAAATATTGGGAACACTATGACGGTTCAAATCCTGAATTAGTAGTTATGTTTTTGCCGGCCGAGTCACTTTTATCAGATGCCCTTATTTTAGACGCGGGATTATTTACCTATGCATCAGAGAAAAATGTGGCATTAGCTACCCCGATAAGTTTGTTGGCAATGCTGTGGGCTGTTGCAAAGGGATGGCAAGAATTTCAGTTCTCTGAACGTGCGGATGAAATTGTAATAGAGGCGAAAAGGTTGAACTCAAATGTCAAAAACTTTGTGCAACGTTTCGGTGAGACAGGTGAAAAATTAGAAAAAGCAGTTAACCAATATAATTCGACACTTACTGGGTATAAAACGATGCGTACTACACTTGATAAATTTGAGTCTTTTGAGATTTGGAATGAAGAAATTCCTGATCCCAATTCAATAGAGGTACTAGTTGATCCGATTCCAGATAAAGAATGAAAACCTAGGTTTCAAGTTGCTACGCAGTGATTTGTTGCTGGTTAAAAAACTCAACTGTTGGGCGTATTGCAAGGAAAACGCTAGCCTCGTAACCCAACCGATATTTTTGGTTAACCTTTTGTAAGTAATAAAAATTAGGAGAATGAGATGTCGAACGAAGTGCGCGCTGCCATGGTTCAAACAAGATGGACAGGCGACAAAGAATCAATGATTGACCTTCATGAACAATATCTTCGTGAAGCCGCCAGCCAAGGTGCTCAAATAATGTGTTTTCAAGAGCTCTTCTACGGTCCTTATTTTTGCCAAGTTCAAGAAGTTGAATATTACGGCTATGCAGAGGCAATCCCGGACGGTCCGACCGTAAAGAGATTTCAGGAATTAGCCGCAGAGCTGGGGATGGTATTAGTCCTGCCGATGTATGAGAAAGAGAAAGAAGGTTTCCTTTACAACACAGCGGCAGTAATTGACGCTGATGGAACCTATTTAGGTAAATATCGTAAAACTCATATTCCGCAGGTAAACGGATTCTGGGAGAAATTTTATTTCAAGCCTGGTAATTCAGGTTTCCCTGTTTTTCAAACAGCCGTAGGCCGAGTTGGAGTTTACATATGTTACGACAGGCACTTCCCAGAAGGTTGGAGGGCTTTAGGAATGAACGGGGCTCAGATCGTTTTCAACCCGTCTGCAACAAGTAGAGGCCTTTCTTCTTACCTATGGAAACTTGAACAGCCTGCATCAGCAGTTGCAAACATGTACTTCGTAGGAGCAATTAATCGAGTGGGAATCGAACCTTTAGGTGAAAATGATTTTTACGGAACAACTTATTTTGTTGACCCACGAGGTCAGTTCATCGGAGATGTTTGTTCAGATCAAGAAGAAGAATTAATAATAAGAGATTTGGATTTGGAAATGATCGATGAGGTTCGTAATCAGTGGGCTTTTTATAGAGATCGTCGACCAAGTACTTACGAAGATCTAGTAACCCCTTAGATTTTCAAAAATAAGGATAAACCATGACCACTAATTCAGAACTTTTAAAGCGTCATTCCGAGGTTCTTCCCTCGTGGCTGGCTCTATATTACGACCCTCCTATTTCAATGGATTATGGAGAAGGGCGACATGTCTATGATGTTGAAGGCAACCGTTACCTTGATTTTTTTGGAGGAATCCTGACAACAAGTCTTGGTTACGACGTCCCTGAAGTGACTCAAGCTGTTAATGAACAAGCATCTAAAGTGCTTCATTCTTCAACTTTATATTTGTCGGAACCAATGATCGAATTAGCGGAATTGGTGACGGAATTATCTGGGATACCAGATGCAAGAGTCTTTTTCACTACGTCAGGAACAGAAGCTAATGATGCGGCTTTATTGTTAGCCACTGCTTACCGTCGTTCAAATCAAATTTTGGCACTTAGAAACAGTTATCACGGACGTTCCTTTTCGACTGTAGCAATTACTTCTCATAGGTCTTGGTCGCCTACCAGTCTGAGCGGCTTATCTGTAAATTATGTTCATGGCGGCTACAGATTACGAAGCCCATTTAATGACTTTGATGATGAAAGCTACACCAAAGCTTGTGTTGATGATCTTGTTCAAGTTTTTGACATGATGACATCAGGAGACGTGGCAACGATGATCGCTGAACCAATCCAAGGTGTAGGCGGTTTTGCCACACCACCTGATGGTTTCTTTGGCGCGATGAAAAAAGAGTTAGATAATCGAGGCGTTCTATTTATTTCTGACGAAGTTCAAACAGGATGGGGAAGAACCGGAGAAAACTTTTGGGGATATCAGGCACATGGAATGGTGCCCGACATGTTGACTTTTGCTAAGGGAGTTGGGAACGGTTTAGCTCTAGGAGGAGTGGTTGCTAGAGCAGAAGTAATGGAAGCGATGCCAGCGAACTCTATTTCTACTTTTGGAGGTAATCCCATAGCATCGGCTGGAGCATTAGCCACAATAAATTACATGCTTGAACACGACACTCAAAAAAATTCGAAAGAAATGGGCGAAAGATTGGCTGAAGGAGTTAGTCAAGCAGTTTCAGATTCATCTGTAATAGCAGAAACACGCGGACGAGGTTTGATGTTTGCTATCGAGACCGTAGTTCCTGATTCCATTGAACCTAATGCACCAGCAGCTGCCCAACTAATGGAGGCTGCAAGAGCTTCAGGTTTACTTATTGGCAAAGGAGGGCTTTATGGAAATGTTATTCGTATAGCTCCACCGCTGACTGTTACAGCAGATGAGATTGATGAAGGTATTGCAATCTTGAATGAAGCTATAAAGGATTTAGATAATTAAAGTCTGAGATGAAGGAGGATATATGACGACTCTAATAAAAAATGGAACCGTAGTAACGACAACTGGACGTCATGAAGCGGACGTTCTCATTGATGGAGAGAAGATAGCAGCAATACTGCAACCAGATACTTCAGCTGCTGATAGCGCTGAATCGGGAGCGGAAAAAGTTATCGATGCAACAGGCAAATATATTGTGCCTGGAGGAATTGATTGCCATACGCATATGGAACTTCCTTTCGGGGGTACTTTTGCGTCCGATACTTTCGAAATTGGCACCCGAGCTGCGGCATGGGGTGGAACTACGACAATTATTGATTTCGCAGTACAGAAGTATGAGGAGAATGTCAGAGAATGCCTTGATTCATGGTTTGCTAAGGCTGAGGGCGAGTGCGCCATTGACTATGCATTTCATATGATTTTGGGTGGAGTGGATGATGCAGCACTAAAGGAAATGGACACTCTAGTCGATGAAGGTATAACCAGTTTCAAATTATTTATGGCATATCCGGGCGTCTTTTACAGCGACGACGGCCAAATACTCAAAGTTATGCAGAAAGCTTCAGAAAATGGAGCGATGATTTGTATGCACGCCGAAAACGGCATAGCTATAGATGTACTAGCCGAACAGGCCGCATCACGCGGACAGACTGATCCCATTTACCATGGAATTACTAGACCTCCCCGACTTGAAGGCGAAGCGACTAATCGTGCTATTCAATTAGCTCTTGTGGCAGGAGCACCTGTTTATTTTGTTCACCTCTCAGCTAGTGAAGCATTAGAGCGTGTTGCTGAAGCGCGAAACGAAGGACACAACGTTTATGCCGAAACATGCCCTCAATATTTGTACCTAAATCTAGAGGATCATTTAGGAGCGCCTGGTTTTGCAGGAGCAGGTTATGTTTGTTCACCGCCGCTGAGGACGAATGAACACACGCATCATAAAGACCTTTGGCGAGGGCTAAGAACTAATGATCTAGCAGTGGTTTCAACAGATCATTGCCCATTTTGTATGAAAGAACAGAAAGAACTAGGTCTTGAAGACTTCAGAGCGATTCCAAATGGAATAGGTGGGGTAGAACACCGGATGGATCTCATCTATCAGGGAGTTGTAATGGGAGAGTTAACTTTGGAACGTTGGGTTGAGACTTGTTCTACAACTCCCGCTCGCATGTTCGGTCTCTATCCACAGAAAGGTGTAATTGCCGCTGGGTCTGATGCAGACATAGTTCTCTACGATCCGAATGCTAAAACTCATATTTCGGTAGATACTCATCATATGAGCATGGATTATTCTGCATATGAAGGCTTCGATATAGATGGTCATGTTGACACAGTCATTTCGCGAGGAAAAGTATTGATAGAAGACGGCGCCTATCATGGGGCAAAAGGGGATGGGCGTTACTTGCGTCGCGGTCTTTCTTCATATCTGGTTTGATCGCTAATCGTACTTGAGGTTATCTATGCGCAAAATTACACATTTAATTGATGCAAAAAGTGTTGAATCTACTTCAGGAAACGTAGGACCCGTCTTTAACCCCGCTACAGGGGAGCAAACAGGAGAAGTAGGTCTTGCTTCAATTGAAGAAGTAGATCTTGCCGTTGAATCATCTAAAAATGCTTTTCAGGAATGGGGATATGTCTCTATTGCTAGAAGAGTAAAACTTTTACACAATTTTCGAAACTTAGTGGTCGAAAATGAGATAGAAATCGCCTCAAGGTTGACCGAAGAACATGGAAAAGTGGCCGATGATGCAAGAGGAGAGGTGGCCAGAGGCATAGAGAACATTGAGTTTGCGTGTGGATTCGCTGATTCGCTGAAAGGCACTTATAGCGAACATGCATCAACAGGAGTTGATGTTTACACAGTGAGACAACCCCTTGGTGTTTGTGCCGGAATAACCCCTTTTAATTTTCCCGCCATGGTCCCATTATGGATGATCCCCAATGCAGTTGCTTGCGGTAATACTTTCGTTTTGAAACCATCGGAAAGAGATCCGTCTGCTCCAAGATTTCTGATCGAGTTGATACAAGAAGCTGGATTTCCACCAGGTGTAGTTAATTTAGTTAATGGTGACAAGATTGCAGTAGATAGATTGTTAGAACATCCAGATGTTTCTAGTGTTAGTTTCGTGGGATCCACACCAATAGCTAAATATGTTTACTCAACGGGTACCTCTCAGGGAAAGCGGGTGCAGGCTCTTGGAGGGGCAAAAAATCATATGTTGGTTCTACCGGATGCCGATTTGGACCTTGCAGCAGATGCTGCAGTTTCAGCTGCTTATGGTTCAGCAGGTGAAAGGTGCATGGCAATTTCTGTGGTCGTTGCAATTGGCGACATAGCAGACCCACTAGTTGATGCCATTAAGTTAAGAATGGAAAAGTTGGTAATAGGACCAGGAGATGATTCAAATTCAGAAATGGGTCCTCTGATAACCAAAGAGCATCGAGACAGAGTTGCTGGCTATATAGAAGCAGGAGAGAACGAAGGAGCGAACCTTATTGTTGATGGACGTGAACAGGTCTTCGACAATGAAGGATTTTTTATCGGCGTGTCACTACTAGATCATGTAACAACTGAAATGAGTGTTTATAAAGATGAGATTTTCGGACCTGTTCTTTCTGTTGTAAGAGTTGATAATTACAACCAGGCAGCAGAAATGATCTCAAGCAATCCTTATGGAAATGGTGCCGCAATCTTTACCCGAGATGGAGGCACAGCACGTCAATTCCAACAAGATGCAGATGCAGGAATGGTAGGAATAAACGTTCCAATACCAGTTCCAGTTGGCTACCACTCATTTGGGGGATGGAACGATTCTCTCTTTGGGGATACAACCATGTACGGACCTGAAGGTTTGAATTTCTTCACGCGACCCAAAGTGATTACCAGCAGATGGCCTGATCCCACGACCAGTCAAGTGGACCTAGGTTTCCCACAAAACAACTGAAATCAACAAGGAGAAGGAATGGATTTTGGCATTGTTCTTCAGACAGACCCACCAGCATCGAGAGTCATTGATCTAACAGCTAGAGCTGAACAATTAGGATTCTCTCACGGCTATACATTCGACAGCCATGTTTTATGGCAAGAACCTTTTGTAATTTTTAGCGCAATGCTTGCTGCTACCAAAACAATGAAAGTCGGGCCAATGGTTACAAATCCCGGCACACGTGACTGGACGGTTTTAGCTTCTTTATTTGCGACTTTAAATGACATGTATGGGGAACGAACAATTTGTGGAATTGGTAGAGGCGATTCAGCCATGAGAGTAATCGGCTACCCACCAAGCAATTTGGCGACTCTTGAAGAGTCAATTGGTGTTATTAAAACACTTGCAGAAGGTGGAGAAGTTGAGTACAACGATACGACGCAGTCATTTCCTTGGCGCAGTGGTGGATCTTTACCCATTTGGATGGCAGCTTATGGACCTAAGGCTTTAGCCTTGTGCGGTCGAGTATGTGATGGATTTGTTCTCCAATTAGCTGATCCACAAATTGCCGAATGGACAATAAAGGCTGTCAGACAATCTGCAGAGGAAGCTGGTCGTGACCCTGATGAATTGACTATTTGTGTAGTTGCTCCTGCTTATGTGGGAGATGACTTGGCCCATCAGAGGGATCAAGTCAGATGGTTCGGCGGCATGGTAGGAAATCACGTGGCGGATTTAGTTGAACGTTATGGATCTGATGGATCTTTAGTCCCTGAAGCTCTCACTGAATATATAAAGGCTAGAGAAGGTTACGACTACTCTGAACACGGAAGAGCTGGAAATATTCATACAGATTTTGTCCCAGATGAGATTATTGATCGGTTTTGCATTCTTGGTGATGCGTCATCTCACATTGAGAAACTTTCTGAATTGAAGGCTTTAGGAGTAGACCAATTTGCAATTTATTTGATGCATGATCAGCAAGATGAGACGTTAGAAGTCTATGGTCAGAGTATTATTCCAGTTTTCAATAAGTAAAAATTTATGTAGTTTCACAGTTTTGAGAGGTGAGTGTGACTAAAAGAAAGGCTTTTAGAACAGCTTTTACAGTACTAGTTACTCTCGTTCTATTAGTACTACTGTGGGAGGGTTATAAATGGATGGGTCAACAGACTGATGACCATTGGCCTGGCACACAATTTGGTTTGCCAGTTTCAACCAATGATTTAACTATGCCCCACTCAGGCGATATTTTCAATGAGTTGACTGAAGAAATACGTGCCGGTCGTGAGACTCTACCCCTGACTGTCTATCTTGCTAAGAAAGCAGCGTTTACCTTCTTAGAAGCCGCTATCGGATTCTCTTTAGGGGTAATCGTTGGGTTGATGCTTGCGATTTTCATGTTGAGGTGGAGGTTTGCCGAAAGAGGTTTTTTACCTTGGATAAATGTTTCTCAGACTGTTCCATTAATAGCATTAGCTCCAATAGTCGTTACTTGGGCCCGACTTCAGGGTTACCCCGACATGGTTGGAATATCTCTCATAGCGACTTATTTGACCTTTTTCCCAGTTGCAGTAAGTGGTTTAAGAGGTCTTCAATCGCCTGACAGTAGTGACATTGAGCTGATGCATTCATATGCTGCATCATGGTCGTCTACGCTTATCAAGCTTCGACTACCAGCAGCCAGGCCTTTTCTTTTTCCAGCATTTAAACTTGCAGCTACTTTAAGTGTTGTAGGTGCAATTGTTGGCGAAATTTCGATAGGAACTAAAACTGGTTTAGGAAGAGCCATATTGGACTTTTCGATGAGATATGCAGTATGGCCAGAAAGACTTTACAGCTCTGTAATAGCGGCTTCTTTGTTGGGTTTATTCGTTTTTGGATTAGTTAACGCTGCAGAATGGCTAGTTATTAAAAGGGGAAGAGAGGTTCTCAAGTGAGAGACAACAGCGAAGCCTTAGAAGAAGCTGTTTCTGTAGAATCAGCAGACAAAGTATTTAATTCGGGTAGCGATAATGAAGTTCAAGCTTTATTAGGAATTGATTTAAATGTAAAAGAAGGTGACTTCATTTCACTTATCGGCCCTTCAGGTTGTGGCAAGTCGACTCTTTTGAGATTGATTGCTGACTTGCTTTCCCCAACAGCAGGAGAAGTGAAAGTTTTTGGTAAGACGGCTAATCAAGCAAGATTGGATCAAGACTACGGCATGGTCTTTCAACACTCTGGTTTGTTCGACTGGAGGGATGTTTCAGCGAATATAGAATTGCCACTTGAGCTTAAGGGATGGTCTAAAGCTGACCGACACGTTCGTTCTAGGGAAATGCTGAAACTGGTCAGATTAGAAGAATTCAAAGACTATTATCCACGACAATTGTCAGGTGGCATGCAACAGAGAGTTTCGATAGCCCGAGCCCTGTCTTTCGAACCTCGCTTGTTGCTGATGGACGAACCTTTCGGTGCTCTAGATGAAATGACTCGAGAGCACATGCAGGTTGAGTTGTTGCGAATATGGCGTGAAACAGGAACTACCGTGGTGTTTGTTACCCACTCGATACCTGAAGCAGCATTTCTTTCCTCAAAAGTGGTTGTGCTCTCCCCAAGGCCAGGAAGAATTCATTCTGAGATAACAGTTAATTTAGGCAATCGCACCGATGAAACCAGAGAAGACCCTGAATTTTTTCAAGCTACAACAGAAGTGCGTGAAGCTCTTCGAGCAGTAGAGGCTAATTGATGAAAAAGAACAGGTTAGCTTCTGTTTTACCTCCAGTGATTGTTGGCATTGTTGGTTTGGCTCTCTGGGAGGGAACAGTCACAGTTTTTGGAATTAGAGAAATTCTACTTCCAAAACCATCTTCAATTTGGGCACAGCTGTTTGAGAAGTGGAGTGTTCTTAGGCACGCGACTTGGGAAACCGGGAAAATTTCTGTAAGTGGATTGTTAGTCGGAATCTTTCTAGGTGTTTTAATGGCCTTGATTGCTAATCGTTTCAAAGTCTTAAATGATGGTTTCACTCCTTTAGCAATTGCGATAAATGCAACTCCTATTGTTGCACTAGCCCCCATTTTTAATGCATGGTTTGGAATTACAGGAACTTTCAGTAATCAGGCTGTAGTAATCGCAGTTGTTTTCTTTCCTGTTTTTATTAATACAGCAAAAGGTCTTAATGAAGTTCATCCAAATGAGATTGAGCTAATGCAGTCTTATGCAGCAAGTGAGTGGACTATCTTACGTGAGGTGCGAATACCTAACGCATTACCATTTTTCGCTAATTCGCTTCGCTTAGCGGCTCCGTTATCGGTAATTGCTGCGATTGTTGCAGAATATTTTGGTGGACCCCAAGACCGTATTGGCACTGTCATCACATCTAGTGCAGGATTTGCTAAATACGATGTAGCGTGGGCCGCCATAGCAATGGCCTCTGGATTAGGGCTATTGTTGTTTGGTAGTGCTCTCGTTACAGAGAGATTAAGTATGCCTTGGCGTATTTCAGGGGATATCAAAGATAACTAACCCATGAGGGGGAGGAAATAAGAATGAATAAACGTTTTACTAGAGGAGTGGTTGCGTTAGTAGCAGCGGTGTCACTTCTTGCTACAGCGTGTGGCTCGGACGAAGCTGCTGTGGGTTCGGGTGATTGTGACTCAGTAGACTCAGTTAGCCTTCAACTACAGTGGGTCACACAAGCCCAATTTGCTGGCTATTTTGCCGCAGTTGACCGAGGCATATACAACGACTACTGCTTGGATGTAACGGTCTTAGAAGGTGGCGTAGACATTGTTCCACAACAACAGTTGGCTTCTGGAGCAGTTGATTTTGCTATTTCATGGGTACCGAAAGCACTTGTTAATGTGGAACAAGGCGAACCGCTTAAAATTGTTGCGCAAGTTTTCCAGAGATCAGGAACACTTCAAGTTTCCTGGGCTGATTCAGGAATCGGTAGTGATCCAGCAAATTTAGCCGGCAAAAAAGTTGGTACTTGGGGTTGGGGTAATGAGTTTGAGCTTATTGCGGGTCTTAGAAAGGCTGGTGTAACGGATCCTGATAATATCGACGAACTTATAGGCCAGAGCTTTGACATGATGGCATTGTTGAGTGGAGAAATAGATGCCGCTCAGGCGATGACTTACAATGAGTACGCTCAAGTTCTTGAAGCAATGAATCCTGCTACTGGCGAATTGTATAAGGCGTCTGATCTTTCAGTTATCGATTGGAATGATCAAGGCACGGCGATGCTTCAAGATGCGATTTGGGCAAATTCTGACAAATTAGCATCCGATGACAATTATAGGGATATTACAACTCGCTTTGTAGAGGCTTCTCTTCAAGGTTGGGCGCATTGTCGTGACAACGCAGATGATTGTGTAGATATTGTTCTAAACAATGGTTCAGCACTTGGTGAATCTCATCAAGCATGGCAGATGAATGAAATAAATCGATTGATCTGGCCTTCCCCAGGTGGTGTAGGAATGATGGATCAGGATCTTTGGGATCAGACTATAAGTGTTTCTACAGATACTGGATTGTTGGCAGGCGAACCTGACGGTGCTTGGACAAACGAGTTTGCAGAAGCAGCAAACGAGAATATGAAGAAAAATGGTAGATCTACTACAGGATCTGGTTGGCAACCAAAGCAAATTACGCTTAATGAAGGCGGCATGTAGTTTTAAACTATTGACTTATTGGAACAGCCCGGTCTTTATAGACCGGGCTGTTTCGCGTTTATGATAATTTTCTTCTAATAAACACTTTCAAGTGTCACGGCTACACCATCTTCGTCGTTAGAAGGAGCTATAAAATCAGCGGCTTCTTTCACTGAAGGTTCAGCATTTGACATTGCGTAGCCACAACCGGCCCATTTAAGCATTTCAATGTCATTTTGTTCATCACCGAAAGCCCAAGTTTTATCAGAGTCAATTTTGAGTTGCATAGTCAGTTTTTCAAGTGCAGTTGCTTTACAGACACCAATTGTTCCAAGCTCAAAAAAGTCTAAACCCGAGCTAGAAATTTCTACATCATTTCCAACCACTTCACTTATCAGGTGACCGAGAGCGGAAAGCTCAAAATCATCATGCCAGGTAAGAATTTTCCTAACCGGTCTAGGGTCAAGATTCAAGACATCATCGATCGGGTCACCGAGCGGGACTCCTGATGGTAAACGTTCAGCCAAGCCGTATTGGGCTTTAACCCCACGTTTAAATTCATATGCAAAAGCGATACCGGGTATCTTCGAACGAAGACTTCTCACAAGTTTTTCGGGTAGTTCAGGAGGAAGGTATATGTCTTCGAGTATCTCTTCACTTGGTAAAGCCACTGTCATTGCCCCATTGGAGCACACCACAAAATCAACTTCACCCAACTTTTCCACGCAATCAAATGCAACTAACCAGGGTCTCCCAGTAGCAATGACTATTTTTGTATCTGTTGACCTTACTTTTGCAATTGTTTCGCAGGTTTTTTCTGAGAGTGAACCATCAGATCTAGCAAGCGTTCCATCTACATCGATTGCTACAAGTTGAGGTCTTTCAGATTCCCTACTGTTCACTTGGGAAGTTGATCTCTATAAGTTGCAAGGTCAAAATAATCTCGCCAAAGGGTAATTTTGCCATCAGCAACTTCCCAAACCCCACAAACTGGAATCTCAATCCAACTACCACCCATTTCAAACCTGTCTAAACGCTCATTAAAAACCAAGTTTCCTGTACTCGAGGCACGATATGTGGGCCAATCAACATTTGAACAATTCTCAATCATGGGGCCTAACATTTCCTTAACAGCTTCTGATCCGAAAACTTTTCCCATAGGGACATTGTCATATTCACAATTTTCATCAAGAAGATCGATAGCAGCATCGATATTCTTTTTTTCAAGAGATGAGATAAATGCTTCTACAGTTTCTAAAGGTGTCAATTTTTTCTCCTAGTTTTCATTGGTTAGTTTTAAGATGATTTTTTATCTTGATATTGCACGGTGCGATGTGTTCTACCACCAGAAACCAATATATTTTGTCCGGTAATCGATGAGGACGCATCCGATGATAAAAAAACTACTGCAGTAGCAATGTCATCGGGGGTGCCCAAGCGACCGAGAGGTATTGATGCAGCAATTTCTCTTGCTTTTTCTTCGTTCACATCGACCATTTCTTTATAGGCCTCAGTTATTACTGGCCCTGGTGAAACAGCGTTAACACGTATGTTCCTATCTGCTAGTTCCAGAGCAAATGTTTCTGTCATATTTAGCATTCCAGCTTTTGCAGCTGCATAAGGACCAGTAAAAGCAGATCCTCTCATGCCAGCACCTGAAGAAATATTTATGATGCAACCCCCTTCATGCATTCGGTTAGCTGCGGCTTTTGATCCTTGAAATGCGGTAGTTAGATTTAAATCTAGTTGGCTTGAAAAGATTTCGTCTGGCGTGTCAAGAAGAGTTCGGTTACGTTTTTCATCAGTACCACCTACGTTATTCACCCAAATATCTAGACTTCCAAAAGCATCAACACAGGCGTCACCTATAGCTTCAGATCCTATTTCTCTAATATCTCCCACTATTTCAATAGCTTTGCTACCTAGATCACGAACCATTTGAGCGGTCTCAGCAACGTCACTTTCTCTTCTGGCATTGATTACTAGGTTCGCTCCAACATCGGCTAATGCCAAAGCAATACCACGACCAATACCTTGTCCGGAGCCTGTAACAACTGCGGCTTTATTATCAAGTCGAAATTTTTCTAGTGTGTTCACGCTAGAGAGGTTACGCTCAAGACTCATGGATGCAACAAAGCAGAGACTAGAAAATAAAGTAAGTGTTGTAATCGGTGGTGCCACAGGTTTTGGTAGGGCCACTGTTGAACTTTTTGCTCGACATGGAGCCAAAGTCATAGTGGTGGGCAGGCGCGCAGAATTAGCCGAACAGGTTGGACAAGAATTTGGTGGAAAAGGTTTTGGGTGTGATGTGGTTGAAGATGAGCAGGTAAAAACTCTTGTGAATTCAATCATGGAAGACGAAGGGAAGATTGACGTAGTAGTAAATTATGCGGGGTACCAAGAATCAAAACGGATCCGTGAATTAACACCTGAGCATGTTCGACCCATGGTTGAAGTCCAGTTGATAGCCGCTATGCAAGTAATTCAGCACTTCGGAAACTCGATGGCATCTAGTGGCGGTGGATCAATAATTTCCACTTCATCTTTGACTGCTCACAATCCTTCTACAGGACATCCTGTTTACGCAGCTTGTAAACGCGGACTTGAATATCTGACTGAAATTGCAGCTTTGGACTACGGACCAGATCAAGTAAGGGTTAATTGCATTGCTGCTCATTTAATTGAAACTCCAATGACGGAAGGAATCTTTGAAAACAAACTTGTGATTGAGGCAGCACGCCTTCAAACGCCTTTGGGGAGAATGGGAAGTGTTGAAGATATAGCGAATGCAGTTCTTTTTTTAGCTTCAGAAGAATCTAGTTATATTTCCGGTCAAACCATTGTTGTAGATGGAGCTGCTTCTACACAAAAACTTCCTTCAGCTTTCGATATCGAATATTTAGCGTCAGCACGGCCAGAATTGTTGGAATAGTTCCTAGTTCCACTTGATCTTAAGTTCTGTGAATCCTCGAAGAATAAATGGTGGACTTGTGGGAGGGTTTTCTAAAACTTCAATGCGTGTATTTGATGCAACAATCTTTTCTAGGGCTAAACGGGCTTCTAACCTTGCGAGAGGTGCTCCGATGCAATAGTGGACACCCCATCCGAAAGCTAGATGTTGTCTAGCAAGTCTTGGGTCGCGGTCAAACCTGATTGAATCAGGGTCATTCCACATTTCGGGGTCTCGATTTGCAGAAGCGAACATTGCTTGAAGTTTTGTTCCAGCGGGAATCATTGAATTACGAACTGGACAAGTTTTTGAATTAGTTCTAAATAAACCTTGAACTGGTGAGTCGAACCGGAGAAATTCTTCAACAGCAGGTTCAATCAGTTCTGGTTTATTCTTTAGTTCCTCAAGTAGTTCTGGTTGTTGAGAGAGCCGGTAAACCATAAGAGCAAGAAGATTTGCCGTAGTTTCATGTCCAGCAACAAGTAGTTGATGGCCTAAACGTTGAATTTCTTTTCTAGAAAGATCCCCGTTTGAGAAAGCGGTTGTCATTGTAGAAATAGCATCATCGGGAAGTTGCTCACCTTGATTTATCAGCGTGATTCTTGTTTCGACAAGATCGTCGATATAAGCCCAGAGTTCATTATTAGCTTTATCAACGAANTCTANATCNCCNCCTCCAAGACCGGCGACNATNTCATCAGCCCATTTATGNAATTTTTCTCNATCGTTNGGATTGACACCAAGAATTTCAGCTATTGCGAGTGCAGGAAAAGGAAATGCGAAAAGTTCCACAAAATCTCCTTCTCCGGGTTTCTCAAAAGTTTGCCATAGGTCATCACNGATTGTTTNAAGTCTTTTTTCNAGTAGNCGCATTTTTGAAGGAAGGAAAACTTCNCTTAGTACCTGNCGTTGGCGTGCATGGNCAGGATCGTCGGTNGACCCTAAAACGCCACCTCTTTGATANAAAACACCGGGTCCATCAGAGTTNCCCCATATTTCNGGTGATTTNAAAATTNCAAGGACATCGTCATGTCTACTAACCACGTAAAAAGGTGGGTCGAAATTTTCTTCATGNTGAAGAGGGCATTCTTCGCGCANAATTCGGTGNCCATCAGACGGCTCTAGATCATTAGCTCTTTCTATATGAGAATATGCCACAGTTCTACGTTTGCTTCTTTGGCTCTCGACTCCAATTGACGTCAAAGTCTTGTGNCACNTCCAAGACTGTTAATGCCCGTCCCATTCCAANGCAAAAACCTATTGTGACTGTTAGTTCCAGGATTTCTTCTTCAGTGAAATGTTCTTTCAAGCGAATAAAAAATTCGTCATTAATAGCTTTATGATCAAGAGCGAAACACTCTGCGTATTCGATTGCTAGTTTTTCACGAATTGTAAAAGATTGGTTCTCTTCATATAAGTGAACTGAATGGTAGTGATCTTCATCAAATCCTTGCTCCATCGCCGATGCAGCCCTTGTATTCAGTCATATATCGCACGCGTTCAATTGTGCGATTCGCATCCTAGCGGCTTCGCGTTCACGTACAGGTAGACCGCTTTTTTCGTAAACAGCTTTGCTTAAAGCATGCACTCCTTCTCCCATGTGAGGTGCGATCGACCAGACCCTACTCATCTCATGTCCTTCACCTTCAGGAATTTCTATACGCGCCATATGGAGCATCTCCTTTATTTATTGATAGTTTTCCATGAACTTATTAAATAGAAATAATTGAGACTAAAAATACCAGAGATAAAGGAAGTTGGAAATGGAGAACTGGATTACAGATAGCCCATTTAATGAAAGATTTCGTTATTACACACGTGGAAATGCAGATGAAGTAGGACCNGATCCTTGGAGTCCCCTTGGTTGGACGATGGCCTGGGAGAAAGGTTGCTGTCCTGGAGTCGCAGGCGGATATGTGGAGTATGGGGTTTTTGATCTAGACGAATTTCCCCACGAGGCACGTAGCACTTTTGGACTTTGGGGAGGATATTTCTACAACTGTCTTTCAATGACCTGGGTTTTTGGAGTTCGAATGCCTGGAGCTACTCCGGAGGCAATAAATAAAGCATATTTCGGCGAACGTTCCGATGTTCCCGAATATGAAGAACACCCTGAAGATATTAAAGAAGNAGCTGAGGAATTGGTGGCTGAAAGTATGGCCTGGGTAATGAGCACTAATGATTATCCAATGATGGAANAAAGATCCAAAGTAGCTCGAGAGACTGTGAAAAATCGCCCNAATCACAGTGAGTCGTCTNATGAGGAACTAGTCGAGTATGCGCGTGAGATGGTTGAGTTGCTTGAATANGTCTGGGTGCCATCTTGTGTAGCCGCACTAGCCTGCTCACTTGGACCGGGGGCGGTTCAGGCTATTTGTGATGGAATCGGACGTTCCGAAGATGCTGTGAAGCTAATGTCAGCAGTTGGAGNTGTTGAATCCGCGGAGGCTTCATTTCGTATGTGGGACTTGAGCAGAATCATCCGAAATTCAGAGGAACTTTCAGNTATTTTTGATGACGGAAGTGATGGTGCATTGGAAAAAATAAAATCTTTGAATTCAGATGACGCAAAAAGTTTTATTACACTTTGGGAAGAACTAATTGATGAATGCGGCCATCGTGGACCTAACGAATGGGACATGAGATCACATTCTTGGACGACAAAGCCCGAACTGCCATTCGGTATGTTGGAGCGCCTGCGTTTCCAAGAAGATGACAAATCACCTCATTTAGCTTCTATTAAGTCAGCCGAAACGCGAGAAAAACTAACTGCCGAAGTATTAGACCTCGTAAAAGNTGATGAAGAAACCCACGGGAGTCTTACTGCAGCAATAAAATCCGCTGCTCTTTTCTTTGGATATAGAGAAATGGGAAAAAATGCCGCTATTCGTTCAGTTCATGAAGCAAAGTTAGCGATGATGGAGTTAGGTAGAAGAATGGTCGAAGTGGGAGCTATTGATGATCCGCAACAACTGTTTATGGTTACTGAATCAGAGCTTGATGGTTTTATTGCTGATCCTATGTCAATGAGGGACATCATTTTAGAGAGAGATAAAGANTTTTCTTTTCTTCACGAAGTCGAACCGCCTTACATAGTTGATGGNAAAGTTGGCTTACCNCCAATTTCNGAATGGCCGAAGAGAGGTNNAAACAAGTCTGNTCCGGCAGAAGTAGGGGAAGTGTTGCANGGTAGTGCTGGATCACCAGGTATTGCTACCGGTACGGCGCGGGTGATTTTGGATCCAAGTGATGCTTCTTCGCTTGAACCTGGTGATGTCATGATTGCACCGACAACTGATCCATCGTGGACACCATTGTTTATGACAGCTTCAGCTGTTGTGGTAAATGTAGGAGCAGTTGCCAGNCATGCTGCGATAGTAAGCAGAGAGCTCGGAATTCCTTGTGCAGTTTCAGTAGCAGATGCTACGGATCGTATAACCGATGGTTCTACCATCACAGTAGATGGTTCAACAGGAACTGTGACAATAGACGCATAGTTTGTGAAAATTTAATCAGTGAAATAGCCACCGTCAGGGTGCAGAATCTCTCCTGTCATATAGGANGATTCGTCTGATGCAAGAAAAAGAGCTGTATTTGCTATTTCTATTGGAAGGCCTCTCCGACCCATCGGAACGCTCTTCAGTGTTTCCTCGACTCTTTCAGGAGGGGCAATTTCAAAAATCGTAGTCATATGAGTTTCAATAAANCCCGGTCCGATAGCGTTCACTCGAATATTTTCAGGAGCAAGTTCACGCGCAGCTTTTTTAGTAAGCATCCAAACTCCAGCTTTTGAAACAACATAAGGAGTCGGTCCTGCGTCTGGATGTTTTGCAGCAATTGACGCAAGAGTAATGATTGAACCACCCTTACCTTGCTCGATCATTGTTGATGCCGCAGCCTGTAAAGCGAAATAGGTTCCTGTTAAATTGACGTCTATAACTTTTTGCCATTCTTCAAGACTCCCATCGACAAATTGTTGAGCTGGGTTTTCAATTTCTTGAGCCCTTTTTATTGCCATTTTAACTTCTGCTTCGCGATCACCTGAAAGATAATCCTGATGGGTAATACCAGCGGCAGTAACCAGAACGTCAATTGATCCAAATTCTGTTACAGCTGCTTCAACCATTTCTTGGTTGTTAACACGATTCACTGCATCGAGATTTACAAATATTGCTTTCCCTCCAGCATCTTCTATCATGCTTACAGTTTCTAAACCTGCGTCTTCAAGCATGTCGGCGATAACAATTCCCTTGGCATCTTCTTCTGTAAAACGCAAGGCACTAGCTTTCCCGAGACCATTTGCACCACCAGTAATTACCGCTACTTTCCCACTCATTCTTGCCATCATTTACCTCGCAGTGTTTTCAATTAGATTTATGTTCTAGAATGCGTAGCCTAAGGGTATGAGAGCCGAGAACACTAAATCGGAGGAATCATCTGTGGAATCACATAAATGTCCTGTAACAACNAGTTTTATGGATCATAAGATTCAGAGTGAACCTTGGGAATTTATTGCAGATTTGCATGAAAGATGTCCCGTGCATCAAGTTTCAGAAACAGGGGTTTGGCTTATTGTCGACCATGAAGCTTCGAAAGAAGCACTTTTATCACCTGAGATTTTTTCGAGTCAGGTTCGAGCAGCTTCAGGCCATCAAGCTGAAATGCACAGGTTGCATCAAGAGATCCTCAGTGAAGAAGGTTGGGGTCACGTTATGACGTTGCAAAGAACTGACCCACCGATCCATACGCGTTATCGCAAACTTGTTAATCGTGTTTTCACCCCAAGAAGAGTTGCTGCAATGGCCGCGAACATAGATGAAATAGCGAATGAGCTCATTGGTAATTTCATCGATTCAGGAAAATGTGAATTTATGAGTGAGTTTGCATTGCCTTTACCAGGAACAATCATTGCTGANCAATTAGGTCTCGATAGAAGTCAGATTTCAACATTTAAAAAATGGGCAGATGCGATGCTCGCTCCTGCNATGAGGCTTCTTACAGAAGAAGAAGTTCGAGAGGTTGCTCATGCAGAGTTGGAAGCTCAAAAACATTTNGATGAGATTTTTGAAAAAAGACGTAAGAAACCTGAAGAAGACTTAATGTCCGCGTTGGTGCACTCACATCAAGAGGGTGAAGAGCCCNTAACTAATGCAGAACTCCAAAACTTAATGCATCAGTTAATTACAGGCGGATTTGAAACAACGACTAGTGCGCTAGCACACGGAGTTTGGCTACTAATAGAGCATCCCGATCAACAAAAAGTGCTTCGAAGCAATCCAGATTTGATTGAAAAATTTATCGAAGAAGCCTTACGATTTTGGAGTCCAGTGCAAGGTTTGGCTCGGATGACTACTCAAGATACTGAAGTTTGCGGCACAACTATTCCAGAAGGATCCGTAGTTTCAGTCCGGTATGGAGCAGCAAATCGTGACCCAAAAGAATTTGAAACCCCTGAAGTTTTTGACATTAATAGAGAGGATATTAGTTCTCATTTAGCTTTTGGACTCGGTGCCCATTTCTGCCCGGGTGCTTCTTTGGCCAGACAGCAACTTAAAAGTGCTTTCATCGCTCTGCTGGAACGTACTGAATGGTTTGAATTTGCTAAACCTTTACCAGACCCCGCCCATGAACCGAGTTTCTTTCTATTACCTGTGGAAGAAATGCATCTTAAACTTACTTAGCATCAGAGTTTTATTTATTAGCTTTGAGAAAAAGTTTCGCGAATATCATCAACTAGTAGTTCGGGTTGCTCTGCGGCACCAAAATGTCCGCCTGCTTCCATGACAGTCCAACGAAATAGATTAGTTTTTTCTTCGGCTATTTTTTTCGGAAGCATTACTACATCTTTAGGAAAAATTGCATAAGTAGTTGGAGATTCAATTACTGGTTGGCGATCGTGGGCAAGTGGCCAAGGTTTATTAAAATGCTCAAAATAAATTCTTAAGGACGAAGTAATAGCTCCCGTACACCAATACAAAGATGCATTGGTGCATAAATCCTCCCGTGAAAAAACTGATTCAACGTCACCGTTGTTGTCGCTCCAATTGTGTCTTCGTTCCCAAAGCCAAGCAGCCGTACCTACTGGAGAATCAATTAAAGCATGAGCCAAGGTATGAGGATCATTTGTATGAACCGCAAGATGGCTTTTCAGTAATGGCGCCGCTTCGTCGGCTCTATCCACTAACTCTTTTTCTTCTAGAGCCCAATAGTGATCAGAAATTTCACTTCTTATAAGTCCTGGGANAACAGGCAATCCAAGATGCACGCCAACAACATTCTCGCTATAGGCATGACCCAGATGCGCAGTTATCAGAGAACCCCAATCTCCGCCATGTGCCGCATAATTTTCGTACCCAAGTACTTCAGTCATTAATTTGTTCCAAAGGTATGAAACAGTTGGGACATCTACTCCGGCTTGTGTTAGTGGTGTAGAGAAACCGAAACCGGGGAGCGAAGGAACAATTACATCAAATGAAGGGAATCTTTCTTCGCTCGGAGATGAAAGTGGAGTTATTATCTCACGGAAGTCCCAAAAAGTCCATGGCCATCCATGAGTTAAAATGATGGGGATTGAATTAGTTTTAGTTCCTTTTGATCTAAGAAAATGAATACTGATTCCTTCTATCTCAACTTTGAAGTGTTCATAACGATTCATTTCTTGAGCAACCTTTTCCCAACTCCATGTATTTGCCCAATAATCAACCATTTCGCGTAGCCATTCATTTGGAACTCCGTATTTCCAATCATCTTCACCGATTGTGTGAGTCCAGCGAGTGTCTAAAAGACGTTTTTTCAGTGAATTTAAGTCTTCTTCACTGATGTAAGGAGTAAAACTTTCTATTTCCATAAGGATTTTAATTATTNTTCTTAGACCAATTGATTATGTTTTAAGCAAATACTGATCGTGTTATCCATTCAGCCATCAACGCAGGTTTTTTTTCTCCNTCTATTTCAACAGTAATTGTCCGAGTAATATTCACAGCAGTTGGTTCTTTCAANTCCACTGATGAAATAATGCTNTGTGCTCTTACGCGTGATCCAGCTAATACAGGATTAATGAAGCGAATTTTTTCAAACCCATAATTGATTCCCATAACTTGACCTTCCATTTTAGGTATTTCAACAGGGAGGCTTGTTGTTAGATGAACAAGAAGAGAAAGGGAAAGGAAACCATGAGCTATTGTTCCACCAAAAGGTGTTTCTGCTAAAGCTCTTTCAGGGTCGACATGAATGAACTGGTGGTCGATTGTCGCATCAGCAAAATCATTGATCCGATTTTGGTCTACTTCAAACCACTCTCCGAAACCCTGATCAGAACCCTCTAGTTCTTTTAAGTGAGTGAAAGCATTTTGCAAATTTGAAGACATCGTGACTCCTTCATGAAATATTAAGATTTGTAGTTTCTATCATGCCCGATCTAGACACTGTGTGGCTACTAATGAGAATATTGGGTATGGATGCTTATAAGGCTGTTGTAGAAAAACGTGATAAAAGAGAATTTGAGAGTCGCCCAATTCCNGAAGAAGTTTTATCGAAAGTGCTTCAAGCGACAAGGATGGCAGGGAGCGGTAAGAATAGGCAAACGGGTCGGCTTGTAGTTGTAACAGATCAAGAAGGTAGAAATTCTGTCGCTGATAGTGGCGATTTTGGCGATTGGATAAAAGAAGCTGCAGTTGCATTAGTGTTCGCAATTCATTCAGATGGTGGACTCAGACCAGATTTCGATATAGGTAGAATGGCTCAGAACGCAATGATTGTTGCTACTTCCGAAGGTTTGTCAAGTTGTCCAATGACTGTTTATCGTCAGCAAGAGCTCAGAGATGCACTAAGTATTCCTGATGAGTACGACGTACCGATAGTTGTAGGTATGGGTTTTCCTACAGATAGTTCTAAAACGTCTCGATCTCATCCCCGGATACCACTAGAGGACATGATTTATAGAGAGACTTGGCAGAAACCTTAACTGAATGAAAAGATTTTGTTAGAAGGTTTGTGCAGAAGTTAAATTTGTTCAGCCATAGTTTAAAATTAGAGTACTGATTGTTGGGAGGTGTGAGTATGAGCAAAGAACGTCTAGTAGCTTTCGGTCAAAGAGGGCTTGAGCATTTCCAAAATGGGACACAAGACCGTGTAGACCAAATCTTTCAGATTCCAGCTGAAAATTACACAAATTCCGATAAATGGAATTTAGAAATGGAAAATGTTTTTCGTCGGTTACCTCTCGTTTTGAGTTGCTCATCAGAACTCAGTGAACCGGGTTCTTATCACTCAATTGAGGTTTTAGGAGTCCCTGTTTTAGTAACCCGAGGGGAAGACAGAGTTATAAGAGCATTTCTNAACTCTTGCGCGCATAGAGGANCAGTGGTTGTTCCAGAGGGAACAGGATCTTCGAGACGNCATGCTTGCCCCTATCACGCATGGACATACAATTCTCAAGGTGAGTTAGTTGGAGTTTATGAAGAAGAACACTTTGGTCAAGTTGACTACGANTGCAACGGTTTAGTTGAGCTCCCTTGTGATGAACGTGCTGGACTTATTTGGGTGACTCTAAATACCAACCCAGTAGTTGATATTGACACTTTCTTGTGCGGCTATGGAGAAATGTTGGAATATCTCGGCTTAGCTGATTGTCATGTGGTTGGCAGACAAGTGATTGAAGGGCCGAATTGGAAAGTTGCATACGATGGCTATCTAGATCTATACCATCTTCCGGTCTTACACAGAAATACTTTCGGGCCTGAAGGAGGCGGTCATGCAGTNTATGATTCATGGGGACCTCACCAGAGAGCAACAAGACCCGATGTTTATTTTTCAAAACTTGAAGGAAGAGATGAAGATGATTGGCTAATCTCGGAGTTAGTTGGTGGAGTNTGGACAATTTTCCCTCATGTTTCAATCGCTGGNTTTGATGCGAATGGAAAGGTATACATGCTTTCGCAATTGTTTCCAGGGTCAACACCAGGAAGTTCGAAAACGATTCAAACTTTTTTACACACTCAACCTCCAGATGACGAACAAGCTGATGTAGTTAAAAAACAGATGGATTTTTTGCGCATTGTTGTTGAAGATGAAGATTATTTCACAGGTCTTCGTTTACAACGAGCTTTAAATACCGGAATGAAAGAATTTGTCAATTTCGGTCTAAATGAAGGTGGAGGTCAAAGATTTCATCAGTTTCTAGAAAAAATGTTAAATACAAATAATGATGAGGTCTCCACTTTCTTTAAAGATTCAGCAGATAAGTAGTATCGACAAAGACAAACAAATAAAGAGGAGATGATATGACAGGACCTTTAGAAGGAATTCGTGTTGTGGATCTTACACAAGTTGTTTCTGGCCCTTTAGCTACCATGTTGCTTGCTGATCAAGGAGCTGAGGTCGTGAAAGTAGAGCCACTTGGGGTCGGAGGCGATGTGACGAGGTTGCCCTCATTCGCAAAAGCCGGAATTTCGGCTCTTTTTGTTAACAACAATCGTGGTAAGCGTTCTTTAGCGGTTGACCTCACGAAAGAAGAGGGTAAGCAGATTGTTATTGACTTGGTAGAACAAGCTGACGTATTCATCCAGAATTTTCGTCCAGGGGCTATCGAACGTTTAGGTCTCAGCTATGACGAATTAAAAGCAGTTAATCCAAAGTTGATTTACTGTTCAATAAGTGGCTTTGGTCCGGATGGNCCATACTCGGACAGACCTGTTTTAGATCCAGTTATACAAGGCTTAACTGGTATGGTCAGCCGTCAATTAAATCCACAGATTCCGTTTCCAGATTTGGTGAGAAATCTTGTTGCAGATAAAAGCACTGCTTTTACATCTGCTCAAGCAATTACGGCAGCTCTTTTTTCACGCGAAAGAACGGGTGAGGGTCAGTTATTGCAAATTCCTATGCTTGATTCATGTCTGTATTTTTTCTGGGTTGACGGCATGATGGATCTAACGATGTTGGATGAGGATGTAAGCCCAGGCATCACACTCGCAAAGGTATACAACATTACCAACACATCAGACGGTCAACTTATTTACTTTGCAGCCACTGACAAACAAAGATTTGGGCTTTTACGTGCCTTGGGAAGNGGCGAGCTTTGTGAAGATGAAAGATTTAGCAGTTTGGCAGCAATTTCTAATCCAGAAAATTTCGCNGCATTAGGGGAGATCGTTGCAAAAGAATTTGAAAAAGTTACCAATGATGAAATCATCCCAAAGCTTATAGAGCATCAAGTTCCATGTGGACCTATTTTGGAGGGTGAAGAAACACTAGAAGACCCTCAGGTTCTACATAATGAAGTATTGAGAATTTGGGAACATCCAGAAGCAGGNAAAATCCGACAACCAGTCCCTGCAGCTAGATTTTCGGATACACCAGCGGAAATGCGAGAGTCGGTTGCATCATTAGGGCAACATAATGATGAAATATTGAGTGAGCTAAACCGAGACAAGGAAACAATCGACAGACTTCGGGCAGAAGAGGTTATTCTCTAAAGTCAGTTTGAAGAAAGTTCTTTAGCAAGTTGCACTTCTACTGGTATAGCGCTGGATACGACCATGCCGTTGATCGGGTCGATTGCTTCTCTTGCGGAAGTTAAACGGCTAGTAGGTGTTCCGATATCTCTAACCTTTTCATCTGTTAGAGATACGCCACCCCAAGAATGTGCCATTGAAACTATTCCACGTCTAAGAGTTTTATCTGTTTTTGCCACACCAGTGATTGTCGATCTAGGAGAACTAATATCGATCAAATCGTCATTATTGATTTGTAGATCTTTCATGTCATCAGGGTTCATGTACGCGTAGTTGGTAGTGGACCTTGCCGCGATCTGGGGTAGTTCAGTTCCCAAAGAGTTAAGTACATCTTTAAGGCGACGGCTAGTGAGGCGAAAAGTATGAATAGCAGGGTCAAATCCTGGCCATAGCTCCGCTCCGGTTGATTCCATAAAAACCTCATCAAGTTCTGACTCAATCCCATCGGGCATGAGGTTAAATTTTGAAGTGCAATCGGGATCTGCAGGTTGNACTACATATTCTTTACCAGTGTGAATAACCCCTCGGTTTTCTCTGATTTGGTCGATAGGCATTCTTGAATTCGAGTAGACAAGGTCAATTACATCATCATCTGTAGGTTTATGATCAAGTGCCAATTCTCCACCAGGTAGGGGAATAGGTGTATTCATTCGAGATGCAACTTCCCAGAAGAATTCCCATTCCGCAATGAGCTCAGAATTAGCCTCTACGACAGCATCGGTGTAATTAGTGTAGGGTGCAGCAAACCAACGATCCATCAGGTGAGGCACGTCAGCTCTTTCTAAAGCCAACCTGGGAGCGAATACATAGTCAGCCAATTCTGCAGTAGCTGTCATACGATGATCTAAAACAACTAACAGGTCTAAGTCTTTAAGTGCATTCATCGTTAGTTCATGATCAGGGAAAGCTACAACAGGATTACCTCCACTAACTATCAATGCACGTATTTGGCCTTCTCCTGGTTCAAGGATTTCATCAGCCAAAGTGGAACAAGGCATTTGACCTCTATAACCGTGTAAATTCCGGAATCTAGAAGAAGGTCCAGGAGTTGGGTCTTTTGCAGGTATTACTTGAGCCAGTCTTGGAGAGTCGGGATATAGGAAATTACCACTCTCTACTAAATCACCTTCACGGTTGTAGCGCCCGCAAACTACATTGAGGCAGATTATTAGATGTTCTGTAAGACTCGAATGGGGAGCCATACTTGGTCCTGTTCCTGTTCCCGCACCTCCTTTTACCTCATTGGCAAACATCAATGCTGCTTCAATCATTTCACCTTGATCAACATCGCAACGTTTCGAAACATATTCAGGAGTGAATCTTGAAACCGAGTTAATCAAACTATTTAGTGTTGAAAGCTCAACCCATTTATCGCAAAAATCATGGTCGTAAACGGAGTTCTCAAAAATCACATTTAAAATCCCTGCTAAAAGAGTTGGATCTTCACCAGGAATAGGTTGCAAATGTATATCGGCAGAAGAAGCAAATTCAGTTTTTCTAGGATCGATAACGATAAGTTTCATCCCTCTTTTCTTCGCTTCTCGCATTTTTGTGAAGGGGTCAGTGCCTTGAAGACCACCAAGTGGGCTATAACTAGAAACCATTGGGTTATTACCAACCGCAAGAAAAATATCTGAGTCACGAAAGTTGTTAATACCTGCACCCCAAGAACCTGTTCTCATAGGGGCAGTAGTTTTAGCAGGTTGGTCTATTGTTACGGATGTGTACAACTGATGTGATCCAATTCCCTTATGCCAAGCTTCAGCAGTCGCTAATGCGCAGGAACTTTGATATCCACCTGTGCCTGTATAACTCGCAACCGCACCCGGACCGTGTTGTTCAATGATCTCTTCAAGTTTTTTTGCGACTTCGTCAAGTCCTTCATCTCTTGCAANTTCCTCAAAATGTCCATCTTGAGCTTTTCGAAGGTGGAAACGTAGTCTTTCTTGTGAATTTATTTGATCAGGAATTTGTCTTCCCTTAATACACGTGTATCCCTTAAAAAGAGGATCTTCTTTCACACCTCGAACCGAAATAACCTTATTTTCTTCAATTTCTACTTCGACCGGGCAAGCTGCATGACAGATGCGACAAAAAGTTCGACTTGTTGAAGAGACCATATTTTTCATTCCTTATAAGACATTAATATGATAATCCCAGCCGGATAGCTACTGTGACTCGAGTGACGATAATCTTTAATTCTCGGGAGGGAGAAAAAATGATCGAAAAATGGTTTTGTGATTGGGCGCCAAGTGAGCGGTGGCCCCATTACACGAGAGCGAATGCAGGTGAAGTTTTAGCTACACCAGCAACTCCATTAGGACAAACTTATTCTTGGGAAAATGCAATGCTCCAAGGTTGGAGAGATGGCTACGTTAGAACAGGAAACATAGCCGAAGGAGAAATGGCTCAAGTAAGACCTGAAGCGGTTGGATTTTTTGGTGGTTATTTCTACATAAATCTTTCGAATGTTCGAATGCAGGGTGTTAGAAATCCTGCATTAACTGTCGAGCAACTTGATATGGCATTTTTTGGTGACCACCCAGACGTTCCACCGTATGAACCACATCCAGATGATGATCGACCTGATTTAGTGGATGATATAAATGCTCATACTGGTTGGATAATGACTCTTAATGAGTGGCCGGAACTTGACCAGGGAAGAGAGGAAACTATAGCGCTTCGTGCAAATAGACCTGATATTTCTTCAACTTCATCAAGTGAACTTTTAGCAAGAATAAGAGAGATTCAACCACTGCATCATTCTGGTTTCACATTGCACTGTTTAACTTCATCTGGATCNGGGTTGGCTCCAGGATTGCTTTTTGCAGTTGGTGAAGCAATTGGTGATCCGACAATACCAATGAAGGTATTGGCAGGTTTAGGGAGTGTTGACTCAGCAGAACCCTCATTTGTGCTCTGGAATATTTCTCGTAAGGTGCGTAACTCTGAGATTCTTACTGGTGAATTTGATGCAGGTGTGGAGGGTCTTTTGGATCGCTTGACTTCTTCAGATAGTGCTGACGTGGCAGATTTTCTAAATGATTGGAATGATTTTATTTTCCGTTTTGGTTGTCGAGGTCCGAATGAATGGGAAGTAAGCGCTAACAGTTGGGAAACTAGACCTGAGCTAGCGTTGGCTCTTCTTGATCGGGTCAGATTACAAGATGATAGTGAAGCGCCTGAAATTCGGCAGTCATCAAAAGCTGCTGAACGTGAAGAAGTAGTTGAAGGCGTTCGAGCAACTCTTGCTGAGATGGGTAATGAAGAATTGATAGGAATGTTTGAGGGTGCTTTAGTAGCTGGGAACATGATGGAGTTTCGTGAGAGNACTAAAACTAATTTGGTTAGGGTCATCAACGAATCACGTGTCATCTTCTATGAACTGGGTAATCGGATGGCAGATGAAGGGCATCTTAAAGAACCAACTCATATTTTCATGCTTTTAGATGAAGAGCTTGAATCTTTTGTTTCCAACCCTTCGGATTTCACTGAGCAGNTGGCACAACGTGCAAGTGATTATGAACAGTTATGGACGATTGAACCTCCATTTTTTGTAAAGGATGGGATCGTGCCTCCTATGACTGAATGGGAAGCACGTGGTGAAGAGAAAATGGAACCAGCTTCGGCAGGAGAAGTTCTTCAAGGTGTTCCAGGGTG
This sequence comes from Acidimicrobiaceae bacterium, assembly GCA_002716285.1. Lineage (GTDB taxonomy): Bacteria > Actinomycetota > Acidimicrobiia > Acidimicrobiales > MedAcidi-G1 > MedAcidi-G1. The sequence goes on from PBAM01000011.1 coordinate 64,594, forward strand.
TTCGGGAACCTATCGTGGTAAAGCCAGAGTTGTAATCGATCCGGCAGATCCCCGTGGACTGGAACCTGGAGAAATTCTGGTAGCTCCACTAACAGATCCTGCTTGGACTCCTTTGTTTATGACCGCAGGAGCAGTTGTAGTGAACGTAGGTGGCCAGATAAGNCATGCTGTAATAGTTAGTCGTGAACTGGGGCTTCCATGTGTGGTTGCTGCAACTGATGCTACAAAACGAATACCTGATGGAGCAGAAGTTGAAGTAAATGGAGACACGGGACAAGTAACCCTGGTTTCTTAATGATATTNAAGATGCTTATAATCAATAAAGTTATTCGAGAGGGCCTTGCCCAAAATAGGGGTATTTAGATGATAGAAGAATCCGTTGACTTAGAAGGCTTTCAGCTTTTGGATCCTGCTGTGCAGCAATGTCCACATCTTTATTACGAAAAGATGCGTGAGGAATGCCCTGTGTACTCAACTGAAGTAGCAGGAGTGCCAATAGTTTTGGTGACACGATATGACGATGTACTTGAGATTATTAAAGATACAGATACTTTTTCCTCAAATACTGGTGCAGGGGCTGCAATGCCAGTTAATGCTGAATTAGCAGACCGAATAAGAAAACTGTATAGAGAAGAAGGTGGCTACAACCGGGTGGGAACAATGTTAACCATTGACCCACCAGAGCAAACTCGGTATCGAAAGTTGGTAAACAAGGCGTTTACTGCTCGTGCTGTGAGTTCTTTGGAGCCTGTAATAAGAGAAATTTCTGCAGGTTTGATTGACTCATTTATTAGTAAAGGAAAAGTTGAGTTCGTTAAAGAGTTTGCAGTNCCACTACCGGTGAGGACAATTGCCAAGGCACTGAATGTCCCAGAAGATCGTCTGGCAGACTTCAAACGTTGGAGTGATGACAATATTGCGGCAATTGGTACCGCTCTTTCTGATGATCAACGTTTAGTGCATGAAAAAGGAATCATTGAATTTCAGCATTATTTCGCGGAACAGTTTGAGAAGCGTCGGGAAAATCCCGAAGATGACATTCTCACTAATTTACTCAACGCGCGAATAGATAAAGATGAGGATCCAGATCTTCCTGATGAACCACTTACTATGGAAGAAATGCTTAGTATTATCTCTCAGCTCGTAGTGGCGGGAAATGAAACTACTACTAAGACACTGACAGAAATGATGCGTTTACTTGGCGAAAACCCTGAACAGTGGGAGATGCTAAGGGATGATCNGGAGAGAGCTGGAAAAGTAGTAGAAGAAACCGTGAGAATGACTACTCCTACGCAAGGATTTTGGCGATTCGCTAAGAATGATGTGGAGGTTGCAGGTACAAAAATTCCAGCAGGTACAAGAATGGTTGTGATGTTTGCATCAGCTAATCGTGATGAGAGTATTTTTCCGGATGGTGATACTTTTGATCCGGACAGAGATGATCTGTTTAGTCATTTAGCTTTTGGTAAAGGCGCCCATTATTGTCTGGGTGCAAGTTTGGCACGGCTTGAACTTCGTGTAGCTCTAGAGGAATTAGTTAAAAGAATAGATTCCTATGAGCTAACAGCTGCAAANAATTTTGATTACTTGCCAAGTTTTATGCTCAGAGGTTTGAAGTCATTAGAGATAGAAATCAACCCTGCGTAAAAAGTNATTTTCTAAGCCGTTAGTTTTTTGGGATGTCTTCCCATGGTAGACCCTTGTATGGGTCTGGCTCTTTTGGCAAACCTAAGACTCGTTCACCGATGATATTTCTCTGAATTTCATCTGAACCACCTGCAATCCTGTATCCCGGAGCACCTAAAACATGTTCGCCCCATTCGTATGTACCCCAAGTTTGAGTGTCTGCTACAAGGCGTGGTCCTAATAATTCACTAACTACATCAGACATAAGTTTCATTCCTTCTGTCCAAAGAAGTTTTCCAAGGGATCCTTCTGGTCCTGGTGGTTTTCCAGANTTTCTTAAATCTGCTGCCCTTCTGTTAACTAATCGCTGAATTTGAGTTTGAATGTATACCTCCATAAGGCGTTGACGTATTTGGGGGTCATCAAGAAGATCAAGAGAATTTGCTGTTCCAAGAAGTTGGCTCCATTTTCCACCTGCTCTTCCTCCTCCATCAGAATCAGAATGATCTCTTTCGAANCTCAATGTGGTCAGGGCAACCCCCCANCCTTCTCCTTCGGGGCCTAGACGAAGACGGTCGGGAACTCTTACGTCACTGAAGAAAACTTCATTGAATGAAGTGCCNCCACTCATTTGTCTTATTTGTCTTACTTCTATTCCAGGTAAATCCATTGGAACCATAAATGCAGTCATGCCTTTATGTTTTGGTTGATCAAAATGTGTTCGAGCGATTAGCTCACCCCATTCACTGAATTGTGCACCTGAGCTCCAGACTTTTTGCCCGTTAATGATCCACTCATCCCCATCTTTTACTGCTTTGCAACCTAAACCAGCGAGATCACTTCCTGTTCCTGGTTCAGAAAAAAGTTGNCAGCAGAAGGTTTTTGCACTGAAAAGGTCTGAAAGTAGTTTATTTTTTTGGTCGTCAGTTCCATAGTGGAGAACTGTTGGAGCAATTAAGCGCGTTGTGACACTGAATGTTTCATGTCGTGAAGGAGTTATATAACCAGATTCCAAACTTGCGAAAGCTCTGGCGTATTCGATTGGTAAATCTAAGCCNCCATACAAAGTTGGCCAAGTGATCGCATGGTAGCCATGTTTTGCTTTAGCCATTTGCCATGNAGCTGCTTNCTGCAGCAAATCACTTTCTTCTTCGAAAGTTAGATTATGGAAGACTGCGACACTAAACTGACCCTCTCCCCATTCAGCTTCTTTTTCAGATATGTCTGGTTTTTTTTGAGCGTTTTCGTCAAGCCATTTTTTTGCTGTAACTTCAAACTCTTCGAGAGTTATGTTGCTAGTCATTTTCTTCCTACCTATTAAGCGCTTCAACTCAATAACTCATGTGTCTTGAGCAACGAAAATAAACTATCGTTTAAAAACCTCAAATAGTCATAATTAGTTTTTAAATCTAGTCTGATCTGATGATAATCATTGCAGGAACATTAAGAATNNAAAAACCAGCGACGGAAGATGTTTTAGAAGCATGTCGAAAAATGATGAAAGCTACTCATGAAGAAATTGGTTGTATCGATTATGTATTTAGTGTTGATCCAATAGATCCAACGGTCATTCATGTGTATGAGAGATGGGAAAGTGATGAAGCGTTACAGGCTCATTTCTTGGCACCTCACATGGAACCTTTTCGCAGTTCGATGACTAGTTGGGGAGTGTCTGAACAAGACATCCTAAAATTCCAAATTGGAAGCATTGATAAACTCAGGTAGTTTCTAAAACTTTTCTTTTTTGAATCTACTTCACANNCTCCTTATTTAAGAGAATTTGTAATTCTACGATCAGAAGAAAAGANGTATAGACCGCTAATGTAGGAAAGTAAGGGCATCAAGACANAGGGGGCATTGATGTTAGTNACCAGTAAAAAGTTATTAGCCGCGTCAGTTTTTTTTGTACTTGTTGCTTGCAGTGAGAGTTTGGAAACTGAGGTGTCTGAACCAGTAGTTACTACTCCGACTACGACTGTTGNTNCNACTACGACTGTTGNTTCGACTACGACTGTTGCTCCNACTACGACTGTTGCTCCGACTACGACTGTTGNTNCGACTACGACTGTTGTTTCGACTACGACTGTTGCTCCTACTAC
>PBAM01000012.1 GCA_002716285.1 Acidimicrobiaceae bacterium
TAGACGTAGAACTTGAGACTGGTCGAACTCATCAGATTAGAGTTCATCTTTCGTCGATTGGCAATCCTGTAGTAGGCGATGAGATTTACGGCGGTAATCGAAAAAATTTCACTCTCAGAAGACAATTTTTACATGCTTCCAAATTATGTTTCGAACATCCACGCAATGGCAGCATCTGTGAATTTGAATCACCCTTACCGGATGACTTAAAGAACGTATTAGCTGACCTTGATGAGAATGAGAAGAGTTAATTTGATAGCGGTTTTCTTCTAATTGAGTTACTTTTAATACCCATGGAACCTGTATTACCTGACTATTCGGACTGTTGTGTGACTAGATTAGTGCCGGCTCTTTTGGGGACTTCAGATCCTCCTTCATGCTTTTCAGAAAATATCTTTTTCGCGAAGACTGTTGTACTTTTGGTTCTTGATGGACTGGGTTGGGAACAGTTTCAAGACAATAAAGAAATTTTTGCATCTCTATCTGAGTTTTCTGGAAATTCGATAACAACTGTTGCACCTAGCACAACGGCAGCGGCTTTAACTTCGATAACTACTGGAGTGCCTCCCGGTGAGCATGGAATAGTGGGATACCGAATACCCGTTGAGGGGGGAATTTTAAATTCTTTAAGATGGTCAACCGGAAACAATTCATACAAGCCGGATCCTTATGAATTCCAATTAAAATCTGTTTTCGAGAATCAGCAACCTAAAGTAGTAACTTCTGCTGATCACGAAGGATCAGGCTTCACCAAAGCTCATTTAAGAGACTCCAGATTCTCTGGGTATAGTGACCGGTCTGAGTTAATCGAATTAATTGTTGATTCTGTTACAAAATCCGAACCATTTATTTATGCCTATTGGGATGGAGTGGACCGCATCGCTCATGAATTTGGTTTTACCGATAGATATTTTAGTGAACTTCAACAATGTGATCTTATGGTTGGCGAACTATTGCAACGTTTGCCTTCAAACATAGCGTTGGTAGTTACTTCAGATCATGGTCAAGTGGAGGTAGGGGACCGGATGATAGAACTTACAGATGATCTAAACAATCTACTTTNAAAGCAAAGTGGAGAAGCAAGGTTTAGATGGTTGCACGCACTTGATGGAAGTGAGCAGGATTTGCTTCAAATAGCAAAAGAAACATTTGAAGATATCGCTTGGGTTATGTCAAAAAAAGAAATTGTNGATGAAGGCTGGCTCGGCCCTCTAGTGCATAAAACAGTCGAGGGCCGCTTAGGGGATGTAGCTCTAGTAGCACGTGAGAAAATAGGATTCGCTGACCCAGCTGAAAAGATGCCTTTTAAGCTTATTACAAGACATGGTTCTTTAACGAAAGAAGAGATGCACGTCCCTCTTTTGTCTGCTGTCACCTGAGTGCTGTTTCTTGGCCTAAAGTCTGANTGAAGAAGGAGAAAAATGACAGAAGCTTTAGAACCTGAAGTCCTAACTGAAGACACAGCAGGAAAACAGAATGAGTCTGTTGAACAGCCAGCGAAAGTTGTACGAGTCGGTACGATGATGCGCCAACTTTTAGAGGAGGTTAAATCCTCGCCNCTGGATGATCAAAGTAGGGGAAGATTAAAAGAGATATATCAGTCCTCTATTACGGAACTCGGTTCTGCTTTATCCGATGACTTAAGAGATGAGCTTAATCGGCTTGCTTCNCCATTCGGAGGTGAAGCTTCTCCCAGTAATGATGAACTTCGTATAGCTCAGGCTCAGTTAGTGGGATGGTTAGAAGGTTTGATACAAGGGATACAAGCGGCCATGTTCGCTCATCAATTTATGAACGATCCGCAAATAGAAGACCCGAAGCCGGGAATGCTAAACCCGGGAGATGAGGATAAACCTAATTTGAGTGATGATAGACCAGGGAATTATTTGTAGAACTTATGACTGGATCCTTCACTCATCTTCATGTTCATACAGAGTATTCACTTCTGGATGGAGCAGCGCGTATCGGAGAGTTGGTTAAAGCTGCATCAGATGATGGTCAGAAATCATTAGGTATAACTGACCACGGAAATATGTACGGGATTTTGGATTTTTANCGTGCTTGCAGAGACCATGATATGAAGCCAATCATCGGCACTGAAGCCTATATGGCACACGAAAATCGCTACGAGCGTTTTTCCCGTAGAGGACGTATGGACGATTCCGGTGGAGTGACTGATACGGGACAGAAAATCATGTATCACTTAACTCTTCTAGCTGAAAATAATNTTGGTTATAAAAATATGATTCAGTTAGCCAGCCGTGCTTTTTTGGAAGGCTACTACTACAAGCCTCGAGTTGATTGGGAAGTCCTTGATGACCATAGCGAAGGGATCATTGCGACGACCGGTTGCTTGGGAGGTCATGTTTTACAATCACTTTTGCGTAAGGACTTTCAAGGTGCNGTGGATAAAGCTGGCCGACTTCAAGAGATATTCGGAAGAGGCAACTTATTCGTCGAATTGCAAGATCAAGGACTCCCAGAACAAATTAGAACGAATCCTGATCTAGTAAAATTGGCTAAAAAGATAGGAGCCCCGCTGGTTGCTACTAATGATTCTCATTATGTGAAGCAAGAAGACTCCCATTCGCATGATGCACTACTGTGCGTTCAAACTGGTTGTGTGATGAGTGATCCTAACCGTTTTAAATTTCACGGAGATCAACATTATCTTAAATCAGTAAATGAGATGAGACGCCTCTTCAGCGAAATACCAGAGGCTTGTGATAACACACTCGTAATCGCCGAACGCTGTAATGTAGAAATCGAATTCGGAAGCCCGCAATTACCTGATTTTCCACTACCCGATGGATTTGATTCTGCTGATTCTTATCTTTCTCACTTGACCTTGAATGGTGCTAAAGAACGTTGGGGGAATACGTTGCCGGACGAAATTTCAGACCGGATAGTTTACGAACTNAAAACGATAAGTGATATGGGCTTTTCTGCTTATTTTTTAATTACGTGGGATCTAATACGTTATGCACGTGAAAGAGGAATAAGAGTGGGTCCTGGTAGGGGTAGTGCTGCTGGGTGTGCGGTCGCATTTTCTCTCGGTATTACTGATTTGGATCCAATAAAATACGACTTGCTTTTTGAGAGATTCCTTAATCCTGACCGAATAAGCATGCCTGATATAGATATGGATTTTGATTCTAGATACAGGGATGAATTGATACGTTACGCGGCAGATAAATATGGTCGTGACCACGTAGCTCAAATTGTTACTTTTTCTCAAATAAAAGCAAGGGCTGCGGTTCGTGATGCGGCAAGGGTATTAGGTCATCCTTATGCAATAGGTGACCGAATTGCCAAAGCGATGCCTCCGTTAGTATTAGGTCGCGACACTCCAATATCGGCCTGTATGGAGGAAATCGACGGATACAGCGATGGTTATAAAATGGCAGCCGATCTACGTAGTATGTACTCTGCGGATCCAGATGTTAAGCAAATAGTCGATGTTGCTCGTGGNNTGGAAGGGCTTAGGCGTCAGGATGGGATTCACGCAGCGGCAGTTGTGATTACAAAAGATCCACTTACAGATTATTTGCCAATACAAAGAAAACCNGAGTCAGGACAGGAACCTGATGAAGCGCCAATAGTTACGCAATATGACATGCATGGNGTAGAAGACTTAGGGCTCTTAAAAATGGATTTTCTGGGTTTGCGAAATTTGGATGTGATTACTGACACCCTTACTTTAATTAAATCAACTCAAGGTTTCGAATTNGACATAGACAAAGTCGAATTGGATGACAAGAATACATTCCAGATGCTTTCTAGAGGTGATTCGATAGGAGTATTCCAATTGGAGTCGGGTCCTATTCGCAGTTTGATGCGTTCCTTGAACCCAACTTCATTTGACGATGTNGCTGCACTTGTTGCCCTTTACCGTCCGGGACCCATGGCGGCAAATATGCATAATGATTTCGCAGATAGAAAAAATGGCCGTAAAAGTGTGACTTATTTTCATGAAGACGCAGAATCTCTTTTAAGTGANACTTATGGNCTAATGATTTACCAAGAGTCTGTTATGCGGGTAGCCCAGAAATTTGCTGGGTATTCGCTTGCTCAGGCTGACAATTTAAGAAAAGCCTGTGGGAAAAAAGACCGCGCCCTGATGAAAAAAGAAAGAGAAGGATTTTTAGCCGGATGTAATAGAACAGGCTACGACGCTTCTTTAGCGGAAGAGTTGTTTGAAATCATAGAACAATTCGCAGACTACGCATTCAACAAAAGTCATTCATATGGTTATGGGTTTGTCGCTTATCAAACTGCTTTCTTGAAGGCCAATTACCCAGTGGAGTATTTAGCGGCCTTGTTGACAAGTGTTAAATCGAACTTAGACAAGGCGGCTATCTATTTGAATGAATGTCGATTGCGTGGCATAGAAGTAACTGTTCCAGACGTGAACTTGGCGTACAGTGCATTCACTCCAATTCCTAATTTGAGNAAGGATGGAGGTAAGGGGAAGATTGTTTTTGGTTTATCTGCCGTTCGTAATGTGGGGGAAGGGCTGGTTAATTTAATTGTTGAAGAGCGGAATGAAAATGGACCTTTTGAGGANTTTTACAATTTCTTAGAACGATGCGATACTTCAGTATTGAATAAAAGAACAATCGAGTCGCTTATTAAAGCAGGAGCTTTTGATAGTTTTGAGCATCCTCGACAGGGCTTACTGGAAGTGCACGAGGAACTTATCAGCCTCACAGTTTCACGTCGCCGGGAACACGATATGGGTGTACTTTCATTATTTGGTGAAGCGGAAGGTGAAGCAGTTTTCGATGAGAGACCAGTAATACCTGAATTAGAGTTTGAAAAGTCTCAGAAGCTTATTTTCGAAAAGGAAATGCTGGGTTTATATGTTTCTGACCATCCACTGAAGGGGTACGAGAATGCACTGGCGCGTAAAACTGATTCGAAGATTATTGAGCTTCGCGAATTAGAAGATGGAGGCTTTTTTACTGCTGGAGGGGTGGTAACCAATCTTTTAAAGCGTTGGACGCGTAGCGGCGATTTGATGGCAACATTTGATCTCGAAGATTTAACCTCTTCGATTGAGGTGATGGTTTTTCCGAAATCAATGACAAAGCATGGGCATAAATTGCTTGATGACTCTGTACTTCTTGTTAAAGGTCGACTGGACTCAAGAGAAGATTCACCTAAGTTGATTTGCTCAGAGCTGGAAACTTTTGAAATTTCAAGTGCTGATTTAGGACAGTCAATTCAAGTGGCTCTGCCTTTAGAGAAAGTGGATGAAATTACAGTTTTTGAAATCAAGAAACTTTTGAGTAATTATCCTGGAGATGTGAATGTTTTTTTCCGTCTTGGCGACCGGCAATTACTTAGACTCTCTGATGATTTTTCTGTTGATCCAAGTAATGGACTGATTGCAGAGCTGCGCATTCTACTGGGAGTTGATTCAGTTTCTTTCATTTGACTTCTAAGAGTTTTAAGAAGTAACTCATTGGGGTTGGGATAGGGCATAGTATCCGGCAGGATGGATAACCTGCTGATACGAGAAATTTTCAGCAGGTTACTTGTTTTTAGAGACTAATTAGTGGAAACGGGGGCTGGGTTTCGATGACTATAGAGGTCGAAACAAAAGATTGCAGCATGTTAGGTGATGCTGAACTTGAAGAGATGACGGAACTTTGTGCCGAGGGACCTAATTCGTTTGGAATAGGACTGATTTCGAAGCAAACAGAAGAATGGGTCTTGTGTACGACCACACGTGAAAATGGTCGATTGAAAGGCTTCTCTTTTTTTACCCTTGAGAGAATTGGTGGAACTCCAAGCGTGATCATAGGTCTTTCCTCAATAAGTAGAACGAGTAAAAGGGATACAGTTTTAAAAGCCATTGTTACGGAGCATCTTCGTCGTGCAGTTTTGGCATTTCCAGACGAAGATGTGGTTATGGGGGCGCGATTGAACGACCCTTCTGGCTTTGAAGCATTCAAATCTTTAACTGGAGTAGCTCCTGCCCCCAATGGTAAAGAAACTGGTGAAGATCGTGCGTGGGGTAAAAGACTTGTCAAACGATACGGAATGTCATCTCTTGCGTATGATGAACACCGATTCATTGCAAAGGGATCGGATGAAACTGCGTGTGTTGTAGATCACACAAGTCTTAAACCGGAAAAATTAGATCCTGATGTTACGGCCTTTTTTAAACCACTTAATCTGAAGCGTGGAGATGTGTTAATTGCGTATGGTTGGGCGATGGCTGAAGACCTTGAAAAGTTGGTCTAACAGTTCTACTAAAAATTCAGTTGCAACAACATTGAATAAAAGGAGATCTTGTCGCTCCTTTCTTGACTGCAAACTCCCAGATGGTCTTATTCTTGACCTAATTGACAAGGCGCGCCGGACCCCAACAGCTGGTAATTCCCAGGGCGTTGAATTTCTTGTATTGGACGAGAAGTCGGTAGTGCAGGATTTTTGGAGAGTTTCTTTTTCGGAGAAAGACAAAAGTAATTTTTCTTTCCCAGGATTATTGAGAGCACCTGTTTTAGTGATCCCATTTGGTGTTCCNTCTAGATACATCNAAAGATACAAAGAGAGTGATAAGAACTATACAAATCTTGGTGAAGATACAAAAGAATGGAAAATTCCTTATTGGTTAACTGATGCTGCCTTCGCTACTATGGCGCTTCAATTGTTGGCTATTGAAAACCAGTTAGAGACTTGTTTTATTGGTTTGTTTGATCGAGAGGAAAGAATAAAAGAAACTTTTTCAATTCCTAAAACGTATGAAGCTTTGGGAGTATTAGTTTTGGGGTATCCAGATACAGAAGAAGTGGTAGTTGGGGGTTCACAAAAGCGGAAAAGAAGACCTCTNAGTGAAGTGGTNCATNTGGGTNGTTGGCAGNCTCCANTGTGAAAAATANTGNTTATCTTCGATATGATCNTTTTTAATGAGTGACTTAAAGAAAGGAAGCGGTGGTTTCTGAATGAGTGAACAAGTCCCTATTGTCGATTATTTAGTGTTGAACGGGTCTCCGTATTTGGAGGCAAACGAATGCGGTAACTGCTCTGCTAGGTTTTTCGATAGACGAAATGCATGTGCTTCATGCGGCGACACCGATTTTGACAGGATTCGTATATCAAATGAAGCTGTTTTAACATCGTTTAGTATCGTGCACAGAGCGGCTCCTTCTGTTCCGGTTCCATTTGTATCAGCAATAGTAAAGACAGATGATGGAACTTCGGTGCGTTCGAATGTAATTGGTCTCGATGACCCAATGGACGCGGAACTTGGTATGGATTTAATTCTTGCAACTTATTCTTGTGGTACTGATGATGATGGAAAAGAATGTATAGCGTTCGGCTATGAGCCTGTTTAAAAAAGAAGATTGGAAAGAGGGAATAAAATGAGTGGTGATTCGATTTGGATAATTGGTGCGAGTATGACGAAATTTGCACGTTATGAAGATCAGGATGCAGTTGATTTAGCCTCCACGGCAAGTTTGGACGCCATGGCTGATGCGGGTGTTTCGATTCATGATATGGATGTATTGGCTGCTGGCACACTTTTTCAAGCAAGCACGAGTATGGGGCAGCGAATTCAAAAACAGATAGGNCAAACTGGTATTCCTGCTTATAACGTTTCAAATGCTTGTGCTACTGGCGCCACAGCAATTCGAACTGTCTACCTCTCAATAAAAGCTGGTGAGGCGGATATGGGAATTGCTATTGGTGTAGAACAGATGGGTAAAATGGGCTTGTTGTCTGGTGCTACAAAGTCGGAACGTAACGTGTTTGAACCTTCTGGTCGTTACGGCGCAGTCATGGGAGTAGATGGCTTTCTTGGAACGGAAACAATGCCAGGTGTTTTTGCTCAAGCAGGCATGCAATATGCCTACGAAAATGACGGAGTCGGTTTTGAACAATTTGCACGCGTGGCATATAAAAATCACAAACATTCGACCCTCAATCCGTTGGCTCAGTATCAAAAAGAGTTCTCGATGGAAGAAGTAATGAGTGCACCGGTTCAGAGTTACCCAAACACGTTATTAATGTGTTGNCCTACGGGTGACGGCGCTGCAGCAGTGATACTTGTTTCCGAAGAAAAACTCCGTTCTTTGCCGACGNAAACTCAAAAAAGAGCCNTAAAGATTTCTGCATCAGTATTGACATCTGATCCATATGTCGAAAGCGGACAGGTTCAGCCTGACGTTAATACTCTTACAAAAAATGCGGCTTCTCAAGCATATGAAATGTCCGGCGTAGGTCCAGAAGATCTAGATCTCGTTGAATTGCATGATTGTTTCGCGACGGCTGAATTGATTCATTATGACAATCTGGGCTTATGCGAACCTGGTGGAGCGGGAGACTTTATTGATTCTGGTAAACCTTTCAGAGATGGAAGTATGCCGGTAAATGTTTCTGGTGGTTTAATCTCGAAAGGTCACCCGATAGGAGCTACTGGAGTGGCGAATGTCTTTGAAGTTGCTACGCATCTGAGGGGTGAAGCGGGAGACAGACAAATCGAAGGAGCTAAAGTAGGTCTTGCTCATGTGATAGGTCTTGGTTCTTCATGTGGTATTCATATTTTAGAAAAAGCTTCTTGAAAAATTAGAGAATCAATAGAGAAGAATGTCCAATAAATGGATTTTAGGCGCACGCCCTAAGACTTTGCCTGCGGCGATAGTGCCAGTTTCACTAGGAACCGCTGCAGCATTTGAAGAAGAATTCTCTCTTTTTCCTGCAATTTTGTGTTTAATTGTCGCTCTCGCCTTACAGGTAGGTGTTAACTATGCCAATGATTACTCCGATGGGGTGAGAGGTAATGATGGCCCTACTCGTATAGGACCAACTCGACTAGTTGGTGGAGGACTAGCTTCAACTTCTCAAGTGCTTAAAGCATCGTTGATTATGTTTATGATCGCANCTTTATCGGGCGTTTGTCTGGCGATAANCACGACGCTTTGGTTTGTTCCAATTGGTCTCGTTTGTTTTTTAGGGGCCTGGTTTTACACAGGCGGATCAAAGCCCTATGGCTATAGGGGCTTCGGAGAAGTGTCGGTATTTATTTTTTTTGGATTAATCGCAACGAATGGAAGTTTTTTTGTTCAACTGGAAAAACTCGCAATTCAACCTTTTCTTTTGAGTTGCGCTACCGGATTGCTGTCTTGCGCTCTTTTGACTGTAAATAATTTACGTGATTATGAAAATGATAAAAAAGTTGAAAAACGAACCCTCTCCGTTTTGATGGGGGAAAAAGCAAGTCGAAATTTGTTTGGATTGATGGTTATTACAAGTCTCCTTCTAAGTTTATTGGTTTGCTTCTGGCATATTTGGGTGCTGTTAGTTTTACTTGCTATTCCACTTCTCTATAGGAGCGTCAGAGTTGTTTATAAGGCAGATGACATTACAAGTTGGAACACTGCATTGAAGTCTGTAGGTATTTTGCAAATTTCGTTTGGAACTTTATTGACNGTGGGGCTTTTGATCTCTTCTTAAGTTTTTGGTTTTTCTGCGACGAGTAGTTGAGCTATTCCACCAGTAAGTCGAAATTTTTTTACNTTACTGAGTCCAGAACGTTCAATCATTTTGATAATTTCATCTTCTTTNGGTAGATACACGACAGAACGTGGAAGGTAACTGTAAGCGGCTTTATCTGAGAATAAGCCCCCTATGAATGGCACAATTTTGTTGAAATAGAAAGAATGGCCCATTTTCATGTAACGATTCCCCGGTTCATCCACTTCTAGAAGTGCTACTCGTGAACCTGGTTTCAATATTCTTGCAACTTCGTTNANAAATNGGTTTATGTCNAGAAAATTTCTAAGCGCAAANCCGCAAGTTACCCCGTCTACCGATGAATNGTGTATAGGTATTTTTAAAGCATCACCGTTNATNAGTGGAGCATTAGAATTGAAAGATTTCAACATCCCACGTGAAAAATCCATTCCAATGGCTTTCATTCCGGCTTTGCGTAACGAGTTGCATAGGTCACCTGTACCACAGGCGACATCAAGAATTTTCCCTCCGGGGTGAGTGTTAATGTGTTTAACGGTTTTCTTACGCCACTTTGTATCCAAGCCAAAAGTGATGAGTCGATTTAAAAGGTCGTATCGTGGCGCGATTCGATCGAACATTTTTCTTACAGTTAGTTCCTTTTCGGAAAAAGTAGGAAGAACTGGTTTCATTCGCGATTGTTTCATTAACTAAACCAGATTTTTTGATACTNACGGCTCTGTGGGTGAAGAAGGAGTGNTAAGAGAGCAACGGGAAAGACAAGTGAAAAAATTACGTATGTGAAACCAACGTCTTGAGAGATTAGCCGCATCAATATAGAAAGGAAAGATGTACCCACTCCAAGCTTCCAAGCAACTTTTTTGTCGTTTGCNATCCCATATCCTGCTAAGAGCATTCCGGCTCCTAGTAGAGCGAAAAATGTTCCCCTAGCAATGTTGAATACACCCTCTATATAGAGCAGCACAGTTCCAAGATAAAGAGTTTGAGTTTGGTATCTGTTTACCCAGCGTCGAGTTTGCAATGTTCANCCNTATTTCTAGACATTTTGTTTAGATAGCTTATGAGGTTATTTGTTTCATGAGTTNTCTTGACGTATAACTCGTTGGAAGCAACGGTTGGTTGAAAGATGTTCAAAACCAAGCGAATTATAAGTTTTCAACGCCGGATGATTGTCGGATTCAACGTACAGAAAAACTTCCCGGATTTTTTTCTTCGACATCCATTCTAATCCTGCTAGCGCTAATTGGCGACCGAGTCCTTGGCCTTGCAGGAGCGGGTCAACTGCAATCACAAATATTTCCCCTTTTAACAATTTTGATTTATCGCAACAAGTGCAGGAAAGTCCGTGAACTTTCATCCAGCAGAACCCTTTAAGTTCACTATCGGCCTCGAGGATTCTAAAATCTTCGTTCGCGTACCATGCTTCGGATTGTGTTTCCTTTAAGCTTTTTTCGGTCATTCCGCTTTGTTCAGGATGCCAATGAAAAGCAGCGTTATTTATTCGGATAATCTCGGCATAGTCNCTTTCAGCGAATTCACGGGTATCTATTTCAGGTGGAATAGCCGGAATGCGNCTAGATAGTATTTTCAGATCGCGAAAAGGTGAGTATCCAGCTGAAATCGGTATGTCATCGTCTTCGATATTTACATTTTCTATCCAGTATTCGATAATGCCACCGCCGGAAAGAGAAACAGTGTGAGCAGCAGCCTCCAGCATACGACGGGATCTTTCTTCGTTGCTTTCGAGAATCTCAAGTTCAAGAAGCCAAGTATTCTCTTCGTTTTCCGTCTTCCCAACGTTCTTCTTTGTCAAAGTGGCATTATCAGTTCCGTCGGAAACCAGTAATTTTTCCATAAATCAGAATGCTACTGGAGAGAATGAAAGACGATACGGTTTGAGTATGGGGAGACCGAGATCGCCGAAGGGTAGGGCACAAGAATCNCACAGAAGATTAGGTTTTGAATATCCTGATGCAAAGTGTGAATTGGATCATAAAAATCCNTTTGAATTGCTTGCGGCCACAATTTTGNCAGCCCAGTGCACGGATAAAAGAGTGAATATGGTTACTCCGGAACTTTTTGATGAATATCCTGATGCTGAAAGTTTGGCTGAAGCCAATGAAATCAGTGTTCAGGGGATTGTTAGATCAACTGGATTCTATATTAATAANACNAAAAGTCTTTTAGGTATGGCTCAAGCGTTAGTGGATAACCATGATGGTGTGGTCCCCTCATCAATGGAAGAGTTAACCGCATTACCAGGAGTAGGTCGAAAAACAGCGAATGTTGTGAGGAGTGTCGCTTTAGACCTGCCTGGTTTGCCAGTAGACACTCATGTGGGACGTTTGTCGAGACGCATTGGNATTACTGAAGAGACGGATCCTGTAAAAGTGGAAATGGAACTAAATCCCATGGTTCCTGCATCTGAAAGGGGTTTGTTTAGTTTGAGGTTGATTTTGCATGGGAGGCGAGTATGTGCGAGTCGAAAACCTGTCTGTGAAGAGTGTTCATTAAGTGATTTTTGTTTAAGTTCACAAATTTGAAAAGTTCAATTTGGTAAAAATTTTTTGATGCGTGTAATTTTAANTATCCGGGTACCGCAACCCGGTTTGGCGAGAATCGGGTTCCCGCCACCCGCCTCGCTTGCTCAGCGCCCTTAAGGGGCGCTGAGCTTTTTATAGGCCTTTTGATAGATGCTCTAATTCTCTTAGAGCACCACGAAGGTGACGTTCAGTCTCGAGTAGATTTCTATTACTTGCATTTATCTCATCCTCAGAAGAAGACTGATCGTTTATTTCGATTAACGCGGCTAGCAAAGATTCAACTTGAGTTTTAAGTGAAGACAGTTCGGCTTTAGAAATTATTTTCATACACAAGTTTGGTTTAGTTAAGAAAAATTTACAACAAGATAAATCGTTACATTTCAGACCTGCCTACGAGGTAGCGTTATGTAATGCTCAAACAAATCGATTTTAGAGGAAAAGGTAAAGACTGGACTGCTTTTATGCCTCACTTACCTGAGATTGATGAACTTCCGATTCAACCTGTAAGGGATATAATTACTCAAGTTCGAGAGTCAGGTGATCAAGCATTACGTGATCTGACTGAAAAGTTTGACGGCTTTCTACTCGAAGATTTAAGAGTGGATGAAAGAACTATAGANGAAGCATACAACACAGNNCCTAAAGGATTTAAGGATGCTCTTAATGCTTCAGCCGAAGCTATTGTTCGGTATCATAAATCTCAATTAACTGAACAAAGAACGGTCCAAGATAACGGAGTGACTGTTGAGACCTTTCAAAAGCCTGTTGCGAGTGCCGGATGCTATGTTCCTGGTGGCTTAGCCTCATATCCGTCGACTTTATTGATGACGGCGTTGATTGCCAAAGTAGCTGGNGTGNNGAGAATTGTAGTAACTGTTCCCCCTTCTAGTGAAAAAGGAATTTCAACTGAGACTCTGGCCGCTGCTTTTGTNGCGAAAGTGGATGATGTGCACCCAATCGGAGGGGCACANGCGATTGCTGCACTTGCCTATGGAACTGAATCTGTGAAACCTGTCGACGTGATAGTTGGCCCTGGNAATGTTTATGTTTCATTGGCTAAGCAAGAAGTCGCCGGGAAGGTTGGAATTCCTGCTTCATTTGCTGGNCCATCAGAGNTAATGGTGATTGCTGATTCGACTGCACCACCAAAATTTGTGGCAGTGGATCTTGCAGTGCAAGCTGAACACGGCCCGGGAGGCAAGTCTTGGTTAGTAACTACAGATGAAGACTTTGCGTCTGCAGTAATAGATGAATTGGAGATTTTAGTGGCGAACTCTTCACGAGGTGAAAACATTAAGGAAACTTTAGAAACTGGCGGCTATTGTGCACTCGTTGAAGATATCGATTCGGCAGTAGAAATAGTGGACGCAGTCGCTCCGGAGCATTTACAAATCATGATCGCCAACCCAGAAGAANTGGCGAGAAAAGTGTCAAATGCTGGAGCAATTTTTTGCGGTAATTGGTCTCCAGCTTCTTTAGGAGATTATTTAGCAGGACCAAGCCATGTANTGCCTACAGCTGGAAGTGCAAGATTTTCGGGCGCATTAACTGTGAGTGATTTCATGCGGGATACACACATTGTTACAAGTTCTGAAAGCGCATTAAGGCGAATAGGTCCACACATTGTCAATCTCGCTACTGCTGAAGGACTTGAAAGTCATGCAGATTCGATCCGTTTGAGAGGAATAGAAAATGAATAAGACTCCTTCACCACGTGAAGATCTTGACGTTTTGGAAGGGTATTTTTCTCCACAACTTAATGTCTCAGTAAGGCTGAATACAAATGAAGCTCCGTTTCCTCTTCCCGACACTTTCATTCGAGAGCTTGGATCTGAGATCAATAAATTAGATTTAAACCGTTATCCAAGCCGTTCAGCAAGTGAGTTATGTGCGGCTATCGCTGCTAAAGAACTCCTGAAGGAGAGTGAAGTTTTTGTTGCCAACGGATCAAACGAAATAATACAGTCAATTTGCTTAGCGTACGGAGGGAATGGACGAGCAGCTTTAATTTTCGAACCGACTTATGCGATGCATTCTCAAATTGCGAAGGTTGCAGGAACTCGAGTAATTGAGGGAGTCCGAGATGATGAATTCCAGATAGACAAAGATGCCGCACTTGAAATAATCAACCGAGAAAAACCAGAAATAGTTTTTCTTTGTTCACCTAATAATCCGACAGGCAATATCGAAAACCCAGAATTAATCGATGCANTTCTTTCTGAATTGAACTCAACAGGCGGATTGTTGGTTCTTGATGAGGCTTATAAGGAGTTTTCGGAGAGTTCTTTAGATTTGACGGTGAATGACAAATCCAATCTTGTTTTTATTCGTACTTTTTCAAAAGTTTGGTCTTTAGCTGGAATTCGTCTTGGTTATTTNCTTGCTCCTGAATGGTGTATACAGATGATGAAATCCGTTTCCCTCCCGTACCATCTTGATTCAGTAAAACAAAAAGTAGGTGTTTTGGCTTTAAAACACGAAAAGGAAATGCTTCGAAAAGTTGCTCAGATCAAAGAGGAGAGAGGACGAGTTTTTGAAGCATTAACATTTTTACCAATAANGGTATGGCCTTCCGAAGCTAATTTTTTATTATTCAAACCTGAGACCATTGATGCATATAAATTATGGGAAGGGTTACTGGAAGAAGGAGTACTGGTCCGCGATTGTTCCAGTTGGGAAGGTTTGGAAGGCTGCTTAAGAGTTACGATTGGTAGCGAAAATGAAAATGATAGTTTTTTGACTGCAGTAAGGAAGATANTGGAATGACAGATCGTAAAGCTTTTATTGATAGAAAAACGAAAGAAACAANTATTGAGGTGACACTGGACCTCGATGGTGGAAATTCTTCAATTGAGACCGGAATACCTTTTTTTACTCACATGCTTGAACAATTAGCTAAACACTCCGGCATGGGTCTTTTAATTAAGTCGGTTGGAGATCTAGAGGTTGATGCACATCACACTGTAGAAGATGTTGGTATTTCGATCGGCGAAGCATTCAATAATGCGCTTGGTGAAAAACTTGGGATTAGGAGATTTTCCTCGGTCAGTGTTCCATTGGATGAAGCGCTAATTGATGTAGCACTTGATATTTCAGGTCGAGCTTTTTGCAATTACGAAGTTGATTTCCCCGGAGAAAAAATTTTAGGAGATCCACCATTTGACCCGCAACTAATGGAGGAGTTCTGGAGAGCTTTTGTTGCTGCAGCGAAAATAACCCTTCATATTTCACTTGTGCGTGGAAAAAATACACACCACATAGTTGAAGCCACATTTAAAGGAGTTGCACGCGCATTAAGAGACGCTGTAAGGATCGAAAGTACAGATCTTCCTTCAACGAAAGGCTCCTTGTGACCTTTCGGCCATCGGTCGCAGTATTTGATTACGGAATAGGAAATTTAAGGTCAGCGCAAAAAGCTCTTGAATTTGCTGGCGCGGAAGCAATTTTGACAAATGACAAATCAATTTTGAAAGAAGCTGACGGGGTTGTCCTGCCCGGTGTCGGTGCATTTGGAAGATGTGCAGAAGCACTAGTAGAAAGCGACTTATTTACTTTGGCGGCATCTATGGCAGAAAAAGCNGCTTCAGGAGGTAAACCCTTTTTAGGAATCTGTGTGGGNATGCAGCTTTTGTATAAAGGAAGTGATGAATCCATTGGGATAAAAGGTTTAGGAATTATCAGCGAAAAAGTTAAAGCTATAGAGGGGNATGTGAAAATCCCTCAAATGCAATGGAATGAATTGAAGTGTGATTTTACACATCCAATGTTTAACGGAATTGAAAAGAACCCTTGGGTCTACTTTGTGCATAGCTATTCGGCACCAAAAACGAAAGAAAGCGTAGCTTTCTGTGATTATGGAACAGAAGTCAATGCCGCTATTGCAGTAAAAAACTTATGGGCTACGCAGTTTCATCCTGAAAAATCTGGAGAAACCGGTATAGCCATTCTGAAAAATTTTCTTTCTACATTAAAAAGTGATGGAACATGAAAAAATATGTGTTTCCCGCGATTGACTTGATTGATGGCAAATGCGTCCGCCTGTTACAAGGTGAGTACTCGAATGAAATTGAATATAGCGATGACCCTATTTCGCAGGCGCTTTCTTTTCAAGAAGAAGGAGCATCATGGATTCATATCGTCGATCTAGATGCAGCGAGGACCGGAATTGCTAATAATGCCTCGGTTATAGAAAATATTGTTTCAAGACTGGAGATACCGGTTCAAGTAGGGGGCGGAATACGTAACCTTGACGTCGCTCGTTCAGTTTTTGATCTAGGTGTCACCCGTGTAGTCATTGGAACGGCAGCAATCGATAATCCATCTTTAGTAGAGGGGATAACTTCTATCGGCAGAGTGGCAGTTGGTGTTGATTTGCGAAACGAAAAAGTTGCAGTTCATGGGTGGAAAACTGAAACTGTTTTATCGTATTCGGACATTTTCGAAAGATTTGAAGAAGTAGACNTCGATGCGTATATTGTCACCCACATCGAGAGAGACGGCACATTAGGAGGGCCAGATATTGATGCCTACAAAGAGCTTATTTCATCAACCACAAAAAATGTNATTGCATCCGGTGGTGTCGGTTCAACTGATGACTTGAGGAATTTAAGTAGATTATCCGCCAATGGAAGAACTCTTAGCGGTGTAATTGTTGGACGTGCCTTTTACGAAGATGNATTCTCTTTGTCTGAAGCTATTGAGGCTTTCGAAACAATATGAGAGTAATACGTATAATTCCTTGCTTGGATGTCGACAATGGTCGAGTTGTTAAAGGTGTAAATTTTGTCAACCTTCGGGATGCAGGAGATCCGGTCGAACTTGCTTCTATGTACAACCAACAAGGCGCCGATGAAATAGTTTTTTTGGACATCACAGCGTCTTCTGACTCACGTGAAACGTTATATGAAGTTGTGAGAAGAACAGCTGAAGAAATATTCATACCATTCACTGTTGGTGGAGGTATTCGTTCTGTAGAAGACGCCAGACAAATTTTAAGACTTGGAGCGGACAAGGTGTCACTTAATACGGCAGCTGTTCTCCGGCCAGAATTGATAAGTGATGTCTCTAAGGAATTCGGTAATCAATGCGTTGTCGTTGCTATAGACGCGAGACGTAGCAACAAAACCTCTTGTGGTTTTGAAGTCTTTACGCATGGAGGACGAGAAGGGACCGGGTTAAGTCTCATTGAGTGGGCAAAGGAGGCAGTTGAAAAGGGCGCGGGTGAAATTCTCTTGACNTCGATGGATAGAGACGGAACCAAAGATGGTTTCGATATTAAAATGCTTAAAAAAGTAAGTNAGAAAGTGTCAGTTCCACTAATAGCTAGTGGAGGCGCAGGAAGCACTAAAGACATGATTGATGGAGCATTANTAGGTGATGCTGATGCACTGCTAGCTGCTTCAATATTTCATTTTGGTGAAATGACAGTTTCTGAGGTTAGAAAAGAATTGTTAAAAGCTGGCTTAACTGTGAGAGGTGCTTAATCAGGTTGCCGATACCGTAACTTCTGTGAATGATTCAAAAGCAATAAAAATGCCNGGTCCAGCTGAGGATGACGGGCTCCCAATAAAAATGTTAAACGACCGAATTCTGGTTCAGATCGATGACGAAGATGGTGAGAGAAGATCAACGGGAGGGATATTAATACCCGCTACTGCTCAGATGGGTAAACGTTTAGCTTGGGCAGAGATAGTTGCCGTAGGTCCAAATGTACGTTCGATGGAGGTTGCTGACAGGGTGCTATTCAATCCGGAGGATAGGTATGAAGTTGAGGTGAAAGGTCTTGACTACATAATCTTACGAGAGCGCGATATTCATGCAGTTGCCTCTAAGAGGCTAGAAGAAGGTAGTACGGGGCTTTATCTATAATTTATTAATTACATTTTTGTATGCGATGAATCGTAGACTTGAGTTATGGAAATTGAAAAAGGTAAGTCCTTTATAGTAGATGACAAAGAAATTTCACGTATCGCTTTCAATTCTGAAGGATTAGTCCCCGCGATCATNCAAGAACAGAGTTCGGGAAAAGTTTTGATGATGGCATGGATGAATGCAGAGTCTCTTAGGGAGACTCTTTCTACTGGGCGAACATGGTTTTGGAGTAGGAGCCGACAAGAATATTGGTGCAAAGGTGAAACCTCTGGTGATAGGCAATTCGTTCAAGAGGCATTTTATGATTGTGATCTTGATACCTTGCTTTTTTCAGTAATTCAGGAAGGTGAAGGCGCTTGTCATACAGGTGAGTTCACTTGCTTTTTCACTCCTTTTAGTTCTAATGAAAACTGATCTAGCAATCTTGCCATCCTTTGATGACTTCAAAGGTATGGCTAAGAAATACAATGTGATTCCTGTTTGGACTGAAATTCTCGCTGATCTCACAACTCCTGTTGCACTGTTTAACCGTTGTATCGGCGATAAAGACGGATTTTTGCTTGAAAGCGTCGATCGTGGAGAGCATTGGGGGAGATGGTCATTTATAGGCGGTAAGCCTTTAGCAACGATAACTAGTGAAAGAAANGAAATTCATTTGGAAGGTTCTTTGCCGGTTGCAGTTGATACCGAAATGGGTTTGTTGGAACTTTTAACCGATTTGCTCGATGTATTTGAAACTCCGCCACTTGAGGATTTCCCTCCACTACATGGTGGACTAGTGGGATACTTAGGATACGACATAGTGAGAGAAGTGGAAAATCTGCCTCATGTGCCGACTGATGATAAATCTTTACCAGACGCAAAACTTTCTGTGATAGGNGACTTGGTNGCAATTGATCATTGGAAACAAAGAGCTTTTCTTATTTCAAATGTTTTAGTAAATGAGAAAGAGAGCAAAGACACTCTTGAGGAGAAGTATAAGAATGCAATTACCAGGTTGACTGATTTAGCGATGGCTGGAGCTATGGGCGTTGAGGAACCATTGATGTTCCCACCCCCATCAGACGAAGACTTGACGGAGGTGAAGTCAACCTTTAAAAAAGATCTATTTTGTTTAGCTGTGGAAACGGCGAAAGAGCACATAATGAACGGGGATATATTTCAAGTAGTTTTGTCTCAAAGATTNGACGTCGAGTTGGATGCAGACCCTTTTGATGTGTACAGAGTGTTAAGACAGGTAAATCCAAGTCCATATATGTATTTTTTTCGTTATGACGAACTAACAATCGTTGGAGCTTCGCCGGAACCAATGGTTCGTTTGGTCGAAGGCAAAGTCTTTTCAAGACCTATAGCGGGGACTAGAAAACGAGGAAAAACAGACGAGGAAGACCGACGTCTTGCTTCAGATCTGAAAGAAGACCCAAAGGAATTGGCGGAACATGTGATGCTCCTTGATTTAGCACGAAATGACGTAGGTCGCGTGGTTGAATTTGGTACTGAGACAGTTGATGAGACAATGACACTAGAAAAATATAGNCACGTGATGCACCTAACTAGTCAAGTTTCTGGCGATCTTCGAAATGATCTTGGGCCTATTGACGTATTAAGAGCAACTCTCCCAGCAGGAACTGTGTCGGGTGCTCCAAAAGTGAGAGCGATGCAGATAATTGATGAACTTGAACCCACTAAACGTGGTCCCTACGCAGGGGTTGTTGGTTATTTCGATTTTTCTGGAAATATAGACACCGCAATAACGATACGAACAATGATCGTAAAGGACGGAGTCGCATCTGTTCAGGCTGGAGCAGGAATAGTTGCAGATAGTGATCCTGATGCTGAGGACCTTGAATGCAGGAATAAAGCACGAGCTTTGCTTGGAGCTATACCAGCAGCCCGAAGGATGACAAAACAACGTCAGAATCAAAAGTAAACTCATTTTGTATAACGGAAACTGACCAAATGACTTATTTGCAGAAAATTTTAGATTCTCACCGTCTAAAAGCTAAAAATGACAACAGGGATTTTGAATCGCTATACCAGCATGCAAGCGATCTACCNCCTGTTCGAGGATTCAGGAACTCNCTTATAAAACATTCAGAATCAGGAATAGCTGTTATCGCTGAGATTAAGAGACGCTCACCGTCAAAAGGCAACTTATTTGAAGAACTTGATCCGAAATTATTGGCATCGGAATATGAAAGTGGTGGCGCGGCTGCAATCTCTGTTTTAACGGATGAAGACAGTTTCGGAGGCTCTAGACAAGATTTAATAGAGGCATCCCAGAACGTGAAAATACCGATCCTGCGAAAAGATTTCACAGTTGACCAACGAGACATTTGTGATGCAAGAATAATGGGAGCTGATGCAGTTTTGTTGATTGTTTCTGCCCTTGATCAAGTTGAACTTAAAGATTTCTTGGAACTTTCAATTGAACTTGATTTGGATCCGTTAGTTGAAGTACACGACGAAAAAGAACTAGAACGCGCTTTATCGGTTGGGGCAGAATTGATCGGAGTTAATCAAAGAGATCTGAAGTCATTTGAGGTAGACCCATTAANAGCTATCGACTTAATTTCTAAAATTCCCGAACCAGTTACAGCGGTAGCAGAGTCCGGAATAGATGGTGCTGAAAGTGCCCGTAAGATGATGGAAGCGGGATATTCAGCTTTATTGGTAGGTGAACTACTAGTTAAATCGACCAATCGGATAAAAATGCTCTCTGACCTGAGGAGTACATTTGATGAAACACTCAACGACTGATATGCAAGTGGATGATATTTTTGTAAAAATTTGTGGTATCACCAACTCAGAAGATGCATTTTTAGCTATTGATTCAGGTTGTGACGCTCTTGGATTTAATTTTGTGCCCACTTCAAAAAGACGAGTAGAAAGTGACTTTGTAGAAAGTATTGTAAAAAAACTACCGAGCGAAATTATGAGTGTCGGAGTTTTTAGTGATTTCACGCCCGAAGAGGTGCTGCGTGTAGTTGGAAAAACAGGTCTTAATGCCGCACAACTTCACGGAAATGAAACTCATGAAGAATGCCAGTTAGTGGCAAATAGAGTTCCTTTCACGATTAAGGCTCTTTCTGCTAATTCACGAGAGTTGGTGAATTTCGCTGATTTTGGCGCAGATTTTCTACTATTAGACTCAGAGACTCCTGGTGAAGGGAAGAAGTTCGACTGGAATCTTCCAATTGATTTCCTTAAAGACGAAAAAATACTTTTGGCGGGCGGGTTGAATGTCGAAAATGTTAGCGCTGGGATTGAGAAATTCTTGCCCTTTGGTGTTGATGTTGCAACAGGGATTGAATCGGAACCTGGTCGTAAAGACCCGAAGCTTTTAAAACTTTTTATTGAAAACGCGAAGTCAAGTAAAGCAAGAACGAAGCAATAGTTTTCTAGACTGGAAGTGCTATGAATTTAAAAAACCCTAACGAAAAAGGAAGGTTCGGACCTTTCGGAGGACGGTATGTACCTGAAACGTTAGTTCCTGCATGTCATGAGCTTGAAAAATCATTCATAGAGGCATGGGAGGATGATTCCTTCCGTAAAGAATTGGACTTTCTCCTTTCTGATTACGCGGGGAGACCATCACCTATTACAGAATGCTTTAACCTTTCCGCTGAACTTAACTGCCGCTTGTTGTTAAAAAGAGAAGATCTCAACCACACGGGCTCTCATAAGATCAATAATGTATTGGGCCAAGCCTTACTAGCTAAAAGAATGGGAAAAAAACGGCTGGTAGCGGAAACAGGGGCCGGCCAACATGGTGTAGCTACTGCAACGGCAGCTGCTCTTCTGAATTTGGAATGCTGCGTGTATATGGGAGAGGTAGATGTGAAACGCCAAGAGTTGAATGTTTTCAGAATGAAACTTTTAGGTGCAGAAGTGAGAAGTGTCGAATCGGGAAGTAAAACCTTAAAAGATGCCGTTAATGATGCAATGCGTGACTGGGTCGCAACTGTTGAGGATTCCTATTATTGCCTTGGCTCAGTAATGGGTCCGCATCCGTATCCATGGATGGTGCGGACTTTTCAAGAGGTGATCGGAACAGAGGCCCGCAAACAATCGGAAGAGATTTTAGGAACCACGCCTGACGTTGTTTGTGCTTGTGTCGGAGGTGGGTCTAACGCGATAGGTATTTTTTCTGGTTTTATTGATAGCGATGCAGAATTGATTGGTGTTGAGCCGGCTGGTGGAGCGGCAATTGGAAGAGGTGTTCCTGGAGTTGTCCATGGAATGGAATCATTTTTGATGCAAGATGAATTCGGTCAAGTTTTAGAGGCGGAATCAATAAGTGCAGGATTAGATTATCCGGGCGTAGGTCCTGAGCATAGTTACCTTTCGTCAACTGGAAGAGCCCGTTACGAATCAGTTACTGATGACGAAGTAATAGCTGCCTTCCAACTATTGAGCCGAACAGAAGGTTTAATTCCAGCACTTGAACCAGCACATGCTCTTGCATGGATCTCGCGAGAACGTGAGTATTTAACCGGCAAAACAGTTTTATTGAATCTTTCCGGACGGGGAGATAAAGATGTCGGACAAATGATGGAAATATTGAATGTCTGAGAATGTTCAGATTGAGTCGGTTCTTCAAAAACGGATAGATTCTGGAAAGAAGGCTTTAGTAGTTTATATAACTGGTGGCTTGGGGGAAGATTGGATCCAAACCATGCATTCAGTAATTGCTGCTGGAGCAGATGTTGTAGAAATCGGAATTCCTTTCTCTGACCCGGTGATGGATGGCCCCATTATCCAAATGGCTAATGATTATTCAATGAAATCCGGATCTACACCTGTGACGATTTTAAATGACTTGCGGGAAGAAAGACCTGCGGCACCCCTTGCAGTAATGACATATTACAATCTTGCTTACAGGATGGGACATGAAAGATTTGCTGCGAGTCTAGCTTCGGCTGGAATCTCTGGTTGCATACTTCCTGATTTACCATTGGAAGAGTTAGATATCTGGTCGGAATCAGCAGCTAATTCTAAGATTGAAACTATCTTATTAGCGGCTCCTACAACACCTGATGAGAGACTCGTACAGATATGCACGAGAAGTTCTGGATTTGTTTACGCGGTAGGTCTGCTTGGAGTAACTGGAATGCGTTCTGAGCTTGCCGATAGCGCAATTGAGATTGCGTCCCGATTGAAAAATGTAACCTCTAAACCAGTTTTAGTAGGGGTCGGGATTGGCAGTCCGGAACAGGCTGTTAAAGCGTGTGAAGTGAGCGACGGCGTAATCGTAGGCTCTGCTGTTGTTCAAGAAATGATTAAGGCTTCTTCGCCAGAAAAGGTAGGAGAGCTAGTTTCAACTTTTAGAGAAGCCTTAGATAAAAACTCCTAAAAATCAAGACTTTTCGGATTTTTTACTAAAAAGTCTAAAAAAACTATAAATAAGGGGTTTTTTTATAAAAAACCCCTTTCAAACAGGCTTAAATGCTTGACATTGCCTCGAAAAACGTGTCGCGTAGCGGTGTACCCAATTTGGGTACGTAAATAACACAAGGGAGACGGTGGATGAACAAGAGTGATTTGATCGCAGCAATGGCTGACAGGGCTGGCGTTTCGAACAAAGATGCTGGAGCTTGCCTCGACGCTATGTTCGATGTAGTAGCGGATGCAGTGGCTGCTGGAAATGAGAAGGTCTCAGTGCCAGGCTGGATTTCATTTGAGCAGACAGTGCGTAAGGCTCGGATGGGTAGAAATCCTCAAACTGGAGAAGCTATTAGTATTCCAGCTACAAAGGCAGTTAAGGTTTCTGCAGGGTCTAAGCTAAAGGCAGCCGCTAAGAGTGGTGGGCCTCCAATGGAAATGTCAATGTAAATTTTTTACATTTCTTAATTATTTTCAAAGGCCTGCCGGAATTACCGGCAGGCCTTTTGAATTTGGAGGTTGTGATGAATTTCCCAAAACCTAAAGAAGTCATTCCACATAGGGAACCTTTTCTATTTCTGACTGAAGTAACACAATTAGACGTTCCTAAATCAGCTGAAGCTTATTGGCAGTTGACAGAATCTGAGGAATTTTTTTCTGGACACTTTCCTGATTTTCCCACTCTGCCCGGTGTTTTAATGTGCGAGTCGATAGCCCAATTGGGGGCTTATACGTTACTTTCTGATCAAACTTTTGACGGCTTGTTACCTTTGTTCGGTGGTATTGACAACGTTAGGTTTAGGCGCCGGGTATCGCCAGGTGAGAGATTGGATCTTTCGGTAGAGCTTTCACGGATTTCAGCGCGAGGCGGAAAGGGTAGTGGTAAGGCTCTTGTAGGTGGCGAGTTGGCCTGTAGCTGCGACTTAATGTTTGTTTTTGCGACAGTTTAAATTAATCAAGCAGGGCCAATAACTAAACAACCGTTATGTCCGCCAAAGCCAAAGGAATTTGAGATAGCAGGTGCTGGGGTCCACGTAACGGGTTCACTATGCACAAGATTGATTTCCGGCATTTCAGGATCAGAGTTTACGAATCCAGCGGTTGGGGGTATGAGACATTTTTGAAGGGCTATCACTACTGCCACAGCTTCGATTGCACCTGCTGCTCCTAGAGGATGACCGGTAATGCCTTTAGTGGAGGAAACTAATGGTCCAGTGGCACCAAAAACCGCATTTATTGCTTGTGCTTCTCCTAAGTCATTCAATGGAGTTGAAGTGCCGTGAGCATTGATGTATCCAACAGTCTCTGGTTCTATTTCTGAATCTTCTAAAGCTAGTCGTATACACTTTTCTGCTCCCGTACCGCCGGGTGCGGGAGCAGTTATATGGTGTGCATCAGCGTTACTAGCGCCACCGAGTATTTCGGCATAGATAGTTGCTCCTCTTGCTTCGGCCATTTCTTTTTCTTCGAGTATAAGAATTCCTGCTCCTTCTCCCATGACGAAACCGTCGCGATCAAGGTCAAATGGTCTGGAGATTCCTTCCTTGGAAAATGCTGTCATGTTGGTGAACCCTGCGACTGAACTCCCAGTAAAAGCAGCTTCTGTGCCACCGGCAATTACGACATCACATCGATCTGAAGCGATTAAACGAGAGGCGTTAATAATCGCGTGTGTACCAGCGGCGCATGCAGTGCAGGTGGTTTCAGCTGGACCTTGAAAACCGTATTTCATTGAGACTGCCGCTGTAGCTGCGTTCGGCATCATCATTGGAACAAGAAAAGGGGAGACACGTCGTGAACCTTTCTCGAGTAAAATGCCAATCTGTTCTTCGAGGGTTTCAATGCCGCCTATACCTGTTCCTATAAAAACGCCTGAGCGGTCTGATTCAGCGGTCAATTCACCAGCTTGATCCATTGCCATGTGAGTAGCTGCGATTGCAAATTGAGTGCAACGGTCTGAACGGCGAGAATCTTTTGGATTTTCAAAGTAGTTAGAGGGGTCAAAATCTTCGACGCGTCTATCACCGACAGACGGTTTCCCGCAGAGTCCTTCCCAGAAGGATTCAATTCCTGTCCCGCAGGAGGAGACAACTCCTAAACCTGTAACGACGACCTTTCGGTTCGGCATTAGAGCTTGCTTGTGATTAATTCAAAAGCTGCTTGGATCGTGTTGATTCCTTCTAATTCTTCTTCTTCAACAGTCACACTAAACTCTTCTTCGAGTGCCATGACTAATTCGACTAAGTCAAGACTGTCGGCGTCAAGGTCATCGGCAAAGTTGGCTTCAGGTATTACTTGAGTTGCATCAACTGATAGCACTTCAACAGCACACTTTTGAAATCTTGCGAAATTGTCGTCACTCATTTGAACTCCTTATATTCAACTGCCCACACAACAATAGAGGGTTAGTTACCTTCTACCAAGCTTATTGAAGAAGGTTTATCCCATATAAAGGCCACCATCAACTGGGATTACGCTACCGGTGATATATGAGGCTTGTTCTGACGATAAAAAGGCGATTATTTCACCTATTTCTTCCGGTTCTCCTAATCTTCCTAATGGAATGGATTCGATGTATTCGCTTATTTGATCATTGGATAATTTTTCCAACATTTCTGTCTTTACAGCGCCTGGGGCGACAACATTAACGGTGATGTTGCGGGAGGCGTACTCTTTAGCAAGCGAACGGCTTAGTCCAATAAGAGCCGATTTTGATGCAGCATAACTGCTTTGACCAATTTGACCGATTCGGCCCGAAAGGGAGGATATGAAAATAACTCGTCCCCATCGATTTTTCATCATTCCTCTCAAAGCTTTTTTTGCTGTTCTGAATGCTCCAGTCAAATTTGTATCTAAAACTTCAGAAAAGTCTATGTCACTTGTTCTAGCCGTAAGAGCATCTCGGGTTATGCCGGCATTTGCGATCAAAATTTCTACAGTGCCTAGAGTTTCTTCAACTTCCTTGAATGCTTTGTCTACTTGATCTTGATCAGTAACATCACACGAAAAGGAGTGTATGCCAAGGTCTTCGATTCCATCAGGTGGGGTTTCGCGGTATGTGATTGCTACTTTGTTTCCTTTTGCAGCGAAAGTCTTTGCAGTAGCAAGACCTATACCCCTATTTCCACCGGTTATGAGAACTACACGTTCCATTTTTCCCTTTTGTCTTCTATAGAAAAGATTAGCTTATGAAGGCTTTCTGGTCACGTTACACGTAGCCATGCAACAGGCTGACTGGCTGTTAGCCTTTCCTCTGTTACAGCGATCCAGCCCATAAGCTCGCCCGAAAAAGGGGAGTGAATCTCAATGGTTCCGACGTGTCCAAGAAGTTGACCGTTAGAAACTTTCTCCCCGATTTCTAAATTCGAAACGGGTTTAAACATTCCGGCGGATGGACTAACAACAAGCCTGTCAGTCGAGAAAAGGTGCTCTCCTTCGTGGCTGACTCCAGATACATCAGTGGATAATGTTGGTGCAATTAGGTCGAGCAGTTGATCCAAATCACTTGGTTCGTTTATGTTCAAACGTTGTGTATTTGGCTCTACCCGTTTCGTAAGTCCAGTAAGTACCTTTCCGGGTCCGATTTCAATAAATGTTGAAAAATTCATTTTAAGTAATGTTTCAATTGTTTGTGTCCATCGCACAGGGCTACATAACTGAGCAGACATAAGTGCTCTCCAGGTTTCTGGATTCTCATGAGGCATTCCGTCGACATTTGCTACTACAACTCCAGATGGTGGCCGAATATCGGTATTTTCTATTGCTTCTGATAATTCGGCTCGTGCTGAACTCATTAGAGGAGTATGAAATGCTCCGGCTACTGATAGTTGGGTAACTTTTTTAGCACCCATTTTCCTTGCTAGATCGCTTGCTTCCTCTATCACTGAGTTGTTGCCAGCTATGACCAGTTGACCGGGAGAATTATAGTTGGCTACCCAAACTTCACCGTCGATCTCATCACATAATTCTTCAACATCACTATCGGAGAGACCTAGTACAGCAGACATTGTTCCTGGGTTTTCCTCAAGTGCATTTTTCATCGCTTTTCCCCTGATATTTACGAGTCGGGCCGCATCAAAAAAATCAAGAGCGCCTGAAGCAGTGAGAGCGCTGTATTCTCCTAGGCTGTGCCCCGCATGACCAGTCGAATCGAGGCCGAGTCTCTCAACAGCATCAAGAACAAGCATGCTTAATACGAATGTGGAGAGTTGGGCATTCTGTGTTTCTCGTAAAGACTCGTCATCCGCGTTAATGAGCAAATCGGATAGATCCACTTGTGTAGCGTCGGATGCTTCTTCGATCAGTTCCCATGAAGGGTGACTCAACCAACTGGATCCCATACCAGAAAATTGCGAACCCTGGCCTGGGTATGTAAAGACGATCATTTTTACTCCTCTTGTACAGAACATTTTGCCCTGTAAGTTCAGAAAGCGGATCAAAAGCGAAAAAAACCTGAAAAGAAGAGAGTCATACTTACTCTTTAGGCTGCAATTCTGCTAATAATTTGGGAAAAATGTGGAATACTCATTCTGGTAGCTGTTTGAATTCTTTGGGTCGTAGGGCTATAAGTGGCTCTTTTCTTGTTGCACTGGGAGCTGCTTTGGTAATTTGGTGATTGAAGATTTGATGGGAAAGAAAATATATGCGAAGTGATTTGATCTACAACGAGGAACTACTTGAAGGAAGAAATGCGATAGTAACTGGTGGAGCTACTGGGCTGGGCCGCGCTATAGCTGTTGGATTAGCCCAGGTTGGTGCGACAGTGACCATAGTTTCTCGGCAAGAAGCTGTGTTGAACGAGGCTACAAAACAGATTTCTCATGAGACTGGGAAAAAGGTTTCGTATGACATTGTGGATATTCGTGATGTTGAATCGGTTGCTCAATTATCGGGTAGGCATAAAAACGTAGACATTCTTGTAAATAACGCTGGGGGACAATTTCCTCAAAAGGCCCGAGATTTCAGTTCAAACGGTTGGCGTAGCGTGATCGACTTGAATTTGAATGGAACTTGGAACATGACTCAAGCATTTGGTAACAACATGCTCGAAGGGGAAGGAGGTTCGATATGCCAAATAATTGCAACTGTCGGACGCGGTATACCTGGTATTGCTCATAGTGCAAGTGCACGGGCGGGAGTGTTGGAACTCAGTAGAACTTTGGCCTTCGAATGGGGGCCTAAAGTGCGTGTGAATTGCGTCGCCCCAGGTCAATTTAGAACTGAAGCTTTTGATTCCACATATGAAGATGGAGTGGGTGATGGTTTTGTGGCTCAACCACTCCCCAATATCGGAGACGTGAGTGACATAGCAAACGGAGTGATTTTTCTGGTTTCCTCTGGGGCACGTTTTATAACAGGTGAAGTTTTGTACGTTGATGGGGGTTTAATACTGCAGGGCCCTATGTCAGCGCTGCCCACAGACGGTTATCCAGAAAGAAAGTAGGAAGTCATGGATTTTAGAATTTTTGTTGAACCACAACAGGGAACTACCTATGAGCGACTTTGCTCTTTAGCTTCTCATGCGGAGAGTCTCGGTTTCAACGGATTCTTTACTTCAGATCACTATCTGAAAATGGGTGAGTCTGATGGCTTGCCGGGTCCGACAGATGCCTGGACTACGTTGGCCGGTTTAGCGCGTGATACAAGTACTATCCGATTGGGAACTTTAGTAACGCCTGTTACTTTTCGTCACCTGGGGTCATTGGCCATTAGTGTCTCTCAAATTGATCAAATGAGTGGGGGCAGAGTTGAACTGGGTTTAGGGGCAGGATGGTATGCGGAAGAACATAAAGCACAGGGGTTACCTTTTCCGGATATAGGTACTCGTTTCGACATACTGGAAGAGTCACTGGAAGTTCTGAATGCCATTTGGAATTTAGAAGAGGGAGAGTTATTCAATTATGAAGGGAGAACAGTTCGCTTTGAGAATTCAATGGGATTGCCCAAACCGAAACAAGAGAAGGGTCTTCCAATCATAATGGGAGGAATAGGTAAACGAAGAACCCCTGCTTTGGTCGCGAAATATGCATCTGAATACAACACTCCTTTTGTGTCACATGCAGATTTCGGTTCTCTTGTGAGTGTCGTGAAAGATGCTTGCGTGACATTAGGTAGAGACCCTGAGGATTTAATTTATTCGTGTGCTCAGGTTTTTTGCTGCGGTGAGAATGAGGCGACTTTCAGCGACCGTGCTTCTGCAATTGGAAGAGAGGGGGATGAACTGCGTTTAAATGGTTTGGCAGGAACTCCAGACGAAGTTAGT
The DNA here is from genome assembly GCA_002716285.1 of Acidimicrobiaceae bacterium. GTDB lineage: Bacteria > Actinomycetota > Acidimicrobiia > Acidimicrobiales > MedAcidi-G1 > MedAcidi-G1. The sequence goes on from PBAM01000012.1 coordinate 29,545, forward strand.
AATCGAATAGAAGGATTTAAACAACAAGGATGCGAACGCTTTTATTTGCAAATACTTGACGATTGTGATCTAGAACATTTGGATCTTGCCGCGGAAATTCTGTTAAAATAGTTCGGGCTTAGTGGNAATANNGTTCAGATTAGGAAGCTAATCTTTTANCTCTAAGCGCTGAAGAAAGAATTGNACNGAGGGNCCTACNGAAAGTAGAAACCAAACTGTTCCCCATCCGATAGTACCGCCGAGTATCAAACCGGTGATAACACATGAACCTTCTATGAGTGTTCTAGCTTTCCAAATCGCTACACCTCTACGATTAAAGGCTGTCATAAGACCATCTCTAGGTCCTGGGCCTAAACGCGTTCCTATGTAGAATCCGGATCCTAATGCCACGAAAATCGGACCGAAAAGTGTTGCGATNACTCGNGGGAAAATATTTGANATTTCNCCAAATAGAGACAAAGTNAGGTCGACGATTAAACCAATAATCAAAACATTTGCAATAGTGCCCACTCCCATTGGTTCCTTAAGAAGAAAAAGAAAAAGCAAAATTATGATTCCAACAAGAATGATTGTTGTTCCGATACTTAAAGGTGTACGTCTCGAAATTCCTTGATGGAGAACTTCCCAAGGGGAGACACCAAAACCTCCTAAAACTACTAAAGCTAATCCAAATCCGAAAAGGACTAATCCAAAAACAAGTCGCGCGTAAATAAGTAATGGAGGTTTTTGAATTGGCATTACCCATCATCGTATTAAAAATATTTTTGCATGGAGGAAAACTGTGTATTGCATCCATTTGTTTTCGGCTTTTTGGGTCGTTANTGTCGTTTTGTGGATGTGTACGAAAGATGGCGGAATCCTTTTCTGGCGGATAGTGAGAATCCCATAGCGCACGGGTTCTGTGACCAGCGTGACAGTACGCACCTTTCTGGTCCGCTCCCTAGTTCCCGCGGAAATGGCGAGGTTCTTGAAAAAAACGATTATCAGTACGAGTGGCTCGGCCCAGGACATTTCGGTGGTCTCATTTCGGGTTTATATCCCGACGGGAAACGAACTATTTGGAGTAATGGAAGAGAGCAAATAGTAAAACTTGATTACGAAACACTCGAGGTATTATCCACATTTGACCTCTCACACGAGCGACCAGATGAAGTATTTAGTAATCGCTTAGAATGGGAAGCGGGAATTGCTAACTTGGACAACTTCGGTGAAGAAGAGGAACTGATTAGCAGNGCTATTGGATTAGCTGCTCGTTTCATGACAGGGCTTGATGGTGTTTATTCGCTTCTAGATGTCGATCATGTGATGNACTTGGGGCGAAAAGAAGGAGTGGTTGCGTACGCAGAAAATGATCCAAGTGANCGTAATTCACCTTTAATTGAGAAAGATAGGTGGAATAAACCAGATGAAATTGAAGGATCGTTTGTCGGGATAAATATGACACCGGATGGTCGTCTCGTATTATCAACGGATCATGGTTGGTTAGTTAGTCTGTCGCGAGATTTCGAGAATTATGTTGCTGTGCAAATCCCTGGTGCTGAGAAGCATGCATCAGAACATTGCAAAAACATGGAAATTGAGAAAGGTAATACGGCGTATGGATGGGTAAGAACAAGCATGTGTTGTGACGAAGAAGGGGGCATTTATCTCAACTCAGCAGATCATCTGCATCGTGTGGTTTGGAACGGAAAGAACTTCTCTTTTGCTGATAAAGATGGTGCATGGAGTGCGGAATATAGAAACGGAACTGGTACTGGTTCAGGCACAACTCCTTCACTGATGGGGGATGACCCAAATGGAGACCGTTTTGTTGTCATCGGAGATGGGGATGAAATTGTAAACATCACACTTTTTTGGAGAACCGCAATTCCTGAAGATTGGGAATGTTTACCGAATGCACCTTCACGAAGGATTGCGGGTTTGGGAGCTGCGAATATGGGTGATTTAAGTAGAGAAAGTATTCAAACAGAGCAATCAATTACTGTGGCGGGTTACGGAGCTATGACTGTTAATAATGAGCCGAGCACTCGACCTTCTTGGCTACCGGAGCGTGCTAGTAGATTACTTTCGTTCTTTTTAGGGCATTACCAGGCCTTCACGCCGTATGGACTTCATAAGTATGAATGGGACTCTAAAACTGCAGAATTTCGCGAGGCATGGGTCAATAGGGAGGTTAGTTCACCTAATTCTGTTCCTTATGTCAGTATGGGGAGCAACGTTGTGTATACCTGTGGAACACGTGAAGGCAAGTGGACTATCGAAGCCCTAAATTGGTCTACTGGTGAAAGTCTTGGTTATTGGGTTACTGGTGACAGCCGTTTTAATACTCTTGGGTCTGGTGTGCAATTAGATAATGATGGTCAAATTATTTTTGGTTCTATTTTTGGAAAGTCGAGAATATTGCGATTACCTCTTTAAGAATATTTGAAATGATCAGCGGTAAACTGATTTCGCTATTCCATAAATTTAAAATTGCCCTGGTGGCGGAATTGGCAGACGCGAAGGATTCAAAATCCTTTGGCCGCAAGGTCGTGTGGGTTCAAGTCCCACCCAGGGTACATAGCTCAATCTGTGTGAGTGNGTGAAACTTGTCCTTGATGTTCAGCTATGAATTTNGCAAGACTCTCAAACTCGTATTCTTTGCAAGAAAGCTTCCATGTCCACGCAGTTGCTACGAGGAGAGATTCCACTGTTTCATTTGGTGAAATAATTACAGAATCGCTAGCAAAAGAGGTAAGTTTTTGATGGTTAATACCGTTGACGTCTGGGAGATATTGGACTATTACGCCACCAGATTCAAGAAAAGAGACCTGCTCGAGGTTGCTTAGAGCGTAGTCATAATCTCCACCTTTTGGAGGAATAGGATAGTGAGGTCCTGAAGTGGGTGGATTCGTTTCCCATACAACTTCAGTATTCCCTAGTAAATGAAGACTTGAAGAAGAACTTAAAGGCTCTTGACGGGGAAGGTCACAACCGTTTTCACTCGAACATGCAGATGTGGTGATCAAGATGACACAGAGTGGCAAAATTAAANAGATTTTCCTCACATAGCAATATGCCCGAAATGGAGGATATTTCCTTAATAAATAGATCCTCATTCTTCCTCTAGAATGATATTGATGTTTAGAAAATCTTTAGAGAAACGATTATTGGAAACTTCGCGACGCATAAAAAAAGAAAAAGAAGATCTCCTTGTAGCCGAAGAACAACTTATTAGTCTTATAGATGACGCTGACGAAGCGCGCATCAGGTCGCTAGTTTCCGAGACTGCAATTTCGGANAATGACCGGAGAGACTCAGCAAGACAATCTCAAAATATGGAAAAATATTGTCAAAAGATACGAAATGAAATACAGCGATTAGAAGAAATCCAAGACGGGCTTTTGGACAAATTGAATATAGAAAACATTTAATGGAAAAAATTCGAGTAGTGATAGCTGAAGATGAAGCAATAATTCGTTTGGATCTTCGAGAAACTTTAGAAAATGCTGGATACATAGTTGTGGCTGACACAGGAAGAGGTGACGAGGCGGTAAGACTGGTCAGTGAACACAAACCAGAAGTAGTGATATTAGATGTCAAAATGCCAGGTATGGATGGAATTCAAGCAGCGCGTGAAATAGCGTCGGTAGAAGATACGGCAGTTGTGATACTCACTGCTTTCAGCCAACGCGAACTTATCGATGAGGCGGTTGATGCCGGAGCTTTGGCCTATCTTGTAAAGCCTTACCAGCAGAGTGATTTAGTGCCCGCCATTGAAATAGCGCGACGTCGACACAAAGAAATGCGANACTTGACCGATCAGGCAAAAACACTTGAAGATCGTCTTAATGCGAGAAAAATTATTGAAAAAGCTAAAGGNCTACTTATTGACACTTCCTCTGTGAATGAAGATGAAGCATTCAAGTTTATTCAGACGACTGCAATGTCAGATAGAAAAACAATGGTCGAGATAGCAGAAAAAATAATTTCAGAGGGTCTCCGGCCTTAATATTCAGCATTTGCAATCCGTTGGGACTAGTGTCGAAACGTGCCCGATTTAATGATCATTGACGGAAACTCACTTACCTACAGAGCTTTTTTCGCATTGCCTCCAGAGATGGTGAATAGTNAAGGGCAGACGACAAATGCCATATACGGATTTGCTTCAATGCTTGTAAATCTAATTAAAGATCAACAACCAAGAAAAATAGTTGTTGCCTTTGATAGGCCAGAAAAGACATTCCGGCATAAAAAACATGTCAGCTACAAGGCAAATCGGGAAAAACAGCCTGACATTTTATATGAACAAATTCCATTAGTAAAAGAGATGGTCTCATTGCTTGGATACAGAGTTATCGATGTGAAAGGTTTTGAAGCTGACGACATAATAGCGACCTTAGCGACAATGGCTCGTGACGCTGGCGAAGACGTCGTTGTAGTAACAGGNGATAGGGATGTTTTTCAACTAGTCGAAGATCCTCACATCAAAGTTCTTTACAACAAAAAAGGTGTCTCTGATTATGCTCTTTACGACGAAGAGGGAATCCTTGAAAGAACTGGAGTGACTCCAGAAAATTATGTCAATTATGCCGCATTAAGAGGTGANACNTCTGACAACCTCCCAGGTGTTCCGGGAGTGGGGGAAAAAACTGCAGCCAAACTCATAAAGGCATATGAAAATTTAGAAGGAATTTTTTCTGCAACATCTGAACAAACACCAAAGTTGAGAGAAAATCTTGAAGAAAATGAAGAGTTGGCGCATCTTAACGCAGAGCTGATGACACTTATTCGTGATGTGCCACTAGAAGTTGAATTTAACGAACTTGAAAACACTGAAATAAATGAATCTGAAATAAACAATTTCTTGGACGCACTCGAACTTAACACTTTGAAAAAACGACTTTCAGATGCTGTCGGTTTTGAAGTAAACGAAAAAGAGGCAAAAAAAACCGTAAAGGACTCGATACTTGATCTTGAATATGAAACCTGTGCCGATGAAACTGCAGCTCTCAAAGAAATTGAAATACTGGCTAAAGGTGGAACTATCTCAGTGGCGGAATCAAGTGATCAAGAAGGAAACTTAACGGGTCTAGCTGTAGCCGACAGTGAAAAATGCTACTGGTTGAATGCTGATGTGATACAAAGACCGAAAGTGGTTGCTGGATTAAACAAACTATTTTCAAGTAAAGGACCCGGAATAGCTGTTCATGACGGAAAGAAAAGTTATCGACACTTATCACGAAGAGGGATATTTCTTCAAAACATAAACCTAGATGTCACTCTTGCCCAGTATCTTCTTGAAGCATCGGACTCTTCCGTACCTCTTTCTGAAATTTTGGCTAAACATACCGATCTATATTTTCCATCTGAAATCGAAAAAGAAGGACAATTGAATTTCGATTCAGAAAATGACCAGTTACATGAATCGATAGTTAATGCAAAGGCGATTGCGAAACTACACGAACCATTGAATGAAGCTCTGAAAGCAGACGGACTGGATCAGTTAAATAGAGATGTAGAAATCCCGTTAGTTAGCGTCCTTGCAGAAATGGAAACTCGAGGAATAGGTGTTGATGTAGATGAGTTAAAAAGACTGCGAGATGAATTCACCAGTCAGTGTGATGGCTTCCGAACAGAAATTCACGATCTAGCAGGTGAAGAATTTAATGTGAATTCAACAAAACAATTGAGAGAAATACTCTTTGAAAAACTTTCTCTCACCCCCGGAAAGAAGACAAAAACAGGATACTCAACCGATGCTGCGACGTTAGAGAAACTAAAAGATTCGCATCCCATCGTCGAAAAACTACTTTCCTACCGAGAAGTTGAAAAACTTCGATCAACATATGGAGAGGGTTTACTCTCTTGTGTGGATGAAGACAATAGGATACGCGCTACGTTCCATCAGACAGTTACAAGAACTGGACGCTTGAGTTCTGACGCACCAAATTTGCACAATATTCCAGTACGGACTGAAGCAGGGAAGGCATTTCGCAAAGCTTTCATTCCTGCTAATAAGCATTTGCTACTTGTCGCTGATTACAACCAAATTGAACTTCGTTGTATCGCACATCTAGCGGATGAAAAAGAACTAAAAGCGGCATTTAATGATGGTCAAGATATCCATACTGCCGTCGCTGCGCGAACTTGGGGGATCAAACCCGAGGAAATTGATTCGACGCTCAGAAACCGTGCAAAAATGGTTTCGTACGGGCTCGCATATGGTATGGAGGCTTACGGTCTGGCTCAAAGATTGGACATTCCTCTCGATGAAGCATCCGAAATACTTAAAGCGTTTTTCGATGCTTTCCCAGGTGTTAAAGATTACATGAACGAATCAATTGAGAAAGCAAGAAAAAAAGGTTACACAGAGACTCTGTTGGGCAGGCGGCGAAAGATACCTGAATTACTGTCAAGCAATTTTAATATAAGGCAAGCCGGTGAGAGGCAAGCAATGAATGCTCCTATACAAGGTTTAGCTGCCGATGTTTTCAAGATGGCTTTAGTTTCAATAGACCAAGAGCTTCAAAAAGAGTCTTATAGATCCGCCTTAGTCTTGCAAGTTCATGATGAAGTGATTCTTGAAGTTGCTAACGGTGAGATGGAATATGTCCGAAAAATGGTTCAAAAAAAGATGGAAAATGCTTATGAGTTGTCTGTTGAACTAAAAGTTGACATTGCAACGGGGAAAAGTTGGGCGGAAGCAAAAGGCTGAAAATGAATAATAAGGAAAAATACTCACACTGGTTCGAACCTATTGCTCAGCATTTGGGTGATGCCTACCTTCGTTATTCATTCACATATGGAACCGAAAATGAAGTCGACTGCCTATGTGACATCCTTGGGCTTAAATCAGGTAATCGATTATTAGATGTAGGGTGTGGCCCGGGTAGACACTCGTATCTTTTTGCGGAGCGAGAAATTGACGTACTCGGAATAGACATTTCAAATGAATTCATAAAACTTGCAAATGCCGGAGAAAGTAAAGCTAATTTTCTAAGACAGGATGTTCGTGAAATGGATTTTGAAGAGGAATTCGATGCTGTTGTCTCGATGTGTCAAGGGGGTTTTGGTTTGCTATGTGACCCTGAATCTTCAATTCAGAATCCGGATATGGACTTGATGGCTCTGGAAAATATGGTTCGTGCTCTGAAACCCGGGGGAAAGCTTGCTTTGTCAGCTTTCTCCTCATACTTCCAGATTCAGTACTTAAGTGATAATGACAGTTTTGATGCATTAAACGGTGTGAATAGAGAAGACATAGAAATCATGAATACGAAAGGTCAGAAAAAAGCAGCGGTTACGTGGACCACGTGCTTCACACCTAGAGAATTACGGTTAATGAGTCAGAAGGCTGGATTAGTAGTAAAAAATATTTGGTCAGTCACACCAATTGAGTACAAATTATTGCCCTGTAATATAGAAAATCCTGAGTTTTTACTGTTGGCAGAAAAAGCAACTCAATAATCGGTGACGATGCGATAGCTCCCCGATAGGCTTTATCCGTCTTGAAAAAGAAAGGGAAATTCCCTTCCATACCCGCTAACAATGAGAACAACGTGTCCGATCCGATTTCCACTATTCCACTAATTGAATCCCAGCCGATGGGATCTTTCGATAACGACGGTGAATATACACCTCGTGAAATAACCGAAAATGACCTTGGGTCGCTTTCCTTAGAAGAGGCCTATACGGCGACAATGGTCGATATTGAAAATGGCCAAATGGTTGAAGGGAGTGTCGTAAGAATCGATAAAGATGAGGTTTTATTGGACATTGGTTATAAATCTGAAGGTGTTATACCTCAAAAAGAATTGTCAATTCGAAATAATCTTCACCCGAATGAAGTTGTGGAAATGGGTGAGAAAATTGAGGCATTAGTTTTACAACGTGAAGACGCCGAAGGGCGGTTACTCCTTTCGAGAAAGCGTGCCTTGTACGAAAAAGCGTGGGGAGACATAGAAGCAGTAAAAGAAGCTGATGGAATGGTTTCTGGAACAGTTATTGAAGTTGTAAAAGGTGGACTCATTGTCGATATTGGACTTAGAGGTTTTCTCCCAGCATCACTTGTTGACCTTAGAAGAGTCAGAGATCTTCAACCTTTGATCGGAACAACAGTTGAAACAAAGATTATTGAGCTTGACAGAAATAGAAATAACGTTGTCCTGTCTCGTAGGGCCTGGCTTGAAGAAAGTCAAAAAGATGAACGCGAAGATTTCCTAACAAACCTTAAGTCAGGCGAAGTCAGACCGGGTGTGGTCTCAAGTGTTGTCAATTTCGGAGCGTTCGTTGATCTTGGCGGAATGGATGGGTTGATACACGTTTCAGAATTGTCATGGAAACATGTTGATCATCCCGGCTCGGTAGTTGCAGTGGGTGACGAAATAGAGGTTCAAGTTTTAGATATAGATATGAGCCGAGAGAGGATTAGTCTTTCCTTGAAAGCAACTCAAAAAGACCCTTGGCAGGAATTTGCCGACAGCCATCAAATTGGTGAACTGGTTTACGGTCGAGTTACAAAACTTATTCAATTCGGGTCTTTCGTTCAGGTGGGTGAAGGAATTGAAGGTTTGGTTCATATCTCGGAAATGTCAGCACATCACGTTGAACTGCCAGAACAAGTGGTAACTCCTGGTGAAGAATTATGGGTGAAAATTATTGATCTTGATCTTGAAAGAAGAAGGATAAGTCTTTCCATCAAGCAAGCAGCTGAAGGTGGAGTAGTGGCCGCAGAGTACCAAGAACATTTTGGTGAACATAACTATGATGAAGAAGGAAACTATATAGGCGTTGAGTCATCGGAAGGTCAAGAAGCTTGGGCCGAGTATTACAACGAGCATGATCCAACCGAGCCAGCGGTAGCTGAAGCAGAGCAAACAGAATCTTCTGATGAGGCGGAAACTGATACTAAAGTGGAAGAAACAGTTGAAGTTGTCGACTCTGAAAAAGCAACTCAAGACGACATGAATGCGGATGAAGTTGATGCTACTGAAGAGGACGCTCAAGATGAACCCGAAGAAGAAAAAACAGATTCACAGGAATAGAAATATTTTAAACTGGTTAACAATTGCTTGAAATAGGACTAACAGGTGGAATTGGGTCCGGAAAATCTACTGCGGCTGCCGGTTTTGTTAAGCATGGGGCCGCTTTAATAGACGCAGATCAAATCGTCAGAGATCTACAACAACCGGGCGAGAAAGT
>PBAM01000013.1 GCA_002716285.1 Acidimicrobiaceae bacterium
TCTCGGCGTCTTCTTTTCGCTGCTACTGCACTTTGAGGTAATGAGATGCTGTAACCCTTCATCGCCGGGACGCTGTAAACATCAAGATGATTAGCTATTCCAGGTGCAGAAGATCTTGTAGAAATTTGATTTCTTATTATGGGAGGTAACAAAACTGCTGCCCATAATGCTCCCAGACCGAGAAGTATCAACATCTTTTTTCCACCTTCATATTTTCCGCAATAAAGAAATAGTAGTATGTTTACCCCTTAATAACGGGGATACTTTCGCGCTTTAAGCGCGAAAAGAATTACTGCAAGCGCGAAAATGACCTATTTAGATCTTTTCCAGTTGCCTGATTTTCCGCCAGTTTTTTCTACTAGTTTGATTTCCTCAATAGTGATTGACTTGTCCACAGCTTTACACATGTCATAAATGGTCAATGCAGCGACGGTGCAAGCCGTTAGGGCTTCCATTTCGACACCAGTTTTTCCGAATATTTCAACAATCGTTTCTATTTCAACATGGCTTTCTTGGATTCTGAAATCTACCGAGACAAAGTTGACTGCCAATGGATGACAAAGTGGGATTAGATCAGATGTCTTTTTAGCGGCCTGTATCCCAGCAACTCTTGCGACTCCTAATACATCGCCTTTTTGAAGTTCTTGCTTTTTCAAAGCCTCTATAGTTTCAGAACTCATGGAAACTTTTCCTGATGCAGTGGCACTTCTTTTCGTGTCTTCTTTGTTGCCGACATCGACCATCTGTGCTTTTCCATTTTCATCTATATGGGTTAATTCGTCGTTGTCGGCTTTCAAAGTCTTTCCTTTTCATCCACCTATTTGAGACATGCTTCGAGCTGGACGTATGAAGTCAACATTTCCAATTCCATGACCGTCACGCTTTGCTAAAACTGCTAACTCTAAAAGTTCACATATCTCGCTGGCGCTACTTCCAGACCTAAGTGCTTCCTTGAGGTCGAATTCCTCATTTGAAAATAGGCAGTTTCGGAATTGCCCGTCTGCTGTAATTCTTATTCGGTCGCATGAACCGCAAAATTTTTGGGTGACACTAGCAACAATTCCAATTTCTCCTTGACCATCTATGTATCTGAACCTACTAGCCGGCGCGTTTGAGCGTTCGACGGCTTCTAATGGGTAGACAGAATTTATTGTGGAAAATATTTCTTCCTGCGAGAGAACTGAAGAAGTCGACCAGTTTTCATCAGCGTCAAGAGGCATGAACTCTATGAATCTGACTATCACACTTCGATCTCTTCCAAACTTTGCAAAATCTAGAATCTCGTCATCGTTTACCCCGCGCATAGCCACAACATTTATTTTTACAGGTGATAAGCCTGCTTCTAGAGAAGCTTCGATGCCGGCTATCACTTTTCGCATTTCATCCCTATGAGTGATTTCTTTAAACTTTTCTGCTTTCAAAGAGTCAATTGAGATATTGATTCTACTCAAGCCTGCGGAACGGAGAAGATGAGCATTTTTTTCTAGAGTTATGCCGTTAGTCGTAAGAGCAATTTCAATCGGCAACTCAGAAAGCATCGAAATCAAGTCGGAAAGATTTGCACGTAGGGTTGGTTCTCCTCCTGTAAGGCGAACACTGTGTATTCCGTAATTTTCGACCAGAATTTTGGTTACACGGGTAATTTCTTCAAAGGTTAAGAGTTCTTCTCGCTTTAGCCAATCTAGTCCTTCTTCTGGCATACAGTATTGGCAACGAAAATTGCATCTGTCTGTTACCGATATCCGAAAATCTCTATGGACTCGACCAAAGAGATCAACTAGTTCTCTGCCCATGAATTAAGCGTAGAGGTCTAATCTATTTCTGGCTCGGTTAATTGCATAACATCAACAAAATCTCCCTTTTCTACCCCTTCTCCATCTGGTAGAACGGCGAGACCTTGAGCATTCGCCATTGCCGCTAGTTGATGTGATCCTTGTCCTTCTAAGAATGACACTTCGTAGGAATCTCCCTTTCTTGTGAGGGTGACTCTAGCAAAATGGACTTTCCCATCTTTTCTACGTTTTAGTGGGGTCGTTGCTTTAGCTTTGATACGAGGACGCCAGATTTGTTCATATCCCATCATTTTCAACAATGCTGGGCGCATGAAAAGCTCAAATGAAACCATTGCGGAAACTGGATTGCCCGGCAAACCAAAAATTGGCACACCATTGAGCAAACCAAAAGCAAGTGGTTTGGCTGGTTTAATTGCTACTTGCATCCATTTCATTTCGCCTAAGCGATCGAGTACCACTTTGACATAATCGAAATCTCCCATGCTGACTCCGCCTGACGTTACTACCGCATCACATTTTTCAACAGCAGAAAGAAGTGCAGATTCGATCGCTCTCTCATCATCTGGGACCAACCCCAAATCGATGATCTCAGCACCAATCTCCTCTAAAAGAGCTTTTATGGAATGGCGATTAGAATCGCGAATCTGGCCGGGTTTTAGCTGTGAGGAACCTTCGACTAATTCATCACCTGTTGACATTACTCCCACTACCGGTCTTTTAAACACAGTTACTTTTTCAAGCCCTATTGTTGCAAATACCCCAATATGTGCAGCTCCAATCAAGGTCCCTGAATTAAATAACTCTGAACCTTTAACAAAGTCTTCTCCGGGTTGTCGAATAAAATTTCCATTTTTAACGGTTTCTTCCACGATGACTGAACTGCCGTTTTCAACTTCTTTGGTTTTCTCGACCATTACTACTGCATCTGCGCCTTCAGGGATTACAGCACCCGTCATAATTCTGACCGCTTCATCGGCTCCAACTTCAAGATCGGGAATCCTTCCTGCAGGCAGCGTGCCTATGACTTTTAATTCGACTGGTGCATGTTCCGTATCAACAGCTCTAACTGCATAGCCGTCCATTGCTGTATTTGGAAACGGAGGAACATCGTAATTTGAAATAACAGTACCCGCTAGAACAAGGCCACGTGATTTAGAGATCTCAACCTCGTCAGTGGAAAGTTTTAAGCACTGGTTAAATATAAATTCTCGCGCTTCTTCTAATTCGATCACATAGCGAGAATAGCGACTGAAAGCGTTTATTCACCAATCCCAAGTGAATGTTCAGATCCGCTCAATAATCTCTGAAAATTTGTCCGGTGTCTTATAAGGATCAAAACTGATAAAGAAATCGCTGCTATTAGTTCTTTTATTGCAGCTCCAAATAAACCGATACATAAAGGCATTAATATGGCGATCGAAATTGATGCTACTGAAGCTTTTTTTGAAATTTTGGCGATTAATGAAAATCCCACTGTGCATATTGCTCCCACCAAAGGAAAGAGCACCCAACAACCTCCTGCACCTGTTGCAACTCCCTTACCGCCTTGAAATTTTCTTGTTACCGGGAAAACATGACCGAGGACTGATGCAAGCCAACAAGCTAAACCCAATGAAGTGTCATCAACTAGCAAACCGACTGCAGCAGCTACAGAGCCTTTACTGAAATCGGCGATTAGGACCAAAACACCTGCACGGCGACCAGCTACACGTAAAACATTTGTCGCTCCTGGATTACCAGAACCAGATTGTGTGGGGTCAAAACCTTTTCTGTTGGAAACAAGATGTGCAGAAGGAAGATTGCCTAATAAATAAGAAAGAGAAATCGCCAACACCCAAAGGAAAGCCATCCCTATAGCATGACCGATAATTAAGAAAAAAACATGTCATTGTTTAATAGCTGTATCTTTTATAGTTCAGTTCTTAAAGAATTTAAATGGGTGCCGATTATGCCAACATACATTTATAGGTGTCAGACCTGTGAAAAAGAGTTCGAGATAGTTCAATCTTTTAAAGATGACCCTCTCGAAGAATGCCCTTCTGAGTGTTCAGGTGCCCTTAAAAAGGTATTTTCTGGAGTTGGAATTTCTTTTAAAGGTTCTGGTTTCTACAAAAACGATCATGGAGCAAATTCAAAGAAGAAGCCCACAAGTAGCACTTCAAAAGAAACTTCAAAAGAAACTGAAAAGAAGTCAGATTCCGCTGCAGAAAAAACAACTACTGAATCTAGTAAAAAAGGTTCTAAACCTTCAAAGGAATCTAGCTCTTCTTCAACTTGATTAAATGAATCTAAGCCCCAGAAACTGTTAGTTCATTTATTACTACCGTCGAGCCTGCGGAGCTCATTGGAAGCCACTCCAAATCACTCCCTACTTCACTTACATCTTTCAACATTTTTTGAATTGTCGAACCTATTGTGAACTCACGAAGAGGTTCAGACAATTCTCCATTGCTGATCCGTAAACCTTCGGCGCCAGTTGAGAAGTCACCACTGATCGGATTAACCCCTGAATGGAGGCCTGTAACACTCTGAACCAATATCCCATTATCTATACCTGCAATTAAATCAACAGGGTCTCTACCTCCAGGCTTAAGCGATATCGCTTGGATCCCGACTCCAGGCGTTGAGGCATAACTTCGTATTGCCGAACCAGTAGAAGTCGATGCTGCTTTTCTAGCTGTCCAAACATTATGCAAAAACATTTTCAATTCACCGTTTTCTATAAGAACATTACGACGAGTCGCTAAACCTTCACCATCAGTTTCAGTAGCAGTAAATGCTTGAGGGTTTGTCGGGTCATCTACAAGAGAAATGATAGGACTTGCTACTGTCTCGCCTAGACGGTCAGCAAACAAAGATCTTCCTTTCAAAACCATCTCAGCACTCAACGTGCTCCCTACTATTTGCAAAAATTGAGCAGAGACCCAAGGATCCAATACAACAGTTAATCTCTCAGATTTAGGTTTAGTAGAGCCGAGCATTCTCGTAGCTCTATCCGAAGCATCCGATGCTGCTTTTACGACATCGAGCTCATCCGGATTTCTACCTATAGAAAAACCAAAACCAGTTTGCGTTTCACCTTTCTCTTCAGCAAGAGCATAAACCATGAGGCAGCAACCACTCTCTTTCGAAGAGGAACGTATACCGGTACTGGTGGCTATAGCGGACTCACTAACTACATCTGTATATTCCGATGATTCAATGCCACTAATTCTCTTATCAGCCGCCAAGGTAAGTTTTTCCAGTTCAAGCGCATAATCTATTTTTTCACTTGTAGCGAGTGAGTCCACACCATCGCTATACACATCAAGGGAGACACTCTCCACCCCGTCGGGTTCGGCTAATCCTGAAAATTCATCAGGACTGGCAAAACTGGCGTTGTCTCGAGCTTCACTTAAGACTTCTAACAACTCGTTTTCTTCCAAGGTGCCTGCATAAGCAAAACCTTGACGCCCATCTTTTATTACTCTCACGCCAATACCTTGTGACTCAGCAACCGTCAGCGATTCAATTTCACCCTCATAAGCACGAACTTCTGTTTCTCTGTCGCTTGTCACAACAGCTTCCACCTGCTCATCTGAATCGCTCCAACTGGTTACAAGTTCTGCTATTTCAATTAATTCAGCCGACATTACGTTGCTGTGCCTCCCACGGTTAAACGTTTCACGCGTAGAGTTGGGGTTCCATCTCCGACTGGGACTCCTTGACCATCTTTTCCGCATGTGCCAGGTGAACCCATTGCAAAATCTCCGGCAATAGCGTCAATGTCTAGAAGAACTTGTGGCCCATTACCTATAAGATTACCGTCTCGGATAGGAGCCGCTAGTTTTCCATTCTCAATCAAATAAGCTTCGGTCATTCCGAAAACAAAGTCGCCGGTTGCTGTGTTAACTTGGCCGCCACCCAGTTGAGCGACATAAATCCCGTATTCAGTGTCTTCGATAATTTCTTGTGGGTTTCCATTTCCTGCAGCTAGAAAAGTGTTGGTCATCCTCACCATTGGTAAATGCCTGTAACTCTGTCTACGCCCATTTCCTGAGCTCAAGCGTCCATGCTTTCGCGCTCGCTGCCAGTCCCACATGTAGTCTGTTAAAACTCCATCTTCAATTAAAACATTTTGATGAGCGGGGTTTCCTTCATCGTCTATTGCAAACCTCCCCCACTCTCCAACCATCGTTCCATCGTCAATCAAAGTTACATTCGGTGCGGCTACCATCTCTCCCTGTTTACCTGCGAATACTGAAGCTGACTTTTCAATCAAATCTGCTTCGAGTCCATGCCCACAAGCTTCGTGAAAAAGCACTCCTCCACCTCCTGGACCAACAACAACTGGCATCTCACCACTAGGCGCTGGAACAGAATCCAATTTGGTAACAGCTCTTGTAGCAGCTTTAAGCGCTACCTCATCTACATTCGTGTCTTCGAACAACTCAAACCCAACAGTCCTTCCAACAGATTCCCTTCCTGTCTGCATCCCTGCATCGCCTGCTGCTACACAAGAAACTGAAAAAGAGCTTCTTATTTGCCTATCTCCAGTTAAAAGACCTTCACTATTTGCTATCTGCAAAACCCGATGGCTGTCCCCATATCTAGCTGCTACTTGAGTCACAGGAAGCCCGGCATCACGCACAGATTCATCTGCAGATTTCAATAAAGCGACTTTCCTACTTTTTGAAACTTCTTTAGGAAAAATTTCTATTTCAGAAATGTTAGGGGTGCTTTCATTACTCAAATCAACTTCAACAACTGCTTCAGAGTTACTTCTGGCGGCGGATGAAGCAGCCTCTGCTGCTTTATGCAGGCCAGAAGCTGAAAGGTCAGCTGTGTGTGCAAACCCTGTAGTCTCCCCTGAGACCACTCGAATCCCAGCTCCTCTGTCTCTACCATTATTCAACTCTTCAACCAAACCGTCGTCGAGAACTGCTGATGTCGACCTTCTGTCTTCGACAAAGATCTCCGCGAATGAACCGCCTGACTTCATTGCCGAAGAGAGCACTTCTTCCAGAAGGTCTGATGAGACTATTTGTATTTCAGTCAAGAATTTTCCTTTTCAAGTCGCCTACAAGAACTCTATTTAATTATTTCCTCTTTTAAATACCTTCCCTGATTATAAAGTCAGGTCTATAAATGCATATCGTACCGAGGTGGAGCTTAAGACAGGACTTCGTGGAACGGCCTTTTTGGAAGTCGAAAAGGGTGATCTTTCAATTGCCTTTAATTCAGGTGAAGTCCCCGTTCTTGCCACTCCAAGGGTTGTAGCTCTTATTGAAGAAGCAACACTTGATTCTATTTCAGGAAGGTTAGAGAAAAATAAAACAACTGTCGGCATGAGAGTGCGGATAGATCACTTAACGCCAATTTCTTTAGGCGGAAGTATCACTGCTCACGCGATCCTTGAACAGGTAGATGGGAGAAGATTAACTTTTTCAGCAACAGTGGAAACTGAAAAAGGGAAACTGCTAGTAGCTAACGCCACGATTACGAGAGTAATTGTTGACACTGAAGAATTTCTTAACAGTGTTAAACCCTGAAGTTTTCGGATTCGATGATTAGAAAACTTCTACCTCAAAATAAGCGTCAGAAGAACAGTTTTTCAACAACTCCCAAGACAGGCATGAAATGGTGGTTGGAAGTAGCACTCATACTTTTCTTTTACTTGATCTACTCTTTCGCCCGTAATCAATTTGGTTCAGCAAGTGTGTCTCCCGGCAAAGCTTTTGAAAATGCTGAAAGGATCATCGATTTAGAAAAATCTATAGGAACTTTTAAGGAGCTACAGATACAGGAGTTTTTCATCGATTGGAAGTGGTTTATCCAATTCTGGAATGTTTTTTATGGAACCTTTCATTTCGGGGTAACAATTTTCGCACTGGTATGGCTGTATGTAAAGTTTCCATCGAAATACTCACGTCAACGATTCCTTCTTTTAAGTTCAACTGGTTCTGCGCTAATTGGATTTAGCCTTTTCCCGTTAATGCCTCCTCGTCTTCTTTCAAATTGTGGGGATTTCGGGGCATGTTTAAATAACACCTACCCTTTTATTGACACTCTTTCAGAAATCGGTGGACTTTGGTCTTTTGATTCTGGAACTATGCAAAAAGTAAGCAATCAATTTGCGGCAATGCCTAGTCTTCATTTCGCTTGGTCTTTCTGGTGTGCCTTAGCTTTATATCCGATTTTAAAAAGCCGAAAAACAAAGGTCCTAATTTCCATATATCCGTTAGCTACTACTTTTTCCGTGATAGTTACTGCTAATCACTATTGGGTCGATCTTGTCGGTGGCTTTGTGTGTCTAGGGTTAGGGTTTTATGCAACAAGAATCCTAATGTCATCAAAACTCCATCCAATACCTTCATCTTTTCGAAGAAATACTTAAATAAAAGAAGTTCAGATATGAAAAACTTCATACTGTCTTCTAAGGTTAAGCTGACCGGTATTTGCCTCTAGGTGTAAGAAAGAAACAGCTTTGGTTTTAGATTCAATTAATTGTCCTGAAGATCTCAATGGTCTCAACTCACATGAGTTGGAGACTCTTTCTTCAGAAATCCGAACGCTTCTTGTTGAAACCGTAGAGAACAACGGTGGTCATCTCGGTTCAAACCTTGGGATCGTAGAATTGACAATAGCCCTGCATCGTGTATTTGATTCCCCTAATGACACCATCCTCTGGGACACGGGTCATCAAACGTACGTTCATAAAATTCTTACTGGACGGAGGAAAGAATTCACGAATCTTCGCCTACCAGGAGGGATCTCTGGGTATCCATCCAGAGAGGAGTCCCCTCATGATTGGATAGAGAATTCTCATGCATCAACTGTCCTTTCTTACGCACATGGTCTCGCATCTGCTTATTCTTTGTCGGATGATAAACGTCGTGTCGTAGCTGTAATCGGAGATGGCTCTCTTACGGGTGGCATGGCTTTTGAGGGTCTTAATAATCTGGGTCATAGCGGGAAAAAGGTGACAATAATTCTTAATGACAACGGTCGTTCATACGCACCTACCATTAGTCGACTATCGGAAAGCCTTATAAGAATCCGATCCAACCCGACCTATATGAGAAGGCAACACCGTTTGGAGAAACTGGCTGAGAGCATGCCTTGGGTGGGAGAAATACTAGAAAGAGGAATCAGCGCCACTAAAGCCGCCATAAGAGAAATGTTCGAACCTCCTGCCTTCTTCGAGGCGTTGGGAATTACCTATCTAGGTCCGTTTGATGGACACGACATCGAAGAGATTGAACAAGCATTAAGCAATGCGGTCGAATTTGAGGGTCCAGTCGTACTTCATGTGCTGACACAAAAAGGAAGAGGACATGCACCAGCCGAACAGGATTCCATCAAGCATATGCATGACACCTCAGGTATGAAATCAGGTAGCTACACGGAAGCCTTTTCCGAAGCTCTTGTCAAGGCAGGTGAATCAAATCCAAAAGTAGTTGCCATTACTGCCGCTATGCCTGATTCGACAGGTCTTCTTTCATTTAGAGAAAGGTTCCCTGAGCGCTGTTTTGATGTGGGAATTGCCGAGCAGCATGCTGTAACTGCCGCTGCTGGGATGGCTATGGGCGGTTTAAGGCCAGTAGTGGCTGTGTATTCCACTTTTCTAACTAGAGCAATCGATCAAATAAATCTTGACGTTGGACTCCATGAGCTTCCGGTAATTTTTTGCATTGACAGAGCCGGCGTTACCGGTGACGATGGGGCATCTCATCATGGGCTTCTTGACATTGCACTTCTTTCAAAGGTTCCAAAAATGAAAATTTTCGCACCGTCTTCATATCAGGAGTTGCAACAAATGCTTGAAGACGCAATCGACATCTCTGAAGGTCCTATTGCAATTCGTTGGCCAAAAACTCCTGCCCCTCAGGCCGAATGGACCGAAGTAGGGAGTGGTACAGCATCACGGAAAGTATCTGAAAGTACTGAGAATGCTAAAGAGGTCTGCATCTTGGCTGCAGGAAAAATGCTCTCAGAAGCTATTGCCGCTTCAGAAGAACTAAAAGATATCGGGGTCACTGTTTGGGACCCTCGAATTGTTCATCCTTTAAATCCGGAGATGCTTGATGACGCAAAGAGACACAAGTTGGTAGTTACTGTCGAAGATGGCTACGTAGAGGGAGGTTTCGGATCTTCAGTTTTGGATCACTTGAATCGAGAAAACTCAAAATGTCGAGTCGTTAATCTAGGTGTCCCTCTTTCTTTCCACACTCACAACAAGCCAGACCATTTACTCTCTTCATTTGGTCTTGACTCGACAGGAATAGTAAAGAAGGTAAGACAAACTATTTCTGAGTTTGAATAAAACTCAAGAATAAAAAGGCTGTTCTCCTGAGCTGTGATCTGTTACGTCAACGACATCTTTTATTTCAGGTACCGCTTCAAGTATTGAAGCTCTAATACCTTCTGTCAATGTCGCCTGACTCATGGAACACCCCTGACAACCACCTCCCATGGACACATGGGCTGTTGAACCATCCACCCCGACAAGCGTTGCGAAACCACCATGCGAAGCAAGTGCCGGGTTGACTTTTTGATCCAGGAGTTGATTGATCCTGTCAGGCACGTCACCCGTTAACTCCAGGTCCCCTAAATCACCAAGTGGATTTGGCCTATTTGGGTTTCGTATAATCAAACCGCCTTGGTCGGCGTTTTGTGGGATGTCAAGAGTAGCTCCGGCAAGTTTTTCCTTGCTGGCTAAAGGAATAATTACCGTCAAATCGCCAACTTCATATGAAATATCGTCATCACTTGCTTCTTCGACGGGGACAAATGCCAAATCGTATGAATACTCAACGCCAGACACCCCGCTGACGGCAACTCTCAGACCTAATTTCTCAGCATCTGACTCTTCTGAACGTACAGCCATAACCTTCAACGAGGCCTCTTCACTTATCTCAAGAATTGACACAATTTCCCCCTGTGTGAATTTTACTATTAAATCATACAACTCAAAAATGCTTAGTTTCAATTCTATGTCAATAAACCGATAGATTTCGAATATGGAATCAACAACTGTAAAAGTCAGATACGAAAACGAAATCGCTATTTTGGAATTAGACGATGGTAAAGCAAATGCCTTGGGACATGACGCCATAGCTTCTCTTGTTGAGAAACTGGACGAAGTCGAAGATGCTGGCGCAGTTGTAATATTGGGCCGACCCGAAAAGTTTTCGGCAGGTTTCGATCTTGCAGTAATGAAATCCGGTGAAGAACCTGCACGAGAAATGTTAAGAAGTGGAGTAGAACTATTCCTCAAGTGCTATTCGTTCCCGAGGCCTATAGTCGCCGCTTGCACTGGACATGCTCTAGCCGCAGGAGCCATTTTGCTGATGTCTTGTGATTTAAGAGTTGGAGCTAAGGGAGAATTCAAAATAGGCCTACCAGAGCTTGCTATTGGCATGTCACTACCCCTTTTCGCAACTGAACTCGCAAAAGACCGTATTTCAAAACGACATTTCACTAAAGCAACAGCCCTCGGACAAACATACGATCCACACGCTGCCTGTGATGCAGGATTTCTGGACGAAATCGTCGAACCAGACGAAGTGCTTTCTACTTCGATAGCCAGAGCAGAGTCCTTAAAATCAATCGGGAAAACTCAACTTTCCCTCACGCGTTCCACAACGAGGGGCGAAACCATAAAAAAGATTAATGACAACCTTGAAGCAGACCTCGGTCGTTTTGTGGTTAGTCAATAAAAACTTTTCATGGACAATATGTATGACGCTCTTCTTTTAGTCTCTTTTGGTGGTCCTGAAAGCCTCGATGAAATCAAACCTTTTCTGGAAAGAATCACAGAAGGTAAAAATATTCCGTCCGACCGTCTCGAAGAAATAGCTCAACGCTATAAAACAGTAGGTGGCGTTTCGCCTCTAAATGCCAACATTCGTAATATAAAGAAAAAACTGGAAATTGAAATTAGGGGTCGGGATATTGATATCCCAATTTTCATCGGACATAGAAATGTTGAACCTCTTATCGTGAACACAGTAAATGAAATGAAGGAGTCTGGTGTCGCTAGGTGTTTAGCATGGCTTTCATCTCCTTACAGTTCCTACAGTTCATGTAGGCAATACACAGAAAATGTAGAAAATGCCTGCTCTCAAATAGGTAGTGACGCTCCGCAAGTAGAACAAATACGACGCCACCATGATCATCCCGGGTTGATAGAGCCAGCAGCCGAATGTCTTCGATTAGCAATCGAAAATATTCCCAGTGAAAGAAGAAATGAAGTTGCATTGCTTTTTTCTGCTCACAGTCTTCCAATGAGTATGGCTCAAACATGTAGATATGAAGCTGAAATAAATGAAGCCGCATCACTCGTAGCTAATAAAGTCGACCCTGATAAGCGTTTACGTAGAGAAATTGTTTGGCAGTCGCGAAGCGGACCTCCTTCTGTTCCTTGGTTGGAACCTGACATAAACGACAAGTTGGAACAACTCGCTCATGAAGGCGTAAAAGCAGTTGCGGTCTCACCTATTGGCTTTCCAATAGAAAACTTTGAGATCCTCTGGGATCTTGATTTCGAGGCTTCAAACAAAGCATCCTCACTAGATATGTCTTTTAGTAGAGCTGACACTGTAAATAATGATCCGAGATTTATAAGCATGATCGCTGACCTTCTATGTGAAAGGACCAGCAAGCCTACGCTCGCTGCCGCCAACTTGGGCACTCTAAACGTTTCTCCCGAAAAGTGCGAAAAAGACTGTTGCCCTAACTAATAAGTAAAAAAATATTACTTTGTTGTCATAAAAACAGTAAAAATATACTTTTTCCCCTTGTAGGATCCACTGTCGCGTTCAGTTGGCAAGGTAATTTTGAATTGCCGATGAATCACGCTCAAATTGCTAAAGAAGCTTTAAATATGCGCCTAGCAACCCTTTCCTCAAATGTTACCAACGGGTTGCTTTTGGACACAAGAAAAGCAGGCGAACTTTTGGCTGCTTGTGGAGATCCCGGCGTTGATAAAGCGATAAGAAATCTAGGTGACACTTGGCAAGAAGCTGGCCTTCCTCCTGAATCTATTGAAAAGCCTTGGACAGAAGAACAAATAAAAGATCTCGTATCGGTGGGTGGCAACGAACTCCTAGACATTTTGGATGAACTCGTTAAAGGAATTACCCGCTGCAAGATCCATTAATTTTAAAACTTTGGAGCAGACATGAACAAACAACAGAAACTTTTACCCGATGAATTGAACTTTGCAAAAGAAGTAGTAGGTATACCTGTCGAAGAGGAGATGCAAGAATCCTTCCTCGCCTATTCGCTTTCCGTTATTACATCTAGAGCTATACCTGATGTCAAAGACGGGTTGAAACCGGTTCAGAGAAGAATTCTCTACACGATGTTGAGAATGGGACTTAGACCAGAAAATCCTCATCGTAAAAGTGCCAGAGTCGTAGGAGACACCATGGGGCGTTATCACCCTCACGGAGACGCCGCTATTTACGATGCTCTCGTGAGGATGGGCCAGGATTTCTCTCGTGGGATGACTTTGGTTGACAAACAAGGCAATTTCGGCTCTCTTGATGACCCGCCTGCTGCACCTCGCTACACGGAATGCCGACTTGCAGAAACTGCAATGGAGATGCTCAGAGAAATTGATGAAGACACCGTCGATTTTCGACCTACTTACGATGGAGAGAGCGAGGAACCCATATGCTTGCCTGCTCTTTTGCCTAACCTTTTAGTTAATGGCACTTCAGGCATTGCTGTCGGTATGGCTACAAATATGCCTACCCACAATCTTGTAGAAGTTGGAGCCGCTATTTCTTTAATAATGAAAAAAAGACGGCCAAAACCAACGATACGCGAAATTATGAGTGTCATACATGGACCCGATTTTCCTAGTGGGGGAATAATCATCAATGACGATCTTGAAGAAACTTACAAAACAGGAAAAGGAACAGTCAGAATTCGCTCCAAGGCTCACGTTGAACCTTCTGGAAAAAATCGACAAGCAGTTGTCATAACAGAACTCCCCTATTTAGTGGGCCCTGAAAGAGTGATCAGCAAACTGAAAGAACTTAACGAAGCTAGCAAGCTAAACGGGGTGATGGATTTCAAAAATTTGTCTGATCGTGAATCAGGTTTAAAAATACAAGTAACCATAAAGCCAGGACACAACCCACAGGCGGTTCTTGCTGATCTCTATAAAATGACTCCACTTGAAGAAACTTTCAGCATTAATAACGTCGTTTTAGTAGATGGGGAACCCCGCACTTTAGGCATATATGACCTATGCAATTATTACATTAAACACCGTTTACAAGTGGTAGTTAGAAGGACAAAATATCGACTCGCTCAAGCAAAAGCTCGGCTGAACATTGTTAAAGGACTCTTAATTGCACTTGACTCAATTGATGAAGTGGTCTCGATAATAAGAAAATCTGAAGATACCGCTGAAGCGCGAAGTTCTCTAATGAAGAAATTTAAATTAACTCAGCTACAGACTGACCATATTCTTGACATGCCCTTAAAGAGACTCACAGCATTAGAAAAAAGAAAGTTGGAGGAAGAGCAAGCCGAACTGAAAAAAGCTATAGCAGGTTTCAACACTCTACTAAAATCAGATACCCGACAAAAAACACTCGTCATCAAAGAGTTGGATGAACTCGTTCAACAATTCGGAAGAGAACGTCGCACCGAAATAATTAGTTCGGATGATCTACCAGTATTTGAAACAACAGAAGTATCTGAAGACATAGAGGATGAACCTTGCGTAGTGACCCTCTCATCTTCTGGCCAGATAGGAAGGTTGAGTGTGGATGGCGCCAAGAAAGCCAACCCAGGNAGGCACGACATAATTCTTGCCTCCCTGCTCACGAGCACCACATCAACTATTACCGCTGTCACCTCTGAAGGAAGAGCTCTTCACGTTCTTGCTGCCGAACTAGTAGATGCCTCTGGAAGAACACGCGGCGGGAGTGCTACTCAGCTTTTTGGTACAAATAAAGGTGAAACAATTGAAACAATATTGACAAATTCGAAAGAACACCTTGTATTAGTAACCGAAGCTGGGATTGTCAAACGTCTGAAGACTGAAGAAGTGCAAAAAACTCAAAACGCAAAGCAAGTGATAAAACTCAAAGCAGGCGACCGCGTTGTAAGTGCGTTTTGTGCACCTGACAAAATTGATATTGGAATAACTGCTTCTGACGGGCAATTCCTGAGGATNCCAGTTTCTACTGTGAGCATCCAGGGTCGAGGTGCTGCAGGTGTCGCTGGAATGAAATTAAAAGGTGGATCAGTGATAGTAGCTGCAGGAGTAATACTTGGAGATGACTTCGTGACGACAGTATTCAGTAACCAAACTGCAAAAGTAACTCCAGTTGCAGAATTTGAATCAAGAGGACGCAACGGAGTGGGTGTACGGATAACAAAAGTCTCTGAAGACTCAGAGGTAACGGTCGCTAAAATCGGACCCCTAACAAACCTTCTTGCTGTAATGGCCACAGACGAAGATTCAAAAAAACCTGATCCGAANCCTGTCCAAATTCTGATCGAATCAAGTAAGAGAGATCTAGTCGGCACAACGACCGAGAGGCAGATTCTTGCTCTTGGAACAAGTAGATGGTGAAAATTATATGACTGCATCAAAGCCAAAACCAAAAACTGCCNCAACTAAAACACAATCAAAAAAACCGGCCTCATCTAAAGCTAAACCGTCTAAAGCTAAAAAAAATAGCCTAAACGGTTACGACGCTGATGATATACAAACTTTAGAAGGCCTNGAAGCTGTCAGAAAAAGACCCGGCATGTATATAGGTGGAACGGGAAGCCAGGGGCTCATGCATCTGGTCTGGGAATTAGTAGATAATGCTGTTGACGAAGCTGCTGCCGGCTTTGCAACTCGTTTAGATGTAGTTCTTAACCGCGATGGGTCTGTTGAGATATCTGACAACGGGCGAGGAATACCCGTCGACATTCATTCAGGTAAAAAAGTTTCAGCTCTGGAAGTAGTTCTAACTGAACTACATGCGGGTGGAAAATTTGGAGGAGGAGCATATGGGGCATCTGGAGGATTGCATGGGGTAGGTGCTTCGGTAGTAAATGCTTTATCTTCAAAACTCATTGCTCAAGTTGATCGAGAAGGCAATACCCACGAACTAGGTTTCAAGGCGAGGGTTCCAGGGACCTTCAGCGGTTCATCTTTTAAGCAAGGCCATCTGGTCAAGAAAATAAAAAAAATAGGTCCAACAAAATCCGGGACACGTATCCGCTTTTGGCCAGATCAAGATATTTTCGACAAAGAGGCTCGAATAGACTTTGATGAAATATGCGACCGCTTGACACGCTCCTGCTTTCTGGTTCCGGGTCTAAAAGTCACTGCAATTGATAAAAGAAGTGGCAATAGCTCGAAACCTTTTGATTTCGTGTCGAGGGGAGGGCTTGCGGATCTAGTTAATCATCTTTCGGTGGGTGAAAATGTAACTGAAGTAATAACACTTTCAGGGTTTGAGTCTTTTGTGGAAAAAGTTCCAGTTGATGGAAAAATGCAAGAGGTTGATAGAGATTGCAAAGTGGAAATAGCAATCAGATGGGTAAGTGGATTCGATAACACAATTCAATCTTTCGTAAACACAATTCCTACCTCACAAGGNGGAACACATATAGCAGGCTTCGATAGAGCCCTAACGCGAGCTATAAACGACATNCTCCTAAAGGACACTCGCAAACTTGCAAAACTCGCAAAAGAAAACAAAAACCGCGCTACTAAAGAAGATGTTCAAGAGGGAATGGTAACAGCCATAAAAGTAATCTTTCCCGAGCCTCAATTCCGAGGTCAAACCAAACAAGAGCTCGGAACACCAGCAATTGAAAAAATAGTCTATGACATTGTTAAACAAGGATTAACAGATTGGTTCAACGGCTCCGGCCCCAAAAGCCACGTAAATCTACTCAGAGACAAAATGTCTAACGCAATAATAAATAGAGTCANCTCTAAACAACTGCTTGAAACAAAGCGTCGAGCCGCGAGTATGGGTTCAACTGGAATGCCAGAAAAATTAGCTGACTGCCGAGTTCATGGACCTGACTCTGAACTAATTATTGTCGAGGGGGACTCTGCCGCCGGCCCTGCGAAAGCTGGAAGAAACTCAGAGAACATGGCTATTTTACCGCTAAGAGGAAAAGTTGTTAATGCAGAAAAGTCGTCTCTGAAACAGGTTCTAGATAATACTGAAGCTCAAGCCCTCTTTACCGCAGTAGGTGCAGGCTCTGGTGAAGAATTTGAAATAGAAGCTGCAAGATACGGNAGAATCATTATTCTTTGTGACGCTGATGTCGANGGGAGCCACATACGATGCCTCCTATTAACACTTATNCATAAATACATGCGTCCAATGCTCGAAGAGGGGCGTGTCTTCGCTGCTCAACCCCCACTGTTTTCGACCAGGATTGGGGATACGATCCACAGAGCTTTCTCAGAAAGTGAACGAGACGCAGTCACAGCTAAATTAACAAAAGGTGGCCGAAAAGCCGAAAACATTACATGGAATAGATTTAAAGGATTGGGAGAAATGAATGTGGACGAATTAGCTGAATGCGCTCTGGATCCTAAAACACGAATACTGCGTCAAATGAAAATGAGCGATGTGGCTGCTGCTAAAAAAGCAGCAAAAGCGTTCGATACTCTGATGGGTTCGGATGTAGGTAAGCGTCGTGATTATTTGATTGCCAACAGCAATCTCCTAGACCAGTCGGTTCTAGATTTCTAATGTTTAAAACTCCTCGAACTTTTTCCTACTCATCAGCTTCCATGTTTAAACAATGCCCAAGACGTTGGAAACACAAATATATAGACAAGTTGCCTGACCCTACAGGAGAAGCAGCTCTTGTAGGCACATTCGCTCATGATGTACTAGAACAACTTTGCGAAGAAGAGCCCGCTCTACGTACAGAAGCAAAAGCCAAAGAAATCGCTGGTAAAAGTTGGACGAAATTTNCTGAAAATAAAGACTTCAAAGAACTTGAACTTGACGAAAAATCTCAACGAGCGTTTCGTTGGAAAACATGGGAAGCGATTAGAGGATTATGGCACTTAGAAGATCCTGCAACAGTTACAGTCGAGGCAACCGAGCAGAAACTGTCAACGTCGCTTTCAGGAGTTCCTTTCTTTGGAATCGTTGACCGACTAGATCGAAATGAAGATGGTCTAACAGTGGTCGACTACAAAACTGGGAAAGTTCGTAATGATAATATTGGTCAAGTACTTTTATATTCTGCTGCCGTAACCAGTCAAACTGGTGAACAACCTTCTAAAGCTCGACTTCTTTACCTTGGAAATAAGGAGATAACTCCAAAAATTATTGAAACTGATGTATCTGAGGATCTAATCATCGAAGTGGTCGAGGATTTATCCGACACGTGGAACAAGCTCAACGACAACTTAAACCGTGAAGAATTTGAATCTACACCTACCCCTCTTTGTGGTTGGTGTTCATTTATTACGGAATGTGCAGATGGAATTGAATTTATCAAAAAGAGAGCTTCTTCAGGAAAACTAAGGTCTGATGCTCCAGCTAGATCAGCGCTCGGACTTTAAGAGTTAGCTTTTTTACGTCTTTTCCAAAAAATAGCCAAACANAATAAAACCACGGTTGCTATTAGTGCTCCTAGCCGGTTCGCTCTATCAGCATTCTCATCAATACTTTCAACTGGTGGCACTTCAAACGGTCGAAAATCTTCGCTGTTTGGTAAAGCTTCCTTTTCTTGCTCTTCTGCAGAGTCTAAGTGTTTGTCAATATCTTCAGAAAGCTCTTCAACGGCATCAAAAGTATTGTTNTTTGTTTTACTCTCACCATCTAATAAAGCATCTATAGGGCTCTCTTTTGGTGCTGTCGGACGCGAACGNACAGCTTCAGGGTCATAAGTAGCCATCAGAATCCTCCTCATTCGAATTATTTTCAGAATAGCCATCTTCTAGCAGGAGCGTCAAAAGGTGGTCAAACTCTGCTGCTGCTTCTACTGCACCTGATCGATTAACTAAACCATGTATCGGTAAAGACTGAGCTGAAGCTTCAGCTACGGCTGTACGTAGATGAATCTTGGGTAATTGGAATTCGAAATAAACTTCTTCAAGTTTTGTGTTCCAGTAACTGTCATCTCGAGTTCTTCCAAGTCGGTTTACAGCAATTCCAGCGATGCTTGGCTTGGAATCGATTCGACGCGTTTGGATCTTTTCAATTGTCTGAATCATTCTCGCGACACCATCAACAGACCATGCTCCAGGCTCTGTAACCACAAGAGTTTTGTCGACTGCAAAAAGAGCATTCACTGTAAGCAATCCAAGAGAAGGCGGACAGTCAACAATAACGAGAGGCCAATTTGAATTTTCAAGAGAAAGTGACAATCGATTCTGAGCTCCAAGAGGATCCGTGGCAAGTCGTGGTTCACAAACCGAAAGATCTGGAGTAGAGGCAGCTACGTAAGGGATTTGACCACAATCAGATGGCCAGTTTGATCTTTCTGTAACCTTGTTGATTCCTCCGAGAAACTCGTCTTCTAGTACATTTACCACCCCTTTAGAAGGTTCGTATATCCCCAGTCCTGTAGTTGCATTTCCCTGCGGGTCCAAATCCACGATCAANGTTTCTAAATCTTTTTTAGCAGCAGAAGAAGCAAGNCCTAAAGCCACNCTGGTTTTACCGACTCCACCCTTTTGATTCACTATCGCTATTGAGACCACATAGAAAACCTAGACCAGTTCGCGACACAAAAGTTGCAAATAACTTAAACAGGTATCATGTATCGATGCCGGAACTACCCGAAGTTGAATCGATCCGCTGCCAATTAGAGCCCTTAATTACTGGAAAAACAATAATTAAGGGTTATTCTTTTCCTTCAAAAAAATTTTCACANGCAAAATTAGCTTCAGGTTTTCATGTGCAAACTGTTAAGCGGAGAGGTAAATATCTGCTGATAAATCTAGAAAAGAAATTGGATGNGAAAATAAAACTTAAGGAACTTATCATTCACCTTGGAATGACTGGAAGTGTCTCGATAGTGAAAGAAAAACCAGATGATCCTTATGTAAGAGCTCAATGGCAACTCAACGACGGTCAAATTTTACTTTTTAGAGATATTAGACGCTTTGGCAGAATTGCAGTTGTGAACCCAAATGATTACAAATCACTCCCAACTCTAAATAGCATCGGTCCTGAACCTTTTGACCCGAAATTAACTGTTGCTAGTTTCCACAAGTCTCTGTCATCCTCGAGAAGTCANATAAAGACGAAACTTCTTTCTCAGCGAATCGTCGCTGGACTAGGAAACATATATGTGGATGAATCACTTTGGAGATCGCACATAAACCCCGTCGCTAGGCGAATTGGAAAAGAACGTTCAGGGGTTTTACTTGTTTCAATCAGAGAGGTTTTGTCTGAAGCAATCGAAAATGGCGGCACTACTTTACGTGACTACAGGACACCTGATGGGCTGACAGGAAAAAATCAACACAACCTCGATTGCTACGGCAGAGCTGGAAAGGCATGCAATAACTGTTCTTCCATNTTAAAAAATCGAATTGTTGGTCACCGCTCGACCACTTGGTGTCCACAGTGTCAAATTAGCTAATCANCCTATGAGTTAACCCAAGGATAATGTGAGTATGATCGCTTTGAAGAGGTGAAAATTGAATCGAGATCTTTCTCAAACTAATGAACCAGCTAAAACAGATAGTGAACGAACCAATTTTTATAATTCGCTGACATCTGAAGTTGGTTCTGCCGGAAAAATCGAAGTGGCCCGCGACAGCGTCAGTGAACCTGTAATTCGATCATGGTGTGATGCCATGTCGGANAGTAACCCCCTTTATATCAGTCAAGATTTTGCGAATGATTCGAAACACGGAGGAATTATTGCCCCGCCCGCAATGCTGCAAGTTTGGACTATGTCCGGTCTCCATCTAGGCGACCAATTCCAAAGAAATACTGAGGATTCGCCTAGCGCTGGGGTTTATCAACTCCTCGATGAGGCTGGCTTTACAGGCGTGGTAGCGACAAACGCTACCTATCACTATGACGCAGTAATTAAACCCGGCGATTTAATTTCTGCTAGTCAGAAGNTNCTNGACATTTCGGAAGAAAAAACAACGGCTATCGGTGTAGGTCATTTTGTTACCACTGAAACAATATATTTTGATACCTCTGGGAAACAGGTTGGCTCGATGGAATTTCGAGTGCTCAAATTTCGACCTGGTACTGGTAAGAAAAATGAACAAACAGATCAAAAACCGCCGAGACCTAAACCAGCTTCTAATAGTTCAACTGACTGGTTTTGGGATGCCTGCAACAATAAAGAACTAAGGNTCCAGTCGTGCAATGAATGCACAAATCTGCAACANCCGCCCGCTGTTCGTTGTCTCTCATGTGGTTCTGTTTTGCTTGACAGTATTACTACAACTGGCAAAGGCAGTCTTCATAGTTGGGCTATTGCGCACTACCCTCAAGTTCCAGCTTTCGACTATCCGCTAATCGTCGGTTTAGTGGAATTAGAAGAAGGAGTTCGCTTGGTTTCCAATATCACCGACGTTGAACCAGAGAAACTGGAAATAGGTATGCCACTAGAAGTCCACTGGCTAAATGTTGATAATGAATTTACATTACATCAGTTCAAACCAATACACGATGAAAAACAAGAGTCAGAATTTGAGAATACTGAAACAGATGACAATAATGATCAGACTTTTAACGCCGATCAAAATAATTCGGAAACGGAAAGTGCGCAAAGACACGTCTCAAAACTCGATCCAGAAAACATTCAAATAGGTGACGAACTGCCGAACTCTCCAGTGCCNATAACAACGCTTCTTATAGTTTCAACTGCTTTAGCCACTCGTGACTATCAAGATGTGCATCATGACCCTAAAGCCGCTCAATCTAAAGGGATGCCTGATATTTTTATGAACATTCTTACTTCAGCAGGAATCGTTAGCCGTTGGATAAATGATTGGGCCGGACCTGAGATTGATTGGAGCTCTATTGAATTAAGGCTAGGNGCACCCAACCATCCTGACGACACTATGACTCTTTCAGGTTCAGTTACGGAAAAAACTGAGCATGGAAACCAAATATCTTTAGTTATCTCCTTCCTGGGTAAAAATGATAGAGGCGTTCATGTCTCAGGAAATGCAAAAATACTTCTTCCGGAAAATAGTAAGGAAGATTAAATGAGCACTAATTTTTCTTCTGAAACAGCGATTGTAGGAATCGGTGCTACTGAATTTTCAAAAAACTCAGGTCGAACCCCTATGGAGCTTGCTGTTGAGGCTTGCGAAGCNGCGTTAGAAGATNCCGGGGTTNCTGCTTCGNATGTTGATGGGATAGTAACTTTCAGCTCNGANCAAAATTTTGAAATTGAAGTTGCACGGAATCTAAGAATCCCTTCGTTGAGTCACTTCAGCATGATCCCTCACGGCGGAGGTGCAGCATGTGGAACTATTGGACAAGCTGCTTCAGCAATTTTTTCTGGCTCTGCCAACTACGTGCTTTGCTATCGGGCTTTTAACGAAAGGTCTTGGCACAGGTTCGGTAGTGGAGTTCAAGATAGACATGGTGGAGCGGAAGCATTCGATGTTACTTTTGGGTGGACCTCACCGTTTGGTCTTCTAACCCCTGCAAGCTGGGTTGCGATGTTTGCCACTCGCTACATGCACTTATCTGGGGCTACTTCTGAAGATTTTGGACGTGTAGCAGTTACCGATAGAAGATTCGCGGCAACAAACCCTGCAGCTTTTTTCTACGAAAAACCAATTACTTTGGAAGAACATCAAGAAAGCAGATGGATTGTTGAGCCTCTTCATCTATTGGATTGTTGCCAAGAATCTGACGGTGGACAAGCAATTCTTGTCACTTCGCTTGAACGCGCTAGAGATCTGCCTAATCCTCCTGCGGTAATAGCGTCGGCCGCTCAAGGGGCAACGGATGATCAGCAAGCCATGAGGAGCTACTACAGAGATGACATTACAAGAATTCCTGAAATGAAATTATGCGCAGATCAATTATGGAAAAACACTGGTCTGGGACCATCAGATATTCAGGTCGCAAACATTTACGATCACTTCACTCCTCTGTTCCTTCCCCAACTGGAAGAATTTGGATTCTGTGAAAAAGGTGAAGCAAAGGAATTTTTGCGTGATGGCAATATCGAGATGGATGGCCTGTTGCCAACAAATACTAATGGCGGCCAATTGGGGGAGGCTTACATACATGGAATGAACGGCATCGCCGAAGCTGTCCGTCAAATCCGAGGGACTTCAGTCAATCAGGTCGAAAACGTTGAAAATGCTTTAGTTACCGCAGGAACCTCCGTACCTACTAGTGCACTAATTTTGAGTCAAGACCGCTAAAAAATTCACTATATGACCCCCCTCAGGGTGGTGGGAGATCTACGCTCGCATTATGGGTCTTAAGCGGTTTATCTTTTGCATTTCTTCTGTCGCGATTTTGACTACCACTACCCTCCCAAACGCTCTTGCTGGACCTTATGACAAAGAAATAGAAAACCTGCAAAAGCAAATTAGTGAAGTAAATTCTGACATTGACGAAATAAAACGGGACGTTAATACAGAAGAGCAGAAGATCGTCGACCTCCAAAATGAGCTTTTAGAAATAGATGAAACCATTGCAGAAACTGAAGCTTTAATAAATAGTGAAGACACACAACTTGTAAAACACCCGATAAGACTCGAGTTGTTGGCAGACGACTACATAGAAGTCTGGTCATCTCGTTCAGAGCCGTTCCAGCTTCGACGTGAACTAGCTATCGATTCCTATGTACGAAACGATGAAAGAATGAACTCCGTTCTAACGCAGTCAGCCCAATTAACTGATGAAACTCTTCGCGGAATAAGAAGCCAGATACTTTACAAAGCCCTTATTGATGAAACAGAAGGAAGGCTTGAGTCCGTTGATTCCAAAATGCGTATTACTGGAGAGCGTGTTTCCGGAGTTCATGATGAAATTGCAGCAGCTCGAGATAAACAAAAAGATTACGTTTTGCTTCAAGAAGAAGCCCGTTCTCGTATACCTACGGTAAAAGAAAGAATTTCGAATCTACGTTCGGGAATAAGTAATCTAGAAAGCAATATAGACAGTTTAAATGTTGAGATAGACATACTTGATGGAGAAATAGATAGATACCGTCTTTTAGAGTTGTCAAAACAATGGACTGGGCTAACTGGGACTGACATTCCTCGACCGGCTCTCGCTGTTAAAATCGATAATGTCTCAATTGCAAGACCGCAGGCCGGAATCAATCAAGCGGATGTTGTTTACGAAGAACTTGTAGAGGCTGGTTTAACGCGTCTCATCGCTATTTTTCAAACAACAGATTCGCGAGTAGTTGGACCTGTTCGTTCAGCTAGAACTTCTGACCCGCCTCTCCTGACCGGTTTTGATAGTCCACTTTTCGCTTATTCTGGAGCTAATCGTGGAACCAGAGAAGTGGTACGGGACTCTGACCTGACTGACGTTGGATATGACACTTCTCGTGAAAGCTACTGGCGTTCAACATCTAGGAGAGCGCCACACAATCTTTTCACTTCAACAGAAAGACTATGGTCTCAGCATCCAAATAGAGATGAAATTCCTAAACCTCCATTTACTTTCAGAACCGAAAATGCACCTCTTCACGCAAACGCTAAAAAAGCAACCGGTGTTTTTGTAGATTTCGGTCATGCGGAAATAGATTATGCATGGAATGGCGCAGGCTGGGAGCGCACCCACAATGGTGAACCCCATGGTGATGGTGATGGTGTGCGAGTAGCCCCAGCAAACATAGTTATTCAATTCATTTCTTACGGTAAAAGTGCCGCTGACTCACGATCGCCTGAGGCCGTAACAAAAGGAAGTGGCGAGGTTTGGGTATTTACTGATGGGCATCTAATCGAAGGTGAGTGGGAACGAAAGAAAGATTCAGAACCAGCAGAAATAACTTCGGATGGAATACCCATCAGATTAACCCCCGGCAACACATGGGTTGCGTTGGCAAAGACCGGTACAGCTACTTGGCGTTAAACCGAATTTTGATTAGATGGAAAGAAGATCCGAAGGGGCGTTTCCATCACCCGTTACGGTGAGACGTTTTGCCCCATCTTTCAAAACAATAATTGTATGTTCGAATTGTGCGGTGCGCCTTCCATCTCTTGTAACCGCTGTCCAATTATCGCTCCATATCTGCGCTGATGGATCGCCAAGCGTCAACATTGGTTCAATCGTAAAAGTCATCCCTGGAAGTATCTCTGTGGAAGCATAAGGGTCATAATAATGAGGGATTTGAAGTGAACTATGAAACTCGGTTCCAACACCATGACCAATGAATTCGCGAACAACCCCTAAGGCATGACGTTTTGCATGTCTTTCAATCGCTCTTCCAATAACATTCACAGGTTTTCCAGGTTTGACTGCTTCTATTCCTAATTCCATTGCCTTTCGCGTTTCTTTGATTAAACGGATGTCTCTTTCGCTCACTTCTCCAACTGGGAAGGTAACTGAGGTGTCGCCGTGAACACCATCGTGATAAACCGTGACGTCGATATTTACGATGTCGCCTTCTTGCAATGGGCGACTATCTGGAATTCCATGGCATATGACCTCGTTCACTGATGTGCAAACAGATTTTGGGAACCCTCTGTAATTAAGTGGACTGGGATAAGCATCGAAAGACAAGATCATCTCGTGCACTATCTCGTCGATTTTGTCTGTTGTAACACCAGGGGCGACGTTAGAACCTGCTTCTAATAGAACTAGCGCTGCTATCTCTCCTGCTTTTTCCATGCGTTTAATCTCATCGTCATCCCTTACCAATGATGAGGTTGAGTTTCCTGGATCACCTGTCAACGCATAAGGGGGTTTATTGATATTAGATGGGACTAACCTGGTGGGACTTAACATCCCTGCCTCCACAGGTGGAACTGAAGGTGGAGCTATGGGCGTAGCTTTACGTTTCCTTTTAGACACCGAACAAGGTTACCTTTATTTGGTTACCAGATGAAACGACTAAGACTATCGACGACACATGCGGGTCTTTCTATGCCTTCGATTTCAACAGTCACACGAACCACCGTCTGGACACCACCTTCTATTTCTGTAACATCGACCAGTTCTGCCCCTGCACGAACAGTTGATCCAACCATTAGGGGTGCCGGAAATCTGACACGGTCTGTGCCGTAATTGATTCCCATGGAGATTCCATCGACTTGAAAAATTTCTGGCAAGAGGCAATTTGTTAAGGAAAGAGTCAGGTATCCATGTGCAATCGTTTTTCCGAAAGGACCATCAGAAGCTTTTTGTGGGTCCACATGTATCCACTGCTTGTCTCCTGTTGCTTCTGCAAATAAATCTATGCGATTCTGATCAACCACTATCCAATCGCTGTAACCGAGATGATCCCCCACAGCTTTAAGTAATTCAGATGATGATCTAAAAATTTTCATTCTGTTTTCCATACTCTCTAATTATTATCAAAGCTATTAGCTCATCTGAAGATACACGAAATCGAGTTTTTCTGATAGAAATAATTAAGTCCCTATAAATAAAATATGACCAATGGCAACAACTGGCAAAAAAACTATCCTTGCTGCACTACTAGCAAATCTTGGAATAACTATTGCAAAATTTTTTGGTTTTGCAATAACTAAATCATCAACGATGCTTGCTGAGGGTATTCACTCTAGTGCTGATTCAGCGAACCAACTTCTTTTATTATTAGGGACACGAAGAGCGAAACGTGAACCTAGTTCCAAACACCCTTTCGGATATGGTCGTGAACGATACTTTTGGTCTTTTGTGGTAGCCCTAATTTTGTTTTCTTTAGGTTCATTATTTGCGATTTACGAAGGTGTGGAAAAAATCCGTCATCCTCATGCCTTTGATAATGCCAGTTGGGCTATAGGGATTCTAATTTTTGGAATATGTATTGAATCTTTTTCCTTCAGAACTGCGATTGTTGAAGCAAAAACAATTAAAGGTCAAACCACTTGGCCTAAATTTGTAATCCGTTCAAAGCAACCTGAGATTCCAGTGGTTCTTCTAGAGGATGCTGGAGCCTTGTTTGGGATGGTTATTGCTCTAGCAGCAATATCTCTAGTGAAAATAACTGAAGACCCTATTTGGGACGGAATCGGTACTCTTTCAATAGGAATTCTTTTAGGGGTCATTGCCACTATTCTTGCCCGTGAAATGCACAGTCTCATTATCGGTGAGTCCGCTAGCGAAACAGACCGTTTAAAAATCGTAAGTGTCATTGAGAATAACGAGCAAGTTGTTGAATTGGTAGAAATGAGAACTCAACATATAGGGCCAGAAGAAATTCTTATAGGTGTGAGGGTCGCTTTTCATGAGACTCTTCAAACTAAAGAAATAGCTCAACTCATAAATCAGTTGGAAGATGACATCAGAATTGAACTCAAAAATGCTGGTCCTATTTTTATAGAACCTGAACTATCCGGAGGCAACTAATTTGAGGCTGTAGCACATACTGCTATTATCGAATTAGCGATTGGAAAAGTTATGAAGATGGAAGATATAGACCTTTTAGATCTAGATAGATTCCTCGCACAAGAACATCATGAGATGTTTAGTTATCTTCGGAAAGAAGATCCAGTAAGTTGGCACGATGAACCAGACGGACCTGGTTTCTGGAATATAGTCCGGCACGCAGATCTAGTTGAGGTAAATAGGAATGCCGAAGTTTTCTCCTCCGAGACTGGAGGGATCTCTATAGAGGACCCTCATGAACATGAAGACGGTTCAAAAGGTTTCGATCTTAGAGGAACCCAGATGCTTTATACGGATCCGCCCAAGCACACCCGCTACAGAAAATTGGTAAACCGCGGTTTCACACCACGAATGATCGGCTTGCTTGAGAAATACTTACGACTTCGAACCGTTCTCATAGTTGATGAAGTCATCGAAAAAGGTAACTGTGATTTTGTAGTAGATGTCGCCGCCGAACTTCCTTTGCAAGCTATCGCCGAAATAATGGGCGTCCCCCAAGAAGAAAGAAACAAACTCTTTGAATGGTCCAACCGAATGATTGGAATCGAAGATCCTGAGTATGCAGGGCAGGATAATCAAGCTGCCGCATTCGAGCTATACGCATATGCAAACGACTTGGCTAATAAAAGACGCGAAGAACCTCAAGATGACCTGATTACTCGCTTAATCAATGCGGAGATCATAGGAGATGATGGTGAACCCACTGTTCTCAATGAACAAGAAATTGATGGTTTCATGCTCCTAATGGCCGTTGCTGGAAATGAGACGACACGTAATGCAACTTCGCATGGCTTATGGGCACTGATAGAGCACCCTGATCAGTTTGAGTTATTAAAATCAAACACCGCAAACCTCATCGACGCAGCAGTTGATGAAATCGTTAGGTTCGCAAGTCCTGTTTTACATTTCAGAAGAACGGCAACTCAGGATATAGAGATAAATGGTCAAAAGATAAATGCTGGTGACAAAGTAGTGATGTGGCATATTTCAGCCAATAGAGATGAGTTAGAGTTCGAAAATCCGTTCTCATTGGATGTTCAACGTTCACCTAATAACCATGTCGGATTTGGCGGTGGCGGACCTCACTATTGTCTCGGTGCAAATCTTGCAAAACTTGAATTAAGAATAATTTTTGAAGAGATCTGTAAAAGAATGCCTGACATCTCTCTTGACGGAGAACCTTCACGTCTTAGATCAAATTTTATTAATGGAGTTAAACATATGCCTGTCTCGTTTACTCCAGGGGAAAAGGTAGACCCCGAGCCAAATTTCGATAACTAGCCAATGTTTGTTCCGAGGAAACTCCCAATCAAATAAGTGGCTGAACAAGCTCCCGCAGCGATGAGCATCTGCCTTAGTGAAGTACGAAATACTGACCGGTCGGAAAATACTGCCAAAACAGCACCAACTACTGCCGTGGCGGTTACACCGGAAATCGCTGAAATCCAAACTGCACTATTCCCCCCACCTGCAAGCCAAGGCACAACTGGGACGAAAGCTCCCAAAGAAAATGAAACAAAACTAGATAAAGCAGCCATAACTGGATTACCTAGCTGAGCCGGATCAACCCCTAGCTCTTCACGTATGTGAACGTCAAGAGCAACGTCAGGATTCGACATGATCTGTTTTACTACTTCTTCAGCTAGGTCTGAATCAACTCCTCGCCCTTCGTATATAGCTACCAATTCTGCAGTTTCAGCTTTAAAATTGTCCTCTATTGATTCTTGTTCAATGATGAGTTCTCGTTCAACTAGTTCTTTCTGCGCTTTTAAGGAAACGTATTCTCCTGCTGCCATAGAAACAGCACCCGCTAGTAGACCAGATATACCGGCCACTCTCACAATTGATGGGTCGGTACTTGCACCTGCTATTCCGAGTATTAAAGCAACGTTTGATACAAGTCCATCACTAATTCCAAATACAGCAGCTCGAACTGTTCCATCTTGTACATCACGGTGGTGATGTACCCCCCCTACTCTCATACTAAGAACTTACCCAATAGAAAGGAGTTCTGCCTTTCCGGCTATCAAATCAACTGGATCACTGCATGGGTCTAAAT
Source organism: Acidimicrobiaceae bacterium (assembly GCA_002716285.1). Taxonomy (GTDB): domain Bacteria; phylum Actinomycetota; class Acidimicrobiia; order Acidimicrobiales; family MedAcidi-G1; genus MedAcidi-G1. The sequence continues at coordinate 29,355 of PBAM01000013.1, forward strand.
CAAATCGAGAGTTTGTGAGCCATTCTCCATCTTCCCAACCGGAAACAACTTCGAAACCTGCAAAAATAGAAACATGTTCGATCACCAATTCGGTGGCAATTCTTGAGCCAAATCTGCACAAATGAACTCCGTCAATTTTTCTAATTGGCCAATACTTTCCTGATCTCTCTATCCCTTCGAGATAGTTTCCATTCTCATCTGCGAATAATGGAGTTAGGTCAATCACACTTATTCTCTGATCTCTATCAGCTAATTCATAAATCAATTTATTCAAACGTTCGTGTTCATCATTGTCGTGGGTAGGGAGCATCGTCAACCAAAAGATATGGGCGCCGCTTTCTGACAAAACATCTGCTGCGACTTCCATCAAGAAATTGAATTGCTCAACCCAGTCTGGGTCAGTCGGTAAAGGTCGTCTTGTGGGTCCGTTAATGACCTCATCCATATCCCAAATCCCGGTTTGGAAAATTACTACCTCAGGCTCAACCTGATGAAAAAAAGACGGCCATATATCCCACCACTTGTACCTAGGCCATTGACTTAATCCGAATCCGAATTGAGTTCGATTAGCTGTCTCCACTACACCTGTTTTCTTTAGAGCCGCTGACAAGGCAGGCTCAATTTCATATGTCGCACTGTCACCTATAATCATTACGCGAAGAGGCTCTTCTTTTGTTGGAATTCTTCCTAGGCGAATCTCAGACACCACAGGCACAACACTCGTAGAAGACACCACAGGCACAACACTCGTAGAAGACACCACAGGCACAACA